>CAZCFA010000034.1:0-16192 GCA_964497825.1 uncultured Conexibacter sp.
CAACCCGCTCGGCAAGCGCATCGAGCTCCGGGTCGACGCCGCCGCCGCGCGCCAGCGCCCCGCGCGCCGCCGCGATCGCCGCCGCGGCGCCGTCGCCCTGCTCGCCGCCGGTCAGCGCCGTGAGGGCGGCGGCGGCGCCGTCGCGCAGGCCCTCGGCGTGGCGCAGCTGGTCGCGGCCGGCGACGAGCTCGTCGCGCTCGCCGGGCTCGATCGCCGCCGCCTCGATCTCGTCGAGCTCGAACCGCAGCAGGTCGATGTCGCGCTCGCGGGCGCCCGCGCGGGCCTCGAGCGCCTCGATCGCGCGGCGCAGGCGGACCGCCTCAGCGTGCGCCCGCCGGTAGGAGTCGCGCAGCTCGAGGTGCCCGGTGCCGGCGTAGGCGTCGAGCACCTCGGCCTGGGCGGCGGCGAGCGTCAGCCTGCGGTGCTCGTGCTGGCCGTAGAAGGCGAGCAGCCTGCCGCCGAGCGCCCGCAGGTCGGCGGCCGAGGCCGAGCGCCCGGCGATGAAGGCGGACGAGCGTCCCGACGAGGCGTGCACGCGGCGCGCCAGCGTCACCTCCTCGCCCGCGGGCAGCCGCTCGGCCAGCTCGGCCAGCTCCGGGTCGGCGCGGACCTCGTCGGCGAGCGCGAACGTCCCCTCGACCCAGGCCTCGTCGCAGCCGGGACGGACGACGGCGCTGCGCGGCCGGCCGCCGAGCAGCAGGTCGAGCGAGTGCGCGAGCACGGTCTTGCCGGCGCCGGTCTCGCCCGTGATCGCGTTCAGCCCCGGCCCGAACCGCAGCTCGGCCCGCTCGATCAGCAAGAGGTTCTCGATTCGCAGCTCGCGGAGCATCGCCGCAACGGATAGCAACGGCCCGGGACAGAACGGCCAGCGCACGGCGCCGGCTCAGTGGGCGAGGCGGCCGAACTTCTCGCGGATCCGGCGGTAGAACGTCTCGCCCGCGAGCTGGGCGAGACGGGCGAGCCCGTCGCGGAAGCCGATCTCGATCTCCTCGCCCGGGCCGAGCACGCCGGCGGAGTTGCCGTCGACGCCGATCTCGACCCGGTTGCGGGCGCCGACGTTGGTGACGTGCAGGACGTCGCCGGGGGCGACGACCAGCGCCCGCGCGGTCAGCGTGTGCGGGGCGATGAAGCTGACGACGAAGCCCTCGACGCCCCAGGCGAGGATCGGGCCGTTGTTGGCGAGGTTGTAGCCGGTCGACCCGACCGGGGTCGCGGCGACGAGCCCGTCGCAGCGCACCCGCCCCACCTCCTGGCCGCTGATGCTGTAGGAGAGCTCGGCGACGCGCTCGTGCGCGCGCCGCGTGAACGAGACGTCGTTGACCGCGATCTCGCGCTCGCCGTCGCGGCTCGCCTCGAGCCCGGGCAGCGGGATCACCTCGTAATCGCCGGCGAAGGCGCGCTCGAGCCCGCGCTCGAGGTCGGTGGCCTCGACCGAGGCGAGGAAGCCGACGGTGCCGTAGTTGATGCCGAACACCGGCACGCCGCTCTCCGCGTAGTGGCGCAGCGCCCGCAGCACCGTGCCGTCGCCGCCGAGCGCCAGGCAGAGGTCGGGACGCTCGGGCGGAGCCTCGGCGATCGTCAGGCCGCTGACCCCGGCCGCCACGCTGAGCTCGGGCTCGGCGAGGACGAGCTCGCAGCCGGCCGCGGCCGCGGCGGCGCCGGCGGCGGCGATCGCGGCGCCGCCGTCGCGCGGGTCGCGGTGCGAGAACAGCGCCACCCGGCGCGGCGCGGCGGTCATCCCGGCGCCTCGAGGGCGGCGTCGATCAGCGCCTCGCGCTCGGCCGCGCCGGGGCCGGGCCCGCGATCGAGACGGATGAAGACCTCGCGGTTGCCCTTCGGCCCGGGAACTCCCGCCGGCGCCGCGTCGCGCAGCGAGAGCCCGAGCCCGGCGGCCGCCTCGACGACCGCGGCGACCGCCTCGCGGCGCTCGGCGTACGAGCGCACGACGCCGCCTTTGACCCGGCCCTTGCCGAGCTCGAACTGCGGCTTGACCATCGCCAGCGTCATGCCGTCGGCGGCGAGGCAGGAGCTGACCGGGCCGAGCAGCTTGGCGAGCGAGATGAAGGAGACGTCGATCACGGCCAGATCGGCGGCGAACGGCAGCATCGCGGGCTCGAGCGCGCGCGCGTTGGTGCCCTCGAGCACGGTCACCCGGCGGTCGTCGCGCAGCGTGATGTCGAGCTGGCCGCGGCCGACGTCGACGGCGGCGACCCGCGCGGCGCCGCGCTGCAGCAGGCAGTCCGTGAAGCCGCCGGTCGAGGCGCCGACGTCGAGGCAGAGCAGCCCGGCGACGTCGATCGCCATCGCCTCGAGCGCCGCCTCGAGCTTGAGCCCGCCCCGGGAGACGTAGCGGCGCCCCTGCTCGAGGCTGACCTCGAGGTCGGCGGGCACCGCGCGGCCCGGCTTGCTGGCCACCTCTCCCCCGCGCCCGACCCGGACCCGCCCGGCGCGGATCAGCGTCGCCGCGGCGGAGCGCGACGGCGCCAGGCCGCGGTCGGCGAGGAGGGCGTCGAGCCGGATCCGAGCCATGGCTCGGGAAGGTAGCGGCAGCCAGGCCGGTCGCGGGCGACGGCGGGCCCGCCTGAGCGGCCGATTTCGGGCCGCGGCTCCCCGGTCCGAAAGGAATCCGTCCGTAGTGTGAGCGCCCTCACACATATAGAGGACATACGTTCGTATAGTGATCGCAGGCTTACAGGACCGGACGGCCGCCGCCACATATCGCGGCGTCCACAGAGAGCCGGTCCCTTTCAAAACACACAACTCTCCTCCCTGTACCCGAGAGCGCCCCCTTGTGGGGCGCTTTCGCTTTCTGGGGCCGGCTCGGCGGCCGGGCTAGGCGCGCACCGGGCTGGCGAGCGCGGCGAGCACGCGCTCGGCGACGGCCGGGCCGGTCAGGCCGACCTCCTCGCGCAGCAGCGCCGGCTTGCCGTGGGTGACGTAGCGGTCGGGCAGGCCGACGCGGAGGATCCGCGCCCGGTCGCGGTCGAGCGCCTGCTCGGCGTGCTCGAGGACGGCGGCGCCGAAGCCGCCCGGTAGGACGTTCTCCTCGATCGTGACGAGGAGCTCGTGGTCGGTGCCGAGCCGCTCGATCAGATCGGCGTCGAGCGGCTTGGCGAAGCGGGCGTCGGCGACGGTCGGTCGCAGGCCGTGGCCGGCGAGCTCCTCGGCGGCGGCGTTGGCGACCTGGACCCCCCAGCCGTAGCCGAGCAGGGCGACGCGGTCGCCCTCCTGGAGGATCTCGCCGCTGCCGATCTCGATCTCGCGCGGCGGCTCCGGCAGCGGCACCCCCTCCGCGGTCCCGCGCGGGTAGCGCAGCGCGATCGGCCCCTCGTGCTCGATCGCGGTCCGCAGCATGTTGACCAGCATCGCCTCGTCGCGGGGCGCCATCAGCACCATGTTCGGCAGCGGCCGCAGGTAGGAGACGTCGAAGGCGCCGTGGTGGGTCGGCCCGTCGTCGCCGACGAGCCCGGCCCGGTCCATCGCGAAGACGACGTTGAGGTTCTGCAGGCAGACGTCGTGGACGATCTGGTCGAAGCCGCGCTGCAGGAACGTCGAGTAGATCGCGCAGACCGGCCTCGCGCCCTGCAGGGCGAGCCCGGAGGCGAACAGGACCGCGTCCTGCTCGGCGATGCCGACGTCGTAGCACTGGCCGGGGCGGGCCTTGGCAAGCTTGTCGAGGCCGGTCCCTCCCGCCATCGCGGCGGTGATCCCGATCACGCGCTCGTCGCGCTCGGCCTCGGCGATCATCGCCCGCGCGAACACCGCCGTGTAGGCGGGCGGCGACGGATCCGGCGCCCGCGGCTCGAGCTTCTCGGGGGCGATCGACCGTGGAGCGTCGGACTCCTGAACCGGGACGACCGGCCGCGGCGGCGCCTCGGCCGCGGGCTTGCGATCGACGATCGAGCCCGGCTTGGCGGCATGCCACTTCTCCATCCCCTCGAGCCCGCCCTCCTCGGCGGCGGCGAAGCCCTTGCCCTTGACCGTGTGGATGTGGACGACGACCGGCCGCTCCGCCGCCAGCGCCTGCCGCAGCGCCCAGCGCAGGTCGGCGACGTCGTGCCCGTCGATCACGCCGACGTAGGCGAGGCCGAGCTCCTCGAACAGCAGCCCCGGCGCCCAGTAGGCCTTGATCGCCGCCTTGACCTCGGGCCCGAGCCGCTCGATCCGGCGGCCGAGGCCCATCGGCAGCTTCGCCAGCCGCTCCTCGACGTCCTCGCGCGCGTGGAACAGGCGCGGGTTGAGCCGGACCCGGTTGAAGTAGTGGGACAGCGCGCCGACGTTGGGCGAGATCGACATGCCGTTGTCGTTGAGGACGATCACGATCGGCGTCTCGAGCCCGCCCGCGTTCTGCAGCGCCTCGTAGGCGACGCCGCCGGTCAGCGCGCCGTCGCCGATCACCGCGACGACCTTGCCGTCGTCGCCGATCCCCTTCCGCATCGCCTCCTTGAGCCCGACCGCGTAGCCGATCGAGGTCGAGGCGTGGCCGGCGCCCATGATGTCGTGCTCGGACTCGGGGATCGAGCAGAACGGTGCCAGCCCCCCGTACTGGCGGATCGTCGCCAGCCGCTCGCGGCGGCCGGTCAGGATCTTGTGCGGGTAGGCTTGGTGGCCGACGTCCCAGAGGACCTTGTCGCGCGGGGAGTCGAGCAGGCTGTGCAGCGCCACCGCCAGTTCGCAGGTGCCGAGGTTGGCGCCGAAGTGGCCGCCGATCTCGCCGATCGTGTCGACGATCAGCTCGCGCGTCTCCTGCGCGATCCGCTGCAGCTGCTCGTCGCTGAGATCGCGGAGATCGCCGGGGCCGCCGATCGCCGGCAGCAGCGGCTGGTTGAGCTCGGGCTCGGGCACGACGCCCTGATTGTCACAAATCAGCGACCCGGGGTCGGAGCCGACCGGGGCTTGGGACGAATCGCCCCGGCCGCTGCGATCTAGCTCTGGCGGGTGAAGATGAAGTCGCTGATCTGCAGCAGCGACGACCCGTCGCCGTCGCCCTCGGCCTCGGCGAGCGCGGCGACGGCGGCCCGGTGCGAGCTGACGGCGAGCTCGCGGGCGCGCTCGAGCCCGAACAGGCTGACGTAGGTGACCTTGCCGTGGCGCTCGTCGGAGCCGCTCGGCTTGCCGAGCTGCTCGTCGCTGCCGGTGACGTCGAGGATGTCGTCGACGATCTGGAACAGCAGCCCGAGCTCGGTCGCGAAGCGCCGGTAGGGGTCCTGCGCCGCCGCCGGCAGGCCGCCGAGCGCGAGCACCGCGCAGACGCTGGCGAGGATCAGCCGCCCCGTCTTCAGCGAGTGCAGCAGCCGCAGCGACTCCGGATCGGTGCCGCCGCCGACCACGTCGACGTACTGGCCGCCGACCATGCCGTCGACGCCGGTAGCGCCGGCGATCTCGCCGATCGCCGCCAGCACCCGCGCCGGCTCGCCCTGCTGCCGTCCGGCGACGAGCCGGATCGCCTCGGCGAACAGGGCGTCGCCGGCGAGGATCGCGACGTCCTCGCCGTGGGCGACGTGCGATGTCGGGCGGCCGCGGCGAAGGTCGTCGTCGTCCATCGCCGGCAGGTCGTCGTGGATCAGCGAGTAGGTGTGGATCAGCTCGATCGCCGCCGCCGTCGGCAGCACGCTGGCGGGCTCGATCGCGAGCGCGCGGGCGGTCGCCAGGCACAGCACCGGCCGCACCCGCTTGCCGCCGGCCAGCAGCGAATAGCGCATCGCCCGCTCGAGGCCGGTGGTCTCGGGCCGCTGCGAGTAGCCGAGCTCGGCGAGATAGCTCTCGACGAGGCCGCGGAGGTCGTCCGGGTAGCCGGCCATCGAGCGGTCGTCAGCCGGGGCCGTCGGGGCCACGCTCGGCGGCGGCGCGGGCGGCCTCGGCGGCGGCGCCGCCGGCCGCGGCGGCGATCTCGGCCGCCTCGCGCGCGAGCTCGACCGCGTCGGCCTCCGGGTCCTCGAGCGCGGCGGCGATCTCGTCGAGCCGCGACGCGGCCCGCTCGAGCCGCTCGATCCCGGCCCCGGCGCCGCCGTCGGTCACGCCGGCGTCTCCTCGACCTCGGCGCCGGCCCCGCGGGCGATCGCCGAGAGCACGCCGTTGACGAACCCCGGCGCCTCGGCGCCGCAGTAGCGCTTCGCGGCGCTCACCGCCTCGTCGATCGATACGGCGACCGGGATCTCGGGCCGGTGGTGGATCTCGAACACGGCGATTCGCATGATCGCCCGCTCCAGCGGCGCGATCCGCTCGATCGTCCAGCCGCGGGCGTTGGCGCCGATCTCGGCGTCGATCGCGGCCAGCCGCTCGTCGGCGCCGAGCGCGAGCTCGCGGGTAAACGGCTTCGCGCCGGCGAGCAGCTCGTCGAGCGGACGGTTGGTCACGTCGCGCTGGTAGAGGGCGACGGCGGCGTCGCGGCGCTGGTCGGATCGGCGCATGGGCGGCAGGTTACGCGCCGCGGTGGCCGGGACGGCGGCGGCGCCGAGCTAGGCCCGCGAGACGTAGGCGCCCGAGCGAGTGTCGACGCGGACGGTCTCGCCCTCCTCGATGAACAGGGGGACGTCGATCGTCACGCCGGTCTCGAGCGTGGCGGGCTTCGATCCGCCGCCGGAGGCGGTGTCGCCCTTCAGCCCCGGCTGCGTCTCGGTCACCTCGAGGTCGACCGCGCTCGGGATCTGGATCCCGGCCGGCAGCTCGTCGACCAGCAGCACCTCGACCTCGTCGTTGGGCCGGACCCAGCGCATCTCCTCACCGGTCACGTCGGCGGCGAGCTCGACCTGGTCGTAGGTCGAGCTGTCCATGAACACGGCGGCGTCGCCGGCGTCGTAGAGGTACTGCATCCGCCGCGTCTCGGTCCGCACCGGCCGGAACTTCTCGCCGGCACGGAAGGTCCTGTCGATCACCGAGCCGTCGTCGACCTTGCGCAGCTTCGAGCGCACGAAGGCGCCGCCCTTGCCCGGCTTGACGTGCTGGAACTCGATGATCCGGTAGATCTTGCCGTCGACCTCGATGTGGGTGCCGTTCTTGAACTGGGCGGTGGAGATCACGGCGGCGGAGGGTAGCGGGAAGGTCCTCGCGCTACACGGCGGTGGCGGCGGCGCCTAGGATCGGCGGGTGGCATTCGCTCGCACCGGCCCGCTGCGCTCCGCGCTCGCCGCGGCGCTGCCCGACCGGCCGTTCTCGGTCCGCTTCTGGGACGGCGGGGAGCTGCCCGCGACGAGCGCCGGCGGCGCCCGCTTCACGGTGCGCTCGCCGGCCGCCGTCGGCCACGCGCTGCGGGCCCCAGGCCAGCTCGGCATCGGCCGCGCCTACGTCAGCGGCGAGCTCGAGGTCGACGACCTCGAGGCCGTGATCCGCCTGCTCAACGAGTGGAAGCCGCCGCCGATCGACGGCGCCGCCCGGCTCCGCGTCGCCGCCGCGGCGCTGGCCGCGAACGGCCTGGCGCTGCCGCCGCGGCCGCCGCGGGCCGAGCTGCGGCCGCGGGGGACGCGGCGCTCGAAGCAGCGCGACGCGCGCGCGGTCCGCCACCACTACGACCTGCCGCCCGAGTTCTTCGCGCTGTTCCTGGACCGGTCGATGACCTACAGCTGCGCGTTCTTCTCGCGCGGCGCGACGACGCTGGAGCAGGCGCAGGAGGCGAAGCTGGAGCTGGTCTGCACCAAGCTCGCCCTGCAGCCCGGCGACCGCGTGCTCGACATCGGCTGCGGCTGGGGCAGCTTCGCCGTCTGGGCCGCGACCCGCCACGGCGCCGAGGTCGTCGGCATCACGCTCTCGGAGCCGCAGGCGCGGGAAGCCCGGCGGCGGGCGGCCGAGGCCGGCGTCGGCGACCGGGTCGAGATCCGGGTGATCGACTACCGCGACCTCGGCGGCGAGCGCTTCGACGCGATCGCCAGCATCGGCATGGTCGAGCACGTCGGCGCCGAGAACATCGACCTCTACGCCGCGCAGCTCGCGGCGCTGCTCGGCCCCGGCGGCCGGCTGCTCAACCACGGCATCGCCCGGCTCCGCCACAGCGACCCCGAGGCCGGGCCGTTCTCGGAGCGCTACGTCTTCCCCGACGGCGAGCCGCTGCAGCTCTCACGGGTGTTGCTCGCGCTCGAGCGGGCCGGCTTCGAGCCGTCGCTGGCCGAGGGCTTCCGCGCCGACTACGCCGAGACCCTGCGCCACTGGGCGCGGCGGCTCGACGACGACATCGAACGGGCGACCGAGCTCGCCGGCCCCGAGCGCGTGCGCGTCTGGCGGCTCTACCTGCGCGCCGCTCGCAACGGCTTCGAGACCGGCCTCACCTCGATCTTCCAGGTCACCGCGAAGCGGACCTGAGCGCCGCCGCCGCGGATCGCGCCCGGGCGCCGCTCAGGCGAGCCCCGGCGGGTTGACCTCGTCGACGTAGAGGTCGACCTGCGGCTCGGCCCCCTCGACCGCCGAGTAGACCGAGAGGTCGGTGACGCCCTCCTCGGCGAGCACGTCCTCGCAGAGGAAGAAGTTGCCGCTGCACTCGCGGCTCGGCCGGTTGAGGATCGCGTGGGCGGCATCGGCATAGACGGCGGGGGTTCGGGCGCGCTTCATCGCCTCGTCGCCGCCGAGCAGGTTCTGGACCGCGGCGGTGGCGATGATCGTCCGCGGCCACAGCGAGTTGAAGGCGATGCCGTCGTCGGCGAACTCCGCCGCCATCCCCAGCGTGCAGAGGCTCATCCCGTACTTGGCGATCGTGTAGGCGACGTGGTGCTGGGCCCAGCGTGGCTCGAGGCTGAGCGGCGGCGACAGCGTCAGCACGTGCGGGTTGGCGGCCTCGCGCAGGTGCGGGATGCAGGCCTGCGAGAGCACGAAGGTGCCGCGGGCGTTGATGTCCTGCATCAGGTCGTAGCGCTTGATCGGCGTCTGCTCGGTGCCGGTGATGCTGATCGCGCTGGCGTTGTTGACGACGATGTCGATCGCGCCGAAGCGCTCGGCGGCCTCGGCGACCGCGGCGGCGACCCGCCCCTCGTCGCGGATGTCGCCGACGATCGGCAGCGCCGTGCCGCCCGCCGCCTCGATCGCGGCCGCGGCGGTGTGGATCGTCCCCTCCAGCTTCGGGTGCGGCTGGTCGGTCTTCGCGATCAGCGCCACGTTGGCGCCGTCGGCGGCCGCCCGCAGCGCGATCGCGAGCCCGATGCCGCGGCTGCCGCCGCTTACGATCATCGTCTTGCCGGCGAGGCTCACGGCGCGGACGCTACCCGTTCGCGTCCGGCGGGCGTCGTCAGCGGCGCGAGCGGCTGCGCTTCTTCTTCTTGCTGCGCGAGTGCTGTCGCTCGTGGTGCTTGGGCTTCGGCTTCGCCGCGGGCGCCGGGCGCTCGAGCGCCCGCTCGAGCTCGGAGTCGGCATCGGCCTCGATCACGTCCTCGACCTCGGCCGCGATCGCGGCGCTCCCGGCCGGCACCGCCGAGGACAGCCGCCAGAAGGTGATCTGCTGGCCGAGGCTCCAGAAGCTCGTCGTGATCGAGTAGATCGCGAGCCCGGCCGGGAACCGCGCGATCACCCCGGCGAACAGCAGCGGCAGCGCCATCGCGACGCCGCGGTGGCTGCTCTGCATCGTCCGCGTCGCGATCGCGCTCGAGGCGACCTGCGAGCAGAGGTAGACGAGGATCATCGCGACCAGCACCGCGCCCTGCGGCTTCGCGGTCAGGTCGGGGATGAACAGGAAGCCGCCGTCGCCGAACAGGCCGTTGGTGGCGTCGTGGCGCAGCAGCATGTAGAGCGAGATGAAGACCGGGATCTGCAGCAGCAGCGGCCCGACCGAGGCGATCGGGTTGATCCCGTGCTGCTTGTAGTAGGCGGCCATCTCCTGCTGCAGCTTCTGCTTGTCGCCGCCCTTGTGCTTCGCCTGCAGCTTGCGCAGCTCCGGCATGTGCCGCTTCATCTCGCGCTGCGAGCGGTACTGGCGGACGATCAGCGGCAGCATCACGCAGCGGGTCAGCAGCGTCAGCCCGACGATCGCCAGCCCCCAGGTGAGCCCGAGCCCGTGCAGGCCCTCGAGCACCCACTCCTCGGCGTCGGTCAGCGGCTGCAGGATGTTGCCGGCGCTCAGCATTCGGGCGGGAAGGCTACTTGGGCCGGGAGCTGAGGTTGCGGTATCCGTCGTCAGCGACGACGACGAGGTCCTCGATCCGGACCCCGAACTCGCCCGGCACGTAGATCCCGGGCTCGACCGAGACGACGTCGCCCGCCGCGAGCACGTCGTCGGAGCGCTTCGACAGCCGCGGCGGCTCGTGCACCTCGATCCCGACCCCGTGGCCGAGCCCGTGGCCGAAGCGCTCGCCGTGGCCGGCCGCCGCGATCAGCTCGCGCGCGACGGCGTCGACGTCGCGGCCGCCGGCGCCCGCCGAGATCGCCCCCAGCGCCGCGGCCTGCGCCGCCAGCACGAGCTCGTAGACCTCGCGCTGGCCCGGGTCGGGGTCGCCCTCGACGAGCGTTCGCGTGCAGTCGGAGCAGTAGCCGTCGACGATCGCGCCGAGGTCGACGACGACGTACTCGCCCGGGCCGATCTCGCGCTCGGAGGGCACGGCGTGGATCCGCGATCCGTTCGGCCCGGCGGCGACGATCGGCGGAAACGAGGGGCCCTCGGCGCCGAGCTCGCGCATCCGCAGCTCGGCGGCGAGCGCGACCTCGCGCTCGCCGCGGCCGGCGAGGCCGCGCCCCTCGAGCCAGGCGTAGACGTCGTCGGTCAGCGCCGCCGCGGCGGCGATCGCCTCGATCTCAACCTCGTCCTTGGTCCGCCGCAGCCCCGCCAGCAGGTCCTTCGCCGCGGTCAGCTCGACCCCGTCCGGCAGCGCCTCGCTGAGCCTGCGATGGCGCTCGACGCTGATCCGCGACTCGTCGACGCCGACCCGCCCGAAGTCGCCGAGCAGCGCCGCGACCGCCTTGGTCAGGTCGGCGGTCCCGTCGACGACCTCGAACGTGGACGGCACCGTCGCCGCGGCGACCTCGAGATAGCGGAAGTCGGTCACCAGCCAGCGCCCCGAGCCCCCGGCGGCGACGACCGCGAGCCCGCTGGTCCCGCGGTGGCCGGTGAGCCAGCTCACGTCGGCCATCGCCTCGCGTCCGGAGTCACCGGGCCGCACCATGTCGCCGACGAGGACCGCGTCGAGCCCGGCCGCGGCGGCCGCCGCGGCGAGCCGTTCGGCGCGCGACTCGGGCACGCCGCTCACAGCCCCCGCTCGCCCTTGCCGCTCACAGCCCGAGCTCGCGCTTGACGATCTCCAGCGCCTCGCGGTAGCCGTCGACCCCCTTGCCGTCGATCCGCGCCGCGACGAGGCCCTCGAAGACGGAGATCGAGCGCCAGTCCTCGCGGCCGGCGACGTCGCTGATGTGGACCTCGACGGCGACCTTGCCGGCGACCTCGAGCGCGTCGCGGATCGCCCACGAGTAGTGGCTCCAGGCGCCGGCGTTGAGCACGATCGCGTCGGCCCGCTCCGGCGCCCGGTGCAGGTACTCGCAGAACTCGCCCTCGTGGTTGGTCTGGAAGAACGCCGCCTCGAGCCCGAGGTCGCGCGCGAACCCGTGCACCCGGTACTCGAGCTGGCTCAGCGTCTCCGACCCGTAGATCTCGGGATCGCGGCGCCCGAGCATGTCGAGGTTGACCCCGTGCATCACCGCGACCCGGTTGCGGGACCCGTTCACTCGCGCTCCGGTCGCAGCTCCGCCACGGCGGCCCGGAGGCTATCCCGATCGACCGGGTGGCCGTGGCTGACGTTTCCGGGCGACTCGATCAGCACCAGCGGCACGCCGCCGGCCGTCGCCTTCTTGTCGCGGTCGGCGATCAGCAGCACCTCGTCGACCTCGATCGCGGGGTCGAGCACGACCGGCAGCCCGGCGCGCCCGAGCAGGCCCCCGACCTGCGCGCGCAGCTCGTCGGCCCCCGAGAGGCGGAGCGCGGCGAGCAGCCCGAGCCCGACCGCCTCGCCGTGGCGGTAGCGCCCGTAGCCGCTGGCGGCCTCGATCGCGTGGCCGACCGTGTGGCCGAGGTTGAGCACGGCGCGGCGGCCCTCGTCGCGTTCGTCGGCGGCGACGACGTCGAGCTTGGTCCGCGCGCAGTCGAAGACGAACGGGGCGACGGCGGCGGCATCGACTCGCGTCAACGCGCTGACGCCCGCCCACAGCGGGCCACCGGCGATCAGCGCCGTCTTCACCATCTCGGCGAAGCCGGCGGCGACCTCCGCCGCCGGCAGCGTCCGCAGCGCCGCCGGGTCGGCGAGCACCGCGGCGGGCTGGTGATAGGCGCCGACGTAGTTCTTCGCCTCCTGCAGATCGACGCCGGTCTTGCCGCCGTAGGCCGAGTCGACCAGGGCGACCAGCGTGGTCGGCACCTGCACGACCGGGATCCCGCGCTGGTAGACGGCGGCACAGAAGCCGGCGAGGTCGCCGACGACGCCGCCGCCGAAGGCGAGCAGGGCGTCGTCGCGGCGAACGCCGGCGCGGGCGAGCTCGACCAGCACCCGCTCGGCGGCCGCGATCGTCTTCGCCTCCTCGCCGCCGTCGGCCTCGATCGTCGCCACGGCCGCCGGCATCAGCTCGCCGACGGCGGCGCGGGCGACGCGGTCGGCGACGGCGAACGTCCGCGCCCCCGGCGCCGCGGCGCCGGGGGCGGCGAGCAGGCCGGTCGCACCGGCGCCGACCAGGGCCGGGTACTCAGCCGAGGCCGAGCGCGCCCAGATCAGGCGGACGTCGGGGGCCTCGCGCAGCGCGCCGATCCAGCCCAGCGCGGCGCCGGAGACGTTGCCGCCGGACGGCAGGATCGCGCGCGCGACCTCCGCGTAGAGCGGCGCGCGGGCGTTGAAGCGGCGCCGGAAGCCGTCGCGGTCGCGGGCCAGCGGCCGCTCGGTCCCGGCGCAGCGGGCCCAGGCCAGCTCCTCGTCGACGCGGCACCAGACCGCGACGTGCTCGGCCAGCGCCGCCCGCAGCCGCTCGCTCTCGACCGCGCCGCCGCCGAGCGCGACGGCGCCGCCGCGGTCGAGCGCCTCGAGCGCGATCCGCTCCTCGAGCTCGCGGAACCCGCCCTCGCCGCGCTCGGCGAAGATCCTCGCGACCGGCATCCCCGCCTGGCGCTCGATCAGCTCGTCGGTGTCGGCGAGGTCGAGCCCGAGCGCCCGCGCGGCGCGCTGGGCGATCGTCGACTTGCCGGCGCCCATGAAGCCGACGAACGCGATCGCTGGGGCGGCGGCAGCCATGGTCGGCGCAGAGTAGCCATGCCGCTCCACACGACCCGGCGCCGCCTCGGTTCTCGGCGCGGGGCGCGGGGCGCGGGGCGCGAATTCCACCGTTGCGGTGGTCAAGTCGCCCAGCGCCGGGATGAGGCCACCGGCGTGCGCCGGGCGCGGCCGCCGCGGGCACCCGGCGGCATCCGGCCTCGCGGCCCGAGCACAGCGCGCGGGGGCCCGTCGCCCGACCGCTAGCAGCGGCTATCACGGCGATATCCAGTGCTATCGCCCGTCTCAGCGGGCCCCCGCTCGGTCGCCGCGTACCTACCGTCCGCTCTCAGCGGCGCCAGTCGATCCGCTGCGCGTAGGCGGCGATCGCGGCGTGGACGTCGTCGATGTGATCGCCGCCGAACTTCTCGCGGTAGGCGTCGGCGAGCACGGTCGCCAGCATCGCCTCGCCGACGACGCCGGCGGCGGGGACGACGGTCGAGTCGGTGCGCTCCTTGTGCGCCTGCTCGGGCTCCTTGCTGTGGACGTTGACCGATCGCAGCGGCTTCGTCAGGGTCGAGATCGGCTTGATCGCGACGTGGACGATCAGCGGCTCGCCGTTGGTCATCCCGCCCTCGAGCCCGCCGGCGCGGTTGGTCTCGCGGTGGTAGCCGCGCTCGGGCGAGTGGAAGATCTCGTCGTGGGCGGCCGAGCCCGGGCTCGCGGCGACGTCCCAGGCGGAGCCGATGCTGACCCCCTTCACCGACTGGATCGAGACCAGCGCGCGGGCGATCCGGCCGTCGAGCTTCTCGGCCCATGAGACATGGGAGCCGAGGCCGGGCACGAGCCCCCAGGCGCGCACCTCGAAGGTGCCGCCGAGGCTCTCATTCCGCTTCCGCAGCCGGTTGATCTCGTCGACCATCGCCGCCGAGGCGTCGGCGTCGAGGCAGCGGACCGGATCCTCGTCGACGGCGTCGAACGCCGTCGGCTCGAGGTCGTGGGGCGAGGGGGCCGCGACGCTCGCGATCCGGGTCACGTGGCTGCGGATCGTCACCCCGAGCGCGGCGAGGAACTGGCGGGCGACGGCGCCGGCGGCGACGCGCGCCGCGGTCTCGCGGGCGCTGGCCCGCTCGAGCACGTCGCGAACGTCCTCGAACCCGTACTTCTGCAGGCCCGCCAGGTCGGCGTGACCGGGCCGCGGCAGATGCACCTGCGCCACCCCCTCGCCGCTCTCCCAGGGCCCCATCCGCTCGATCCAGTTCTCGTAGTCGCGGTTGGCGATCAGCAGCGCGATCGGGCTGCCGAGCGTGCGCCCGTGGCGAACCCCGGAGCGGACCTCGATCGCGTCGCGCTCGATCTTCATCCGCCCACCGCGGCCGTGGCCGAGCTGGCGGCGGGCCATGTCGCGATCGAGTCCGTCGCGGTCGAGCTCGAGCCCGGCCGGCAGGCCCTCGACGATCGTCGTCAGGCCGGGTCCGTGTGACTCGCCGGCGGTCGTGAAGCGGAAGCGTGACATCACCCGCAGGCTACTTGCGCCCGGCGGCCGCGGCGGTCAGCGCGACGCCCGCGGCGAGCGCGGCGGCAGCGGCGTGCGCGACGCCCGCCGTCAGCCGGGCTCGCCAGGCCTCAGTCGCCGGTGAGCACCTTGTGGCCGCGCTCGGCGCCGGCGTCCGGCTTCGAGCCGCCCTTCGGCTTGTAGGGCTCGCGGTGCTCGTCGATGCGCAGCAGCTCGATCCGGTACTGGTGCTCGTCGAAGAGGAAGTAGCGCTCGTCGCCGGGCGCGAGGACCAGGTACTGGCAGTCCTTCTTGTTGCGGACGCACTTGCCGTTCCCCTTCAGCGCCGCCGCTTCCGGGTTGACGATGAACGCGACCTTGGTGCCGCCGGTGTCGGCGTCGATGTACTGGACGAGCGGGTGCTTGCGCTCCGGCAGGAACGCCAGCGATGCGACGTCCTTGAGCACCTTCGTGTGACCGACCGGGCCGACGCGGACGTCGATTCGGTAGCTGACCAGCTCCGAGCGGCCGCCGGATCCGGAGGAGCCGGAGCCGCCGCCCGCAGGTTCGGTTGAACCGCCGCCGCCCGGTTCGGTTGAACCGCCGCCGCCGGCGGGTTCGGTGGAGCCGCCGCCGGCGGGTTCGGTGGAGCTGCCGCCGCCCGGGACGGTTTCCGGAGTATCGCCCGCCGCGGGAGCACCGGAGCCGCCACCGCTGCCGGCCCCCGCGCCCGCACCGCCGCCGCCGCCGCCCCGCTTCGGCGGCTCGTACTGGACCTTGAACGGGTTGTGGCTGCTGTAGCCGGCGAGACGCTGGCGGAAGTCGCGCAGGCCCGGCACCTCGGCGAGGACGACCGGATCGAGCTGCTCGTCGCCGGCGAACGGCGCCTCGGTCGGGGCGGCGGTCGCCGGCGGCGCCGCCTCCTCGCCGCCCGATCCGCCCATCAGCAACGGCACCGCGACGATCGCGGCGATGAGCGCGATCGCGACCGAGAGCATCCGCCGGTCGCGGAGGTCGCGGTAGACGTTCTGGAGCAGGTCCGGGACCCTCATGGTGTCACCGTCGCGGTCGTCGCCGGGGAGCTGATCGCGGCCGCCTCGTCGGAGGCGACGGTCGGCGGCCCGGCGGGCGTGGCGCCGGCGGAGATCCCCTGGTCGGCCGGCACCGAGTAGTTGGTCAGGGCGAGCGAGGCCGACACGGTCGGGAAGCCGCGGCGGTCGTCGTTGACGAGCGCGAACCCGTCGATCGTGACCAGGCGCCCGCGCACCTTCGGCTGCTTCGTCAGGTCGGGGGAGTCGCCGACCGTGACCGTCGAGTCGAGATCGCCGAGCAGGTTGGCGACGTCGAAGAACGTCCCCGAGTAGGTGAAGCGGTAGGGCGTCAGCGGCAGGCCCGCGGGCCCGACGGTGGCGCCCAGCGGCAGCGCCGCCACGGTTGCCTCCGTCGGCGTCACCGCGACCGGCGTCGACGCGTCGGACTCGCCGGCCGCCGGCGCCGGCGCCTCGCCCGAGCCGCCGGAGCCACCCGAATCGCCGGAGCTGCCGGAGTCGCCGGAGCTGCCGGA
>CAZCFA010000034.1:16292-24606 GCA_964497825.1 uncultured Conexibacter sp.
TCGCCGGAGCTGCCGGAGTCGCCCTCGGGCGCCGGCGTCGACGGTGTCGCGGGCGCGGGCGCGGGGGCGGCGCCGCCGGGGGCGACCCCGCCCGTGTCGGAGAGCTCCCAGGAGCGCAGCTGGACCGAGTTCTCCTGACCGAGCCGGCTCATCGTGTAGACGAAGGTCGCCTGGTCGTTGCCCTCGGGCGCGGCGGCGCCGAGCTTGACGATGTCGGCGTAGTTGCGGTCGTAGGAGTCGCGGGCGCTCTCGGCGGCGGCGACGTTCGCCGACGCGTCCGCGATCTGCGAGTTGAGCTCGTCGATCTTCTTGTCGAGATCGGAGCTCTCGCTCTGCTTCGGCGCGATCGCGAGCAGGTAGAAGCCGACCGCGAGCGCGATCAGCGGCAGGGCGAGCAGGATGGCGCGGTCGGAGCCCTTCACGTCAGCCCCCCGGGGTCAGCGTCGGGGGCGCCGCCGGCTGCTCGCCGGCGGTACCCGGACCCTGCGCGGCACCGCCGCCGGAGGTCGGGGTGCCGCTCGACGGCGGCGTGACCGCGGCCCCCGGCCCCCCGGGCGTCTCCGGCATCGCGATCTCGTCGAATGCGGCGAGCAGCTGGAACGACGGCGTCGACGCCGGGCAGGAATCGGCCGAGCCGCTGCCCTCGGCGCCGCCGCCACCGGCGCTGCTGCTCTTGATGCCGTTGACGGCGGTCACGCGGGTGACGCCGTCGACGTCGTTGATCGCGGCGATCAGCCGGGCGATGTCGGTCTGCGCGCGGGCGCAGCCGGTCAGCTCGAGGGCCGGCCCGGGCACGCTCGAGCGCAGCGCGATGCCGGCGCCGCTGTCGAGCTGGACGTCGGGCCGCACGGTCCCGGTCATGTTCTGCAGCCAGACGCTGTGCGGGATCAGCCGGGTGACCTCGCGGATCACCCGCTCCCAGTCGAAGCGGCTGCGAGCGAGCGAGCCGACCGTCTCGGCCCGGGCGTCGCGGAGCTGCTGGAAGCTGACGTAGGGCGAGAGCGCCTGGGCGCGGGCCTGCGTCTCCGCCGCCTGCGACTCGAGGCTCGCGACCTCGGCTTGCTTGTCGTCGACCGAGTTGCCGAGCATGACGACGGCGATCACCGCCGCCAGCGCCAGCCCGAGGAAGCCGACGATGATGTAGGCGAGCGGGCCGGTGCGCACCGGCGCCGCATCGCCGCGGCGCTGGTCGAGCGGGATCAGGTTGACCGGGCGCAACCGCTACTCCTCCAGCGCCAGGCCGTAGGGGACGGTCAGCCGCGAGGCGTCGGCGGCCGGGAGCGCGGCGAGCGCGGCCGGCCGCGCCGAGCGCAGCGCGAACCCGAGCTCGGCCTGCAGCGCCTCCGGCAGGCCGGCGACCGCGGCGCCGGCGCCGCAGACGATGATCTCCTCGACCGCGGCCGCCTCGCCCTGGGAGCCGTAGTAGTCGAGCGACAGCCGCAGCTCGCCGGCGAGCCGGACGGCGCCCGCGGCGAGCACCTCGCGGGTCGCGGCGACGATCGCCGGATCGCCGGCGATCGCCTCGAGCGGCTGCTCGAGGCCGACGTGGCCGAGCCACATCCGCGCGTGCTCCATCGTCACCCCCTGGTGCTCGCAGAGCTCCGCGGCGATCGCCTCGATGCCGTAGGGGAAGACGCGGGTGAACAGGCACCCGGAGCCGCGCGCGATCGCGAGGTTGCTGACGTCGCCGAGGCTGCAGTAGAGCCGCGCCGGCGGCGCCGCGGGGGTCCCGTCCGCGCCCGGTACGGGTGCCGGCGCCGCCGCGGCCGCCTCCCGGGCGAGCGCGCGGATCATCCCGAAGGCGGCGACGTCGACGCCGACCGGTCGCAGGCCGGCGGCGCGCAGCGTGTCGACCAGCGGCCGGACCATGTCCCAGCGCGCGGCGGCGACGGCGACGTCCATCTGACCGTTGCCGGCGGCCCCGGGGGCGGCGTCGAGCACCTGCCAGTCGATCACCGCGTCGTCGAGCGGCATCTGAACCTGCTCCTCGGCCATGAACCGGATCGCGTTCTCGATCTCCTCGCGCTTCTCGACCCGCGGCATCCGCAGGGTGCGGACGACGACGCGCTGGTTGGCGATGCCGAGGCGGACGTCGCGGCCGAGCTTGCCGGCGGTGAAGAAGCCCTTGAGCGCGCCGCTGAGTGCCTCGGAGTCGGCGACCTCGCCGTCCTGGGTCGCGCCCTCGGGCAGCGGCGCGATCGCGGTCCGCTCGACGCTGACAGCGCCGTTGCTGCGCAGCTCGACGGCGGCGACGCTGGCGGTGCCGATGTCGAGGCCGACCACGTTCAATCCCTTCTTTGGCATCTGCTCTTGCGCTTGGCTCCGGAAAGCGTTGCGGGCCGCGGGCGCGCACCCTCAGCTCAAGATCGGCCCCGGGAGCCATTCCTTGAATGGCGGCTTGCAGGATTCGACGGATCCCGCGCTCAGCGCAGGAACGAGTCCAGGTACCAGTCGACGATCGCGTCGCCCGCGAACAGGGCGATCACCGCCCCGAGCGCCAGGAACGGCCCGAACGGCACCTGCCGCTTGCGGGCGGCGGAGCCGTGGCGGGCGATCAGGCCGAGGCCGAAGGCCGCGCCGGCGGCGAACCCGATCAACAGCGCCGGCGCGACGGCGCGGCCGAGGTACAGGCCCATCACCGCGGCGAGCTTGACGTCGCCCATCCCCATCCCGCGCGGATAGAGCATCGCGACGACGAACAGGACGCCGCCGGCGATCGCCGCCGCGAGCAGGTGCGGCGGCAGCTCGCCCGCGTCGGCGAGGGCGAGCAGCGCGACGCCGATCAGCGCCGCCGGCCCGAGCACGACGTTGGGGATGATCCGGTCGGTGAGGTCGGTCAGCGTGATCACCGCCAGCGTCGCGACGAACGCGCAGCCGAGCGCGACCCAGGCCCAGCCGTCGTCCTCGAAGGCGAGGTAGCAGCCGGCGAACCCGGCGGCCATCGCGAGCTCGGTCAGCGGGTAGCGGGCCGGGATCGCGGCGCCGCAGCCGCGGCAGCGGCCGCGCAGCAAAAGCCAGGAGAGCACCGGGACGTTGTCGCGGGCGGCGATCGTCGCGGCACAGGAATCGCAGCGCGAGCGGCCGCCGAGCGGCGACTCGCCGATCGGCACCCGGTGGGCGACGACGGCGGCGAAGCTGCCGATCACGAGGCCGAGGGCGGTGAGAAGCAGGGTCGGGGCGAGCATGATCGGGCCGGGCGCGAACGCAACTTAGCGGGCGGTCCGGGCCGCTCCGCCGCCGTGGCGCCTCAGTCGCTGGTCTGGCGCTGCATGTGCCAGGCCGACTCGACCGGGTCGAGGAACTTCGGCGGCGCCAGGTAGCGGAGGCGGTCGTCGTAGTTGTAGTCCTTGCTGTAGCCGTGGGCGCCGACGATCCCGACCGGCCCGCGGTACTTCTGCGAGATCGCGCCGTTGACCTGCAGCGTTCCGAGCTGGCCGCCGCAGTCGTAGTGGTCGACGATGAACGAGTGCTGGATCGCCAGCATCGCCGCGTCGATCCGCAGGTTCGTCGTCGTGCCGTTGCCGTTGACGCCGCCGTGGCACTCGGCGTCGTCGTAGTAGCCGTAGTGACGTTGGACCTTGCCGGTCTGCGAGCTCATCGTCCCCGGCACCCCGCCCGAGCTGCAGTTCCTGTTGCTCCAGGGGCAGATCGGGTGCTCGACGCGGATGAAGTTGTTGGCGATCAGGCCGAGCAGGCCGTTGCCGGAGCGGATCACGTCGTCGCTGATGATGATGTCGTTCTCGGCGGCGATCGTCAGCGGCGCCGCGTAGGTCCCGTGGACGACCACGTTGCCGCAGGTCGAGGTCGGCGGATAGGTCGCCGTGAACGGGTCGAGGCCCGCCGAGCAGGAGTCGCTGGAGACGTAGACGACGCCGCTAGCCGGGTAGCTGCCCGAGTACAGCGTCGTGCTGCCGCTCTTGACCGTCATCGACGAGCTGCTGAGCGTGATGTCGACCTGGCCGTTGAACTTCATCGCCCCGGGGACGTTCCTGAGCTGAGCGTTGGTCGGCGGCGGCGTCAGCGTCGGCGCGGCGGTCACGAACTGGCCGTTGAACGTCGGCCAGGTGCCGCTGCAGCCGGAGCTGTACCAGCCCGGATCGACGGCGCTGACCTCGATCAGGTCCGAGGGCGAGCGGCCGAACGTCGGCCGGCCGCAGATCACCAGCGCGTCGTTGGTGTGCAGCGGTCCGTCGATCCGCTCGCCGGTCGCGAAGACGATCTGGTCGCAGTACTGGCCGCCGCTCCAGGGGATCGGGTTGTCGTAGCGGCCCTGCTGGATCGTCTTCGAGCACTGCTGGTAGGCGCCGTTGATCGTCTGCGGGTCGCCGTAGGTCTGCGGGTCGGAGGTCTCGAGCTGGGTGAAGTAGACGTAGTCGAGGAAGCTCGCGCGCTTGTAGGAGGCGACGATGCTGCGCCGCACGCAGGCGTCGCCGTCGGGGTCGGTGTCGCAGCCCGGCCCCGAGTAGCCGGTCGAGCGGATCCGGAAGGTGCCGGTCGCGACCCCCGAGCCCTCGATCATCGAGCCGACCGGATCGTCGGGGTCGCAGCTCGACTTGCCCTCCGCCGGGATCAGCTCGAGCGCATACATCGCGCCGCTGCCGCCGGGCACGTTGCGCTTGTTCGCGGTCGAGCCCTGCTGGTTGACGGCGTTCGGCGAGGGCACGTTCGTGCAGCGGGCCCAGTAGCCGTTGTCGTTGTTGAGGTGGAACGAGTAGTCGGCGATCCCGGCCTGAGCGGCCTCGTAGGCGCGCTTCTCGTCGAGGCTGCGGCCGGTCAGCTGGACGTTGCCGTTGGTCGCGGCGACGGTGGCGACGGCGAGGATCGTCGCCACGGAGATGCCGGCGACGACGATCCCCATCGCGAAGCCGGACTCCTCGCCGAGCCGCAGGCGCCGGACGATCGTTGCGATCAGGTGCACGGCAGCCCCGCCTTGTTGGTGTCCTCGTTGCTCGGCGAGAAGCGCAGCAGCGCGCTCTCGTTCAGCGTCATCTCGTTGTCGCCGTCGATCCTGGTCGCGCCCTGCGAGAGCCCGGTCTTGAACGCCACCGTCACCATCACCGCGAGCTTGGCGTTCTCGGCGCTGAGCGGCGTCGGCAGCGGCGTCGAGGAGATCGACCCGTTTACGTACTTGTAGTAGCGGAAGACCGGGGTCGAGCCGTCGACGGTGCCGGCGTGCTCGAGCAGGTTGAAGCGCTCCGAGGGGCTCGACCAGAAGTACCAGTCCGGTGCCGTCCCGCCCTGCAGCCCGTAGCCGTAGTCGGTCAGCGTGCCGTCCCCGTTGAGGGTGATCCGGCGCAGCACCGGCGTTGGGTTCGCGGCCGAGCCACGGCTGCTGATGAAGGCGATCTGCGAGCCGCTGCTGCCCTCCTGGACCGGGGCGAGGCCCGGGTAGATGCAGGCCGAGTGCAGCTCGTCGACGATCCGCTGCATCGCCGGCCGCGCGAGCTGGTCGACCGCGACCCGGTTGGTCGTGCGGGCGTTGCTGCGGACGGTGAAGTTGATCAGCGTGAACAGGCCGCCGAGGACGACGGTGCCGACGATGATCGCGACCGAGAGCTCGGGCAGCGTGTAGCCGCCCTGCCCGCGGCGCAGGCTCCCGAGCGCCCGGCGCAGGCCCTCGGCGACGGCGATCACGGGCACGCTCCCGGCGACGAGCCCGGCGCCCCGGAGCCGACGTAGATCGTCCGGCTGGTGTCGGTCGCGGTCGTTATGACCGGCACGTTGGACAGCGTGTTGCGGCGGGCGCCGTTGTAGGCGCAGACGTCGTAGACGCCGTAGGGCAGGCCGGGGTCGACCGCGCTCTGCCCGCTCGGCACGAGGCCGGTCGGGCTGCCGCTGGTGCGGTTCGTGAAGGTGCGCTTGATCGCGCCGCCGCCCGCCGCCGTGCACTGCGTGTCGGTGACGGTCACGGCGGCGTTGCTGACGATGCTGCCGGGGTTCGAGGGGCTGGTGCCGCTGCGGACCGTGAGCTGCAGCGCCGGCAGCTGGATCGAGGCGCTGGCCTGCTGGTTCTTGACGATCTGCACCAGCGCCGTCGCGGCCGCCGCCGGCGGGTTCTCGATGTTGGTCGGGTTCGGGTTGTTGTAGGTGCAGGTCCCGGCGTAGACGGTGTCGGGCGAGGCGAACGGGAACAGGTCGCCGGTGGTGATCGCCGGCTGCTCGTCGCCGACGCTGCCGTACGTCGCCTCCCGCGTCATCCCCGAGTTGAAGACGACGATCGAGTCCGCCTGCGAGGGCTGGATCGTGCCGCCGATCCGGGTCTTGAAGGTGACCTCGGCGGTGCCCGGGTTGTCGTAGAGCAGCACGACCGTGTTCGTGCTCTGGCCGACGACGCTCACCGTCTGCGGGCCCGGCGCGTTGCCGTCGCGGTCGACGACGCCGGTCGCGGTGCTCGGCGTCAGCGTGTAGTCGCCCTCGGGCAGGTTCGGGAAGACGGCGCAGCCGTTGCTGCCGGTGGTGCCGCTGAAGCTGCCGGCGCCGCTGCCGCTGAGCGGGACCCCGGGCACCGGGTCGCTGAGGCCGTCGCGGACGGCGACCGCGAGCGTGCCGCGATCGGGCGCGAAGGTCCCGTTCGGCGGCGCGACGACGCTCTCGATCACGGTCGGGGCGTGGCCGTTGGCGCCGCTCCAGTCGACCGTCGAGCTGATCTTGACGTAGTCGGCGGTCGCGGTTCCCTCCTCGCAGGAGGCGGTGCCGCTGGCGTCGTTGACGAACTGCCCGGTCGAGTGGACGGTGAAGTCGGTGCCGTCGCGGGTCACGGTGCGGGTCTGATCCAGGCTCATCAGCTCGCTGATCCGCAGCGACCGCATCCGGCTCTGGTCGTCCTGCGCGATCGTGTAGGACTGGCTGCGCAGCCGCTGGTCGTGCTCGGTCCGGGCGCTCGAGCCGAGCATCCCGTAGGTCGCGGTCATCACCGCGACCAGCAGCACGCCCGCGACCAGCCCCTCGACCAGCGTGAACCCGCCCTCGTCGCTCAGCGGCGGTTTGCGGGCACGGGCAAACACAGGAGAACATCGGCAGCGCCGGGGCGACCTTGAGGCGTGACGCGCTTTTCTGGCCGCACGACACGACGACGAGGGGCGGGCCCGTGCGGGCCCGCCCCTCAGGTCGTTCGCCGTCGAGCTCAAGGCCCGCTCAGCGAGCTACCACTTACAGCCGTCGCCGGTGCAGGTCTGGTCCACCGAGCCGTCGGCGTTCCGGGTGACCGAGTAGGTGTTGCCGGACTTCGACGTCGAGGTCACCGTGTAGGTGTTCTGCGCCAGCCCGGACAGCGCGACGCTGGCGGCGAAGTCGTTGATCGTGCCTTCGATCGCCTCCAGGTCGGCCATCGTCGCGGTGGCGTACGTGCCATCGTTGTCGATGTAGTACGTCTCCATCGCGGTCTGCGTGGTGCGGGCGTTCGCCTTCGCATCCGAGTCGTAGCCCTTGTCACGCTGGCTGAAGAACGCGGGGATCGCGATCGCGGCCAGGATGCCGAGGATGAGCATGACGACCAGGAGCTCGACCAGGGTGAAACCCGACTCCTCGTTGCGCCGCTCACGGAACTTCTCCAACATAGCTACCCTCCTCAGGGTCTCCGGTGCAGTCAGAGCCGGGTGGCCAAGCCAATCGGGTGTTCGAACCCCGGTGGTAACCCGGCTTGCTCCCTTCGAATCCGGGAGCTCCGTGGTATTGCGTCCCCACCTCGCGATGGGTTTGCCTCTGCACCAGAGCCCTGACTCAATGTCGCTTACGGGCGCCCCATCGGATGCCCGGGTTGCGACCTTTAGCAAGAACGGATGCGATCTCAACAGATGTCTAGTCGCCGGCCTCCAGCCCCGCCTGGGCGCTGGACACCAGATCGCGGCCGATCGTCGCCGGGGGCGCTGAGGTGGCGGCGCGGCGCCTGATCATCGTCCTCGTGCTGCTGCTGGTCGCCTCGATCGTCGCGGCGACCGTGGCCCCCGACCGCACCGGCCGGCTGGTCGGCGTCACCGACACGACGACGACCGAGCCGGCGACGGGCACCGCGCCGGCCCCGCAGCCTCCGCCCGTGCGCGGCGGCGGCGCGCTCAGCCGCCGGATCGACGCCTCGGTCAAGCATCCCGAGACCGTTCGCGCGGTCGTCGGCGACCAGCTCGCGCTCAGCGTCGCCTCGCACCCGCCGCGCTCGATCGCGATCCCGTCGCTGGGCCTGACCGGGTTCGCCGCCGAGGATGCGCCCGCGCGCTTCAACCTGCTGCTGCGCGCCGCCGGCAGCTACGCGATCACCGACGGCGACGACCCGACCGTGGTCCTCGGCCGGATCGCGGTGCGCCGGCCGGACGCGGACGGG
>CAZCFA010000034.1:24706-28088 GCA_964497825.1 uncultured Conexibacter sp.
CTACCGGACGACCTTGATCTTGCCGGTCATGAACGGATGGACGACGCAGAAGTAGTAGAGCGTCGTCCCCGGCTTCGCCGCGACCACGCGCGAGGTCTGCTCGCCCTTCGCCGCCGTGAACCAGCTGTCGCCGCGCCTGCCGAACGAGCGATCCCAACCGGGCCTGCCGACGTCGACATCGGGGCGGTTGATCGTGTCCGGCGGCACGAACGCGTGCGCCCTTGCGATCGCCTTGCAGACGCCCTTGGTCTGCTCGCAGCGCTTCATCTGCTTCTTCGTTCTCGGCAGCTTGCCCCGCTTGACCAGCGTGAGCGTGTGCGGCCCGACCTTGGCCGGGTCGGTCGCGTTGACGATCGTTAGGGTCGCACCGGAGTTGATCTTCCGCGGGCCACTGAAGCCGAGGCTGCTGAATCCGTGACCACGCTGGACCATGTCGATCGTCGCGCCGGCGGGACCGGGCGCCGCATCGCCCGCCGCCGCGGTGGCGGGCCCTCCGATGGCCCCCGCCGAAGCGAGGCCCGTGACCGCGATCGCCGCCGCGGCGCGCTTGATCGAGAGATTCTTCATTTCGCTGCTCCGTTTCGCTCGACTGGCTCGGTTCGGTCAGGCCCGGGGGGGCCGACCCGCGTCGATCGTCTCCGGCCTGCGTCCCGAGCGCCAGAGGCCGGATGCCCGATCGGCCCGGGATCTCGCCCGGGCCAGACGTCCCGCCCGGGCTGGGAAATCCGGATCGCGAAGGGCGCAGGCTCGCCGGCAGCCCTACCCGCCCGGCGGGTCGGGCGCCAGCGGCCCAGCCGCGACGAGACGGTCGGCGATCTCGTCGAGCTCGGCGTCGCGGTCGGCGATCAGCGTCGCGGCGGCGTCCGGCAGGGCGCCGGCCAGCACCTCGGGGCCGGCGTCGTCGAGGGCGATCGGCCGCTCGAGCCGGACCTGAAGGCGGAAGTAGCGCGGGCCGCGGCCGACCTCGCCGCGGCCGGGCGCCGCCGCTCCCGGATCGTGGTTGAGCAGCATGTGCGCCCAGTGGTCGGCGCCGTCGGAGGCGCCGTCGAGGACCGCGCCGAGCAGCGGCGGCTCGCCGCCGTGCGGCAGGATCCAGCCGACCCTGCCCCAGCCGCTGACCGCGCCCTGGTCGAACCCGCGCTCGTGCACGCCGGTTCCGATCGAGACCAGCAGCAGGTCGTCGACCTCCGTCCGGGCCCGGCCGACCGTCGCCTTCAGCGCCTCGGCGATCGCCACGATCGACGGGTTGTTGGCGAAGACGCCGCCGTCGATCAGGACGCGGCCGTCGAGCGCGTGCGAGGGGAAGTAGGTCGGCGCCGCGGCGGTCGCCAGCGCCGCATCGACGATCGGGTGGTTACGGCGCGGCCCGCCCGGGCCGAGCGGCGCGCGGGCCCGCCAGCGCTTGAAGAAGAACGGCTCGCGGCCGGCCATGTCATAGGCGGTGACGACGACCTCGCGCAGCGCCTCGGCCAGCATCACCCCGCCGAGCCGCTCGCGGACCGCGTCGGCGAGCGGCTCCAGCGAGTACTTCGGCCCCGCGTAGCCCCAGAGCGTCCGCAGCTTCTGCCATGCCGTCCGGTCGAAGATCCGCGGCCCGTCCTCGACGTAGAAGCCGGCGAGGTCGGCGGCGCTGACCCGCGGCCGATGTGGATCGCCGGGATCGGGCGCGGTCAGGGCGAGCGCGACCAGCCCGCCGGTGGAGGTTCCGGCGAACAGGTCGAAGTAGTCGGCGATCCGGGCCCGCTCCCCCGCCCGCGCGCGCAGCCGCCGCTCGAGGTCGGCGATGACCAGCGCCGGGATCAGCCCGCGTATCCCTCCCCCGTCAACCGACAGGATCCGCATGCGATCGGTGGGCGCGGCGGCCAGGCCCCGAATGTACTGCGCCCGGCCCCGGCGCCGCTGTATCGTGGCCGGGGTCCGCTCGCACGGTCGGCCGAAGGGGCGCCGGGCGCGGATGCCGGCAGGAACCCGCGGCCCCGAGAAACGGCCGCAGCGACGAAGGAGCATTGATCGCGATGGCACGTACCGCCGTCCTCGGGCTTCCCCGCATCGGCCCCGAGCGGGAGCTGAAGTTCGCGCTCGAGGCCTACTGGGCCGGCGAGAGCGACGCGACGGCGCTGCTCGGCACCGCCGCCGAGCTGCGGGCCGCGAGCTGGCGGCGGGCGGCCGCGGCCGGGATCGACGTCCTCCCCTGCGGCGACTTCAGCCTCTACGACCACGTGCTCGACACCGCCTGGGCGCTGGGCGCGATCCCGCCCCGGTTCGGCGAGCCCGACCGCGACGACCTCGGCGCCTACTTCGCGCTCGCCCGCGGCAGCGCCGACGCCCGGCCGCTGGAGATGACGAAGTGGTTCGACACCAACTACCACTACCTGGTCCCCGAGCTCGCCGCCGGCCAGCGCTTCGACCCCCGCGCCGGGCGCTGGACCGGGCCGCTGCGCGAGGCCGCGGCACTGGGGATCGCGGCCCGGCCGGTGCTGCTCGGCCCCTACAGCTTCCTGCGGCTCAGCAAGGGCACCGACGAGCCGCTGCGGCTGCTCGATCAGCTCGTCCCCGCCTACGAGCGGCTGCTGGCCGAGCTCGCCGCGGCCGGGGCGGGCGAGGTGCAGGTCGACGAGCCCTGCCTCGTCCTCGACCCGACCGCCGCCGACCTCGACGCGTTCGCGGCGGCCTGGCGGGCGCTCGCCGCCGGCGGCGCCGAGCTCTGCCTGACGACCTACTTCGCCGGCCTGCCCGGCGCCGCGCTCGACCGGATCGGCGAGCTCGCTCCGGCCGAGCTGCACCTCGACCTCGTCCGCGCCCCGGCGCAGCTCGAGCCGGCGCTGGCGGCGCTGGCCGAGGCGCCGACGCGGCTCTCGCTCGGCCTGCTCGACGGGCGCAACGTCTGGGCCGCGGACCTCGACGCGGCGCTCGCGGCGCTCGACCGCGCCGCCGCCGCGCTCGGCGCCGAGCGGCTGACGATCGCCCCCTCCTGCTCGCTGCTCCACCTCCCCTACGAGGCGGCGCGCGAGCGCGCGATCGACCCCGAGGTGCGGCCCTGGCTGGCGTTCGCGGCCGAGCGGCTGACCGAGCTCGGGACGCTGGCGGCGGCGCTGCCTGCGGCGCCGGAGCGGCGCGCGGAGCTGCTGGCCGCGAGCCGTGCGAGGGCCGCGGCGCGGCGCGGGTCGGCGCTGACCAACGACCCGGCGGTGCGCGCCCGCGCCGCCGGGCTCGACGCCGGCGACTACCGACGCAGCGCGCCCGCGGCCGAGCGTCGCCGCCTCCAGCGCCGCCGGGTGCCGCTGCCGGAGCTGCCGACGACGACGATCCCTTATCATTTGGTATGCTGCATTTTGCTATGTTGCATACGTTCTGATTGGAATGATTGGTATTACGGGACTTT
>CAZCFA010000035.1:0-2723 GCA_964497825.1 uncultured Conexibacter sp.
CGACTCCGGACGCCGGGGCCGAGCCGCCGCAGCGTGCCGCCGCGCCCGCAGCCGCCGACCCGGTCCCGGCCGGGTCCGACGCCGTGCCCGCGCCGCAGGACGCCGCGCGGCCGCAACCGGACGCGACCGAGCCACGCCGGGAGGGGGCGGCGCCGCCCACCCCCGGCGCCGATCCCGCGCAGAAGGCCGCTCCGCCCGAGCCCACCGCCGCCTCGCCCGAGCCTGCTGCCGCCTCGCCCGAGCCTGCTGCCTCCCCGCCGACCCCCGCCGCCGAGCCCGATCCCGGCGCCGCCGCCGAGCTCGATCCCGAGCCCGCCGCCGAGCTCGATCCCGAGCCCGGCTCCACGGCCACGTCGCAGCCGGCCGCCGGCGACCTGCAGCTCGACCTCGACCGGATCGCGAGCCTGTGGCCGTCGGTGATCGACCAGATGCGCCAGTCCGGAGCCGGCCTGCTCGCCGCCGCTTTCGACGCCGCCCGCCCGGTGGCCGTCGATGCCGCGCAGGCGATGGTCGAGGTCGGGTTCCCGACGTCGGCCGCGTTCAACAAGCGCAAGGCCGAGGCGAAGGAGAACCGCGACCAGCTCGTCGACGCGATCAAGACCGTGCTCGGGGCGCCGCTGCGGCCGGTGTTCGTGACGCTCGAGGATGGCCCCGGAGCGACCGCCGGCGAGGACGCTCCGGCCGCGGACGATTCCGACCTCGAGGACGAGCTCTACCGGCGCTTCGTCGCCGAGTTCGACGCCGAGGTCGTGAGCGGCGACGCTGATACAGGGCCTCCCGAGGGGACGCCCGTGGAGGAACGGAAGGAGGGAACGAGCTGATGGCGAGAGGAAGATCAGGACCGGGCGGATTTCCCGGTGGCGGCGGCATGGACATGGGCGCGATCCTGAAGCAGGCCCAGAAGATGCAGGCCGACATGGCCAAGGCGCAGGAGGAGCTGAAGGACGAGATCGTCGACGCCAGCGCCGGCGGCGGCATGGTCAAGGTCAGGGTCAGCGGCGACCTCGTCGTGCAGTCGATCGAGATCGACCCCGACGCGGTCGATCCCGAGGACGTCGAGATGCTCCAGGACATGGTCCTCGCCGCGGTCAACGAGGGCGTTCGCGCCGCTCAGGAGCGCGCCGAGTCGAAGATGGGCGGCATCACCGGCGGCGCCGGCGGCCTCGACCTGCCGGGAATGTAGGAGCGATCCTGGCGGCGCGCGGCCTCGCCCCAGCGCCGGCCGGCGGCCCGTTGGCCGCCGTCGCCCCTGCCCGCCTCATCCGCCCGCCCGGGACCAGCCCCACCCGAGATGCATCCCGCTCCCGTTGACCGCCTGATCGTCGAGCTCGGCAAGCTGCCGGGGATCGGCCGCCGGACCGCGCAGCGGCTCGCCTTCCACATCCTCCGCTCCGACGACGAGGAGGCGTTCGCGCTCGCCGCCGCGATCCGCGAGGTCAAGGAGCAGGTCGGGCTCTGCGAGACCTGCTTCAACCTGGCCGAGGGGCCGCGGTGCGCGATCTGCGCCGATCCGCGGCGCTCGCGCGAGCTGATCTGCGTCGTCGAGGAGCCCCAGGACGTGATCCCGATCGAGCGCACCGGCGAGTTCCGCGGCCTCTACCACGTGCTCGGCGGCGCGCTCTCGCCGATCGACGGCATCGACCCCGAGGACCTGAAGATCGACGAGCTGATCGCCCGGATCGAGGGCGGCGGCATCAGCGAGCTGGTGCTGGCGACGAACCCGACGACGACCGGCGAGGCGACCGCCCACCACATCGCCGACCGCCTCCAGGGCCGGATCACGCTGACCCGGCTCGCCAGTGGCCTGCCGGTCGGCGCCGACCTCGAGCACGCCGACGAGGTGACGCTGGGACGGGCGCTCGCCGGCCGCCGGACGCTCTAGCGGCGGCGCCCGTGCTCGCGCTCGTGATCACCGGGCCGCCCGGCGCCGGGAAGAGCGAGGTGGCCGCGGCGCTGCACGACGCGCTCGGTGAGGCCGGCGAGGATGTCGCCCTGGTCGAGTCGGACGAGCTCGAGCGCTCCTACCCGCCGATCGAGCGGACCCGCTCGATCGAGCACCTGCGCATGCTCGCGGGCTCCTATCGGGCGCTCGGCACGCCGCTGCTGCTCGTCACGGCCACGCTCGAGGACGACAGCCACCGCGAGGAGGTGCTGGCGGCGACCGGCGCCGAGCGCGCCCTGCTGGTCCGCCTCGAGGCCGACTCGGAGACGCTGCGCGAGCGCATCCTCTCGCGCGAGCCTCCCGGCTGGCAGGGCCTGCCGGAGCTGCTCAACGCCTCGCGCGCCCTCGCGGCCTCGATCCCGCGAGACGTCGGCGGCGTCGACCTCGTGCTCAGCACCGAGGGCCGCCGGCCGGCCGAGGTGGCCGAGAGCGTCGCCGTGGCGCTGCTGCGCGACTGACTCGCCTGCGCCGCCGCAGGCGATGCGGGCGCCGCGGGCGCGGCCCGCCGGCGGTGCGCGAGCGGCTTGCCGGTGCGAGCGCCCCGATGCCCGGCGCGCGAGCGGCCACCCGCCGCCGCGTGAGCACCCGCCGCCGCGCGAGCGGCATAACCGCCGGCGGTGCGCGAACGCTCGCCGCCGACGCGCAAGCGCCCGCCGGCGGCCCGGCGCAACCATCCCCGCTGTCCGCAGCGGGGATCGCTCTCGCCCACCGAGAGCGATCCCGGACACAGAGCCGCCGCCGGCTGCTCCGGGCGTGAGCCGCTTTGATCGCAGCCACCGCC
>CAZCFA010000035.1:2823-4023 GCA_964497825.1 uncultured Conexibacter sp.
ACAGAGCCGCCGCCGGCTGCTCCGGGCGTGAGCCGCTTTGATCGCAGCCACCGCCTGCAGCTCGGGCGTGAGCGAGCTCGATCGTCGCCGCCGGCTGCTCCGTGCGGAGGGAAGCGGCTTGCCCGTGCTCGTCGCCGCGGCGTAGACCGATGCCTCCCCGTGTCCGCGATGCCAGCGGTCAGCCAAGCGCGGCGCCTACGCGGGCCGCCACGGAACCGCGCTCGAAGTAGACCTCCCTCCACCGGAAGCGGATCACCGTGTAGCCGGCGCGCTCGAGCCATCGCTGCTTGGTCGCATCCTTGGCGAGTTGGGCGGGCGAGGTGTGCGCGTCCCGGCCATCGAGCTCGGCGATCAGCCGCCGCGGCTCCCAGGTCATGTCGGGTACGTACCGGCCCTTGCGCACGTTCGGCTCCGGAATCGGAAGGCGGTGTTCCTCGCAGAGCAGGACGAAGTCACGCTCGAAGTCGTTGACGCAGCGGGCAAGCTGCGGCAGATGGGCTCCGATCGCGCGCCTCAGGGCGGCGCCGCCCTTGGGGCCGCAGCGCAACGCGGCCTGCAGCGAGCGAAGGTCGAGCAGGCCCTCGAAGTCGGCCCGGGCGAGCACGTTGCGCATCGCGTCGTGGCTGAGATCGGCGGCGGCGGCGAGCAGCGCCTCGGGAAGCGCGACCACCGGGATCCCATCGTGCGGGCGGCGCGTGATCCGGGCCGGGTGGCGGATTCGCAGGTCTTGGCGCGAGGACGCATGCCCGGGAGCATCGATCTCGATCAGCCTGGGGCGGTGGTGCAGCAGGCCCAGCCACCAGAGCATCGAGATGCCACCCAGGGCCGAGCCGTGCCCCGCGTAGAGCAGCCCCGCCGCGAGCTCGCCCTTCTCCGGCAGCTCCGGCCGACCCCAGGCGTAGACGCCTGGATAGCGCCGATGCAGGCGCCCCGCCCTGAGCCAGCGCGCGGTCCGAGCCGACGAGAACCCGCAGTCGAGGAGCTGGCGCCGCGTGATCGCCCAAAACTGCCGCTCCGCCTGCCGGCGTGCCCGTCGCACCGGGAATTGCTCTCGCTCATCGAGAGCGTTTCCGGTTGCGGGTCCCATGCGAGGGAGCCTGCCGCGGCGACCGTCACCGATCCAGACGCGGATGCAACATTCCTGCGCCGGCACGGTGACTTCTTCGGCACGGCGCCGCGGGACCGGGCCGCGCCGCGGCC
>CAZCFA010000035.1:4123-11651 GCA_964497825.1 uncultured Conexibacter sp.
CGCCGCGGCCGGCTGCCGCCTACAGCGGCCGGGACGCCGCCACGAGCGGCCGGGGCGCTTCCCCGCGGCGGGTGCTCCCAGCGGTCGATCACCGCCGCCGCTGCGGGCGGTGGACGCCGGCCGCGCGATCTCCCAGCCCCGCCACGCCTCTGCAGGCCGTGATGTGCCCGGCGTCGCCATCGCCAGGTGGGCCGAATCCGGCGTCCGCCGCTGCGCACGATGGTCCCGCAGGGCGGTCGGGCGCGCCGCCGCCTCTATCCTCACCGGGCCGATGCCAGCCGCCGAGGCCACAGCCGCCGCCGAGACCGTCGTGATGAAGTTCGGCGGCACCTCGGTCGCCGGGCCCGAGGACCTGAAGCGCGCCGCGGCGCGGATCGTCGCCGAGCGCGAGAAGGGCTCGAAGGTCGTCGCGGTGCTCTCGGCGCGGGGCCGGACCACCGACGACCTCGTCCGCCAGGCGCAGGAGATCTCCGACCGGCCGGCGCCGCGGGAGATGGACATGCTGCTCTCGACCGGCGAGCGGATCTCGTGCGCGCTGTGCGCGATGGCGATCACCGACCTCGGCCACTCGGCGATCTCGCTGACCGGCTCGCAGGCGGGGATCGTCACCGACTCGTCGCACACGAGGGCGCGGATCATCGACGTCCGCGCCGACCGCATCCGCGCCGCGCTGGACGAGGACAACATCGTTCTCGTCGCCGGCTTCCAGGGCGTCTCGACCGATTCCAAGGACGTGACCACGCTCGGGCGCGGCGGCTCCGACACGACCGCGGTCGCGCTCGCCGCGGCGCTGCGGGCGAGCATCTGCGAGATCTACACCGACGTCGCCGGAGTCTTCAGCGCCGACCCGCGGATCGTTCCCGAGGCGCGCAAGCTGGCGGTGGTCTCGTTCGAGGAGATGCTCGAGATGTCGGCGTCGGGGGCCAAGGTGCTGCAGCTGCGCAGCGTCGAGTACGCGCGCAACAACGACATCCCGATCCACTGCCGCTCGTCGTTCGAAAGCGGCCCCGGTACCCTCGTCGTCTCCGAGAACGAGACGATGGAACGACCACTTGTCACAGCGGTTGCGCACTCCGATGCGGAGGCGCGGGTGACCCTCGCCGGGGTCACCAACGAGCCCGGGATCGCGGGCCGGATCTTCACCGCGCTCGCCGAGGCGAACGTCAACGTCGACGTGATCATCCAGAACGAGCCGGTCTCCAGCGAGCACGGCGCCGACCTCTCGTTCACCGTCGGCCGCGACGACGTCGCCGGCGCGATCGAGGCGCTCGAGGGGGTCGGGATGCGCTCGAGCGAGATCCTCACCGACGAGCGGATCGGCAAGGTCTCGATCGTCGGCGCCGGCATGCGCAGCCACCCCGGCGTCGCCGCCCAGGTCTTCCGCGTGCTCGGCGAGGAGGGGATCAACATCGAGATGATCTCGACCTCGCCGATCAAGATCTCCTGCGTGATCTCCTCCGACCGCGTCGCCGACGCGGTCCGGGCGCTGCACCAGAGCTTCGGGCTCGGCGCCGATGCGATCCAGCGCGAGGAGCCGACCGGCGTCCACCACCGAGCCCGGGTGCCGGGATCGTGAGCGCCGGCGGGATCCGGCTCGGCGTCCTCGGCGCGACCGGCGCGGTCGGCGCGACCGTGCTGCGGGTGCTCGAGGAGCGCTCGTTCCCGCTCGCCGAGCTGGTTCCGCTCGCCTCCGAGCGCTCAGCGGGCAGGCGGCTGCCGTTCGCCGGCGGCGAGGTCGAGGTTCGGGCGCTGAGCGAGCGCTCGATCGCCGGGCTCGACCTCGTCATCTCCTCGGCCGGCGGCGCCGTCAGCGCCGAGTGGGCGCCGCGGCTGATCGCGGCCGGCGCCGTAGTCGTCGATAACACCAGCCACTGGCGGATGCACGAGGACGTGCCGCTGGTCGTCAGCGAGGTCAACCCCGACGCCGCCGCCGGGCACCACGGCCTGATCGCCAACCCGAACTGCTCGACGATGCAGATGGTCGTCGCGCTGAAGCCGATCGCCGATGCGGTCGGGATCGAGCGGCTGGTGATCTCGACCTACCAGTCGGTCTCGGGGACGGGTCAGCGCGCGATCGAGGAGCTGCGCGCCCAGAGCGGCGCCGTGCTCGACGGCGGCGCGGCCGAGCCGAGCGTCTACCCGCACCGGATCGCGTTCAACGTGCTGCCGCAGGTCGAGGCGTTCCGCGACGGCGACGATTACACGACCGAGGAGCGCAAGATGATGGCCGAGACGCGCAAGATCCTCGGCGCCGGCGAGGAGCTGGGGATCTCCGCGACCTGCGCCCGCGTGCCCGTCTTCGGCGCCCACTCGGAGTCGGTCAACGTGCAGACCCGTGAGCCGCTGGCGCCGCGGGAGCTGCGCGAGCTGCTCGCCGCCGCGCCCGGGGTCGTCGTCCGCGACGACCCCGGGCGGGCCGTCTATCCGCTCGCGACCGAGGTCGAGGGCAGCGACGAGGTGTTCGTCGGCCGGATCCGCCGCGACCCCTCGCACGAGCGCTGCCTGAACATGTGGATCGTCGGCGACAACCTCCGCAAGGGCGCCGCGACGAACGCCGTCGAGGTCGCCGAGCTGCTCGTCGAGCGCGATCTCGTGCGGGTCCCCGAGCAGGCGCTCGCGGCCTGAGCGGGTGCGTGACCCGACCCGGGTTGCGCCGCGATCGATCCCGGGGCCGGCGAAGACCGAATCGATACGGTCCCGGCCGGGGTTAAGGGGCCGAAGGCCGGCACGGGAGAGGAGCAGCGCACCTGTGGGATCGATCGCACGAATCGCGCTCGGAGCAGCAGCTTCGGCGCTGCTGGTGGCGCTGGCCCTCGCGCGGCCCGCGTCGGCGGCCGTGCCCGCGGTCTTCACCGGGATGCCGAGCCCGGCGGTCGCCTGCACCGTCCAGAGCGGCGGCGCCACCGACGGGCAGCGCTGGTGCAGCGGCGACTCGACCCGCGTGCAGAGCTGGGATCACGCCCCGATCGACGTCTCCGTGTTCCTGCCGCCCGAGCCCGGGTTCGGCCCCGACGGCGGCTTCCCGCTGATCGGCATGTACCACGGCTGGGGCGGGCAGAAGATCGGCCAGAAGCCGGCGCAGCGCTGGCTGCGACGGGGCTACGCGGTGTTCAGCATGTCCGACCGCGGCTGGCACGAGAGCTGCGGCAGCGCCGCCTCGCGAACCGGGCTGCCCGGCTGGGCCGACTGCAGCAACGGCGACATCAGGATGATCGACTTTCGCTACGAAGCCCGCGACGCGCAGTTCCTGATCGGGCACCTGGTCGATGAGGGTCTGGTCGACCCCGACCGGATCGGCGCCTACGGCGGCTCCTACGGCGGGATCATGTCCTCGACGTTGGCGGCGCTGAACTCGCGGACGATGCTGCCCGACGGCTCGCTCGTGCCCTGGAGGAGCCCGAACGGCACCCCGCTTCGGATCGCCGCGGCGGCGCCGAGCACGCCCGCGACCGACCTCGTCTACACCCAGGTGCCGAACGGGGCGACGCTCGACTACGTCGCCGACGCGCCCTACTTCGGGCCCGACGGGAGCGCCCGCGTCGGCGTCCAGAAGGCGGGGGTGATGAACGGCTTCTACCTCGGCGCGCTCGCGAGCCCGAACGCCAACGTCGGCTCCGAGCTGAACGCGCTCGGCGCCGCCGCGAACGGGCCCGGCCCCTACGACGCGATCAGGCCGGCGCTGGAGCTGACCCTGGCGACCCACAGCGCCTACAACGTCGACGACTCGGTGGCGCCGGCGCCGATGATCCTCGGCGCCGGCTGGAACGACGACTTCGTCGGCGCCGATGAGGCGATCCGCTACTACAACAAGATCCGCGCCGACCATCCCGGGCTGCCGGTGGCGATGTACTTCGGCGACTTCGGCCACGCGCGGTCGGGCGACAAGGACGACTTCAGCGACCTGCGCGAGGCCTGGATGAACTACTACGTCCGTGACGGGCGGACCGGGTCGAAGCCGCCCGAGAACGTGCGGATGCGGGGCTTCACCTGCCCGGCGAGCGCGCCCTCGAGCGGCCCATACGCGATCGACGAGTGGGCCGACGCGTCGGCCGGCGAGGTGCGCCTGCGCTCGACCGATCCCCAGACGATCGCCGCCGCGGGTGCCGCCGACGGCGCCGCCTTCTTCCGGACCTCGCCCTGCTCGACCGCCCCGGCCGGCGACGATCCGGCCGCGGCCAGCTACCGGACGGGGGTCGCCGGTGGCGGCGGCTACGAGATCCGCGGCGGCGCGATGCTGCTGATGCGGCTCGACGTGACCGGCGCCAGCGATCAGCTCGCGGCGCGGCTGCTCGACGTCGGCCCCGACGGCCGCGAGACGCTGATCGAGCGCGGCCTGCTTCGGCCCCGCGTCGGCGCGCCCGACGCGATCCAGTTCCTGCAGCTGCACCCGAACCTCTGGCACGTCGCCGCCGGGCACGCGCTCAAGCTCGAGCTGCTCGCCGCCGACGGGCCCTACTCGCACGTCAACGATCCCGGCGCCGGCGACGCCGCCGCCCAGCATCCGATCGTCGTCAGCGCGATCGAGCTGCGGGTGCCGACGGCCGAGGGCGCCGGCGCGGCCGGGGTCGTGGTCGCGCCGAAGCGGCGCTACCTGCCGCCGGGCTATGCCGCCGCCCCCGGCTTCGAGTCGCTGACGACGACGAGGGCGCCCGACTTCGACCCGCCGAGCACGAGGATCAGGAAGATCCGCGGCAAGAAGCTGAAGCGGGGGAGGCGGGCGCGGCGCCGGGGAGCGAAGCTGAGAATCCGCTTCGGGGGATCGGACGCCGGCGGCAGCGGCGTCGATCACTTCATGTGCCGGCTCGACAAGCACGAGTACCGCCGGTGCAAGTCGCCGCGCCGCTACCCGCGCCGGCACCGGAAGGTCAAGCGCGGCCGCCACACCTTCCGCGTCTATGCGATCGACGGCGACGGCAACGAGCAGGCGAGGCCGACCGTGAAGCGGTTCAAGGTCAGGCTGAAGCGGAAGCGCTGAGACCCGAACGGGGTCCGACCCCGCTCAGGATTGCGCCTACGATGCCGCGGTGGCCGGCGCGCTCGCGACTCTCGTCCTGGTCCTCGCCGGCGCGCTGATCACGGGCCAGGCGCTGGCGGCGCTGCAGGCCGGCGCCGGGCGCGCCCGCCCGGTCCCCGTCTGTTGGCTCGCCCCCGCATACGGGCTCGCGGCGCTGCTCGTTATCGCCGCGATCACGATCCGGCTGCCGGGACGGGCGCTGACCGCCGCCGTCGCGCTCGCGATCACCGCGATCGCGGCGCTGATCTACCTCCGTGGCCGCGTCAGCGGCTTCGGCGACGCCACCGCGCTCGGGCTTCCGGTGCTGGCCGTGACCGCGATCGCGGCGGCGCTGCCGTTCGCGCTCGCCGGCTACGTCGGCGTCCTCGGCGCCGGGCTCGTCAACGACGACATGGCCTCGCACCTGATCATCGCCGACTACATCGCCGACCCCCACGGCCCGGTGCCGAGCTTCGTCCGGGGCGGCTACCCGATCGGCCCGCACGCGCTCGTCGCCGCGATCGCGGCGCTGACCGGCGCCGGGCTCGTCGACGCCTTCGCCGGGTTCACCGTGGCGCTGGCGCCGCTGCTCGGCTGGGTCGCGCTCGGCGCGCTCGGCGCGCTGCCGCGCGGCCGGCGGATCGTCGGCGCCTGCCTGGTCGCGCTCGCCTACCTCGGCATCGCCTACCTGCTGCAGGGCGCGTTCAAGGAGCCGGCGATGTCGCTGCTGCTGCTCGGCGGCGCGCTCGCGCTCGGCGCGCTGATCGGCTTGCCCTTGCCGGCCCCGGGCGCCGCTGCGCCCGGGATCGCTCCCGGCTCGCGAGAGCGATCCCGGCTGCAGGTGGCGAGCGGCCATCCGCTGCCGCGGGTGCTGCCGCTGGCGCTGATCGTCGCCGCGATCGTCTTCCTCTACTCGCTGCCGGGGCTGCTGTGGGCGGCCGCGGTCGGCGCCGCGGTGATCCTCGCGCGGCTGCTGCTGGTCGAACCACGGCCGGCGCTGCCCGCGGATTGGCCCCGCCGCCTCGCCCCCTACGCCGCCGGCGTGGTAGTGGTGCTGCTGATCGCGACCGCGCAGGAGTGGGGCCGGCTGGCCGACTTCAGCCGGATCTCGGCGCTCAACCCCGACCGCTTCGGCTCCCAGCTCGGCAACCTGCGCGGCTCGCTCTCGCCGCTCGAGCTGTTCGGGATCTGGCCCGCCGGCGACTTTCGCACCACAGCCGCCGACGCCAGCGGGCCGGCGGTCGCCGTCTATCTCGGCGCCGCGATCGCGCTCGCCGCGTTCATCGCCGGCCTCGCCCGCGCGCTCGCCGGCCGCCGCGCCCTCGCCGCCGCGGCGGCGGCCGTTGCCGCGATCGCGGTCTGGGCGCTGCTGGCGCTGATCGGCAGCCCCTACGTCGCCGCCAAGGGCCTGGCGATCGCGGCGCCGCTGGTGATCGCCGTTGCGGTCGCGGGGACGCTCGGGGCGCGCGCCCGGCCGCTGGTCGCGCTCGGCGCCGTGCTCGCGGCGGGGGCGGCGCTGTCGTCGTTCCTGGTCATCCGCCAGGCTCCGGTCGGGCCCGGTGACCACGCCCGCGAGCTGGCCGCGATCCGCGACGCGGTGCAGGGCAGGGACGTGCTCTTCCTCGGCCGCGACGACTTCATCGGCTGGGAGCTCCGCGGCTCGGGTGAGATCACCGGCGTCGTCACCAACTTCTACGACGTCTCCGACATCCGGCCCCGGTTCAAGAAGGGCAAGGGGGGAGGGGAGAAGTTCGACGTCGACGTCCTCCACCCGCGCCAGCTCGACCGCTTCCGCTGGATCGTCGCGACGGCCGGCGGTCCGGTCTCCGATCTGCCCCGCAGCTTTCGCGAGGTCGTGCGAACCGGCGCCTACGTCCTCTACGAGAACACCGGAACGGTCGGCAGGCGCAGCACGCTCGACGAGGGGACCGCGGTCGGCGCCGAGCTCGACTGCTCCGACCCCGCGCAGCGGGCGATCGCCGAGCAGGACGGCTTCGCGGTGATCCGCGACCCGGCCCCGGTGCTGGCGCCGGAGCGCGGCTGGCGGCCGTCGGCGACCGCGGAGGACGGCTCCCCGGCGAGCCAGACGATCAGGCTCGACCGCTCCGGCCGCTGGCTGATCTCGCTCGAGTACGACAGCCGCCGGCCGCTGCACGTGACCGCGCCGCGGCTCGGCCTCGACGCGACGATCCCCGCCAACCTCGACTTCCGCGGCGAGACGCCGACCTTCCCCGTGGCCGAGGTCGGCGTGCAGGGGCCGACGCGGGCACGGGTGACCGTCGAGCCCGAGCGGCCGAACCTGCTCGCCCGCGTCCTGCGGGCACCGAACGAGGCCCATCTGCGATCGCTGACCGCGACGCCGCTGGCCGCGGGGGCGACGCGGCGGATCCCGCTCCGCGAGGCGTGCGGCAAGTACGTCGACTGGTACCGGGCCGGGTAGCTTCGCGCCCGCGGATCGCCGCGGCCACGCCACCACCGCCCGGCCGGCGGCGCCACCGCCGCCTCCCGCCTGGCCGCGACGCCACCGCCGCCCGG
>CAZCFA010000035.1:11751-15090 GCA_964497825.1 uncultured Conexibacter sp.
CGGCGCCGGGCTCAGCTCCCGTAGTCCTCGATCGAGTCGACGACCTTGGCGGCGAGGGCGCGGAAGAAGTCGCCGCGGGTGATCAGCGCGTGCACCCTTCCGTCCGTCGCGATCGGCGCGATCAGCACCCGGTGGTGGAGGAAGATCTCGGCCAGCTGGGTGTCGGAGTACTCGTCCTCGACGACCACGTGGTCGGTCGTCAGGAGGTCGGCGATCGCCAGCTCCGAGCAGCCCGCCCGCCGCTCGATCGCCTCGTCGAGCGAGCGGCGCACCATCGCCGCCGAGCCGAGCGTGTCGACGTAGGCGGGGAACAGCGCCATCATGAACTCGCGCTCGCCGAAGATCCCGGCGAACTGCCCATCCTCGCCGACCGCCGGCAGCGCCGGCAGCCGCTCGTCGATCAGCCGCCGCGCCGCGGTGCCGACCCTGTCGGACGTCGACAGCGGGTCGATCTCGCGGATCGTCGCTCGGGCGATCGAGTCGGGCATCAACCGTGGTTCATAGCAGCACGTAGACGATCATCGTCCAGGCGGTCGCGAGCACCAGCGAGACCAGCGTCGCCGGCAGCCCGAACTTGAGGAAGCGGACGAAGCCGATCGGCTGCCCAGCGCGTTCGGCGAGCCCGGAGGCGGCGACGTTGGCGGCGGCGGCGATGATCGTCGCGTTGCCGCCGAAGCAGGCGCCGAGCGAGAGCGCCCACCAGTAGGCGTCGTCGCCGCCCTCGGGCTTGAGCCCGTCGACGACGGGGATCATCGCCGTCGTGAACGGGATGTTGTCGACGGCCGCGGAGCCGATGCCGCCGACCCAGATGATCCCGGCCAGCTCGGCCGTGCGGTTGCCGCCGGTCAGCGAGGCGACGCCCTCGGCGACGTGATCGATCGCGCCCGTTTCCTCGAGCGCGCCGACCATCACGAACAGGGCGATGAAGAAAAACAGCGTCGGCCACTCGATCTTCGCCAGCGCCTCCGCGAGCTTCTGGCGGGTCACCAGCAGCGCGACCGTGGCGCCGGTGAGGGCGACGGTCGCGGGCTCCACGCCGAGCGCCTGGTGGGCGAAGAAGAAGATGATCGTGCCGATCAGCACCGGACCGGTGCGGCGCAGCTCGTCGGGATCGCGAATCGACGAGGCGGCGTCCATCTCCAGCACGAAGTTGCGATTGCGCTCCTCGATCTGGAGACCGGAGCGGAAGGCGAGGTAGAGGCCGCCGACGACGACGACGAAGGCGATCGCCGCGATCGGCGCCAGGTTGACGAGGAACTGGTTGAAGGAGAGCCCGGTGGCGCCGGCGATGATGATGTTCGGGGGGTCGCCGATCAGCGTCGCGGTGCCACCGATGTTGGAGGCGATGATCTCGATCACGATCAGCGGGATCGCGTCGATGTCGAGCGCGTCGCAGAGCAGGAACGTGACCGGGACGATGAGCAGGATCGTCGTCAGGTTGTCGAGGAACGCCGAGAGCACCGCGGTCGTCCCCGCCAGCGCCAGCACGACGTAGAACGGCCGCCCGCGCGAGAGCTGGCCGGCGCGGATCGCGATGTAGTCGTAAACCCCGGTCTCGCGCGTGAGGACGACGAGGATCATCATCCCGGCGAGCAGCCCGATCGTGTTGAAGTCGATCGCCTCGATCGCGTGCTCCTGGTCGAAGCCCGAGCCCGCGAGCAGCACGACCGCACCGGCGCCGAGCATCGCGATCTTGGTGCGATCGACGCGCTCGGTCGCGATCAGCCCGATCACGAGGACGAAGACGATCACCGCGATCGCCATCAGCCGACCGCCTCCCGGGTCCGCGTGCGCGCCCGCAGCAGGACGACGGCCGACGCCGCCGCGATCAGCGAGCCGACCAGCACCGCGCCGGCGACCCGCTCCTGCAGCGGCGTGTCGCCGAGCGCGAGCTCGGAGATCAGCAGGCTGACCGTGAAGCCGATCCCGCACAGCATCGCGAGCGGGACCGCATCGGCCCAGCCGACGCCGTTGGGAAGCGCGCCGAGGCCGAGGCGCGAGGCGAGCGCGGCGCCCCCGAGCACGCCCGCGACCTTGCCGATCACGAGGCCGCAGACGACGCCGATCGCGATCGGCTCGCTCGCCGCGTCGCCGAGCGCGGCGAGCGCGATCCCGGTCGCCCCGAGGGCGAAGACCGGCACCGCGAACCCGGCCGAGATCGGGTGAACGCCGTGCTCGAGCCGCTCGACCGCGGAGTTGCCGCCGCCGTCGCGTGGCGCCGCGGGGGTGAGCAGGCCGAGCGCGATGCCCGCCACCGTGGCGTGGATCCCGCTCGCGTGCACGCAGATCCAGACGATGACCCCGATCGCGATCAGCACGACCGGCAGCTCGATCCGCGCCGCGAAGCTGAGCCGGTAGAGGACGCAGCCGCCGACCGCGGCCAGCAGCCACGGCAGCGACAGGCCGGTCGTGAACAGGATCGCGATCAGCGCGATCGCCAGCAGGTCGTCGACCACCGCGATCGAGAGCAGCATCGCCCGCGCGCCCGACGGCAGCGCCGCGCCGGCGACGGCGAGCACGCCGAGCGCGAACGCGATGTCGGTCGCGACCGGGATCGCCCAGGCGCCGCCGTCGGCCGCCGCCCCGCCCGAGGCGGCGAGCGCGACGAGCGCCGGCACGACCATGCCGCCGACGGCGGCGAACACCGGCAGGGTGGCGGCACGGCGGTCGTTGAGCTCGCCGGTCAACAGCTCCCGCTTCAGCTCCAGCCCGGCGACGAAGAAGAAGATCGCGAGCAGGCCGTCGGAGGCCCAGTGGCCCAGCGTCAGGTCGAGCTCGAGCCAGGCGGGCCCGATCGCGACGTGGGTGTGCCAGAAGTCCTCATAGGAAGCGGCGGCCACGTTCGCCCAGACCATCGCCACCGCGGCCGCCGCGAGCAGGATCTTGCCGCCGGTCGTCTCCTCGCGGAGAAACTCGGCCAGCGCCCCGGCGTGGTCGGAGGCACGGTCGCGGGCGGAGCGGTCGTCGGCGTTGGCTTCAGGCGCTGGGACGGGGGCTCCAGGATCTCAGGGGGTCGAGTCGATCGCTCGCCGACCAGGCTTCCCGGCACACCGCGGCGCAGTCTAAGGGTTGGCGACCAACCGGGGCCGGTGCGACAGGCGCCGGGAAGCGGCGACGCGGCAGGCGGCTTTCGCGGCTGGCGTCCCCGGGCGCCTGGGGTCCGGCCGGGGCGAGCGGCAGCGCGCGGCCGGCGGCGGCGCTCGGCGATTCGGCGCCGCGGCGGTATCGCGGCACACGCGAGGAGCCGTCACCGCGGGCGGCGCCGTCGCCCCGGCGTGCGCCCGGAGGAGCCGTCACCGCGGGCGGCGCCGTCGCCCCGGCGTGCGCCCGGAGGAGCCG
>CAZCFA010000035.1:15190-27792 GCA_964497825.1 uncultured Conexibacter sp.
GGAGCCGTCACCGCGGGCGGCGCCGTCGCCCCGGCGTGCGCCCGGAGGAGCCGTCGCCGCGGGCGCATATGCTGCCGGCCCCCCGCAAGCTCGTCGAACTGGGAGGACGAATGGACCTGAAGCGGATGACCGCGCTCGGGCTGGCCGTGACCGCCGCGCTCGCGCTCGCCGCCTGCGCGAAGACGGTGGATTCCGGCGACCTCGAGAGCAAGCTCGAGCAGCAGCTCGCCGACTCCGGCTCGAGCGGCGTCTCGGCCGACTGCCCCGACGGCGAGAAGGCGGAGCAGGGCAACGAGTTCACCTGCACGCTGACCGAGGACGGCAGCGGCAAGACGGTCGATGTGATCGTGACGATGACCGACGACGAGGGCCACTTCAAGGCCAGGCTCGGTCAGGCCGGCTGAGGCCGGAGCCGGGCGCGGGAGCCGGCCCGCGGGGCGGCCTGCAGGCGAGCGGCGGGGCCGCTTGCAGGCGAGCGGGCCGCTTGCGGCCTCAGGCGAGCGGGCCCGCGTGCGGCGGCAGCCGAGCTGGCCCTCGGGTGGCTGCGGTCGAGCCTTGGGAGCGCTCGGGCGAGCGAACCGCTGCGGATCGCTTGGCCTGTGGCGATGCGATCCGCAACGGAAGCGTCGGGCGGCGGCGCGGCGGCAGCGACCGACGAGCCGGGCGGCGCCTGCGCCGCGCGGCGGCGAGCGATACCCGACGGCGACGCGGCGGCGGCGAGCGACGAGCCGCGCGCCGGCCCGGGGTCACGCGGCGACCCCGCCGAGCGCCTGACCGCGCCGGGCGCCGGGCGAACGCCTACGCCAGCGCGGCGACGCGGTCGTCGACCGCGACGGTGCTGGCGATGTGCTTCGGCATCCCGAGCTGCTTCGGGCTGAAGCCGAGCGCGAGGCCGACGAGCTGCGGCAGGTGCAGGACCGCGAGGCCGAGGTCGCGGCCGACGATCTTCGCCGCCTCCGGCTGCTGCATGTCGAGGTTGAGGTGGCAGAGCGGGCAGGGGGTGACGAGGCAGTCGGCGCCGGCGTCGATCGCGTCGCCGACGTGGGTGCCGGCCTGGCGCAGCGACGTATCCCGGTTCATCGTGATCACCGGGAAGCCGCAGCAGCGGCGGGCGCCGTCGTAGTCGACGACCTCGCCGCCGAGCGCCCTGATCACGCGCTCGAGGTAGAGGTCGCGGTCGGGATGCTCGTCGTAGCCGAGCCGGGTCTTCGGGCGCAGCACGTAGCAGCCGTAGAACGGGCCGACGCGGAGGCCGGAGAGCGGGCGCTTGACGGCGCCCCCGAGCGTCTCGAGGCCGATGTCCTCGACCAGCAGCCAGAGGAAGTTCTTGTTGGTGAAGCCGTCCTTGCCGCGCTCGTAGGAGAGCCCCTCGTCGCTGAGCGCCTCGTTGATGTGGGCGCGGTAGGCGCTGTCGGCGTCGAGCCGCTCCTGGCACTCCGACTGCGCCCCCTGGCAGGTCGAGCAGATGTTGATCATCGCCAGCCCGGTCTGCTGGGCGAGCGCGAAGGTGCGGGCGTTGAGCGTGTCGGCGAGCTCCTGGTTGTGCTCGGCGATCACCCCGGCGCCGCAGCAGTTGGCGCGGTCGAGCGTGACCAGCTCGATGCCGAGCGCCTCGGCGACGAGCTCCATCGAGCCGTGCAGTTCGGGGGTGAAGCCGCGCGAGACGCAGCCGGGCCAGTAGGCAAGCTTCATTCGGTGCTCCTGCTCTTTGTTGCGGGGTTCGTCGGGCTCATCCGGCGCTCGGCTCCTCGGCGACGGACTCGGGCTCGGTCGCCTCCGCCGCCGCGTCCTCCTCGCCGCCCTCGCCGATGATGTAGAGGTTGAGCTGGACCCTGCTCTCCTCGGCCCGGTGGTAGATCTCCTTGACGTGTCCCTGGGCGTCGCCGGGCAGCTTCGGGTGCACGCCCGGGATCAGCTTCGGGATCGACCGCATCTTGCCGGTGCGGATGCCGCGGATCGCGGTCGGGATCGACTCGAGCAGCCCCTTGATCGCGGCGATCCGCGGCATCAGCTTGCCCTTGATCCCGGGCGCGTAGGACTCCTGCAGCAGCAGCGACTCGTCGAGCGTGCCCTTCTTGCGGATGTTCTTGACGAACGCGTTCTCGTGGCTGTAACCGTTGTTGACGTCCTCGATGTCGTGATCGTGGCCGGCGAGCCGCCGCAGCCGCATGATCTGGTTCATCGGCGCGACGCCCTTCGGGCAGGCGTCGATGCAGGAGAAGCAGTGGGTGCAGTCGTAGATCCCGTGCGGGTCGTTGGCGAGGTCGTAAAGCCGCTCGGTCGCCTGGCCGTCGCGGGGGTCGCCGACGAAGCGGTAGGCCTTGGCGAGCGCGGCGGGGCCGATGAAGTCGGGGTCGGCCTCCATCGACAGGCAGGCGGAGACGCAGGCGCCGCACTGGATGCAGGCGACCGACTGGGTGACGTCGACCATCGCCTCGGCCGGGACGATGTACTCGCGCTCGGGCGGCGGGCCCTCGGGTAGCAGCCACGGGGTCACGCGCCGGTACTTCTCCCAGTGGGTCGTCTCCATGTCGGTGACGAGGTCCTTGATCACCGGCATGTTGCCCATCGGCTCGACCGTGATCACGCCGCGCGAATCGTCGCCGTCACCGTCAGAACCGCCGCCGCCGGAGCCACCGCCGTTCGCCGCATGGGCGGTCAGGCCCGGGGTGATCATCGGTCCGCTGTGCTCGTCGCGCGCGATCCGCGCCGCCTCGGCGGCGGCCTCGCCGATCTGGGTCTTGCAGGCCAGCGTCGACTGGCCGTTGATCTTCATCCCGCAGGAGCCGCAGATCGCCGCCCGGCAGGAGCAGCGCACCGCCAGCGTCCCGTCCTCGCCGTCGCGGGCCTGGAGGATGCCGTCGAGGACCGACAGCGTCGGATCGAGCTCGACGTCGAAGCTGTCCCAGTAGGCGCCGCGCTTGTCCTCGTCGGGCGACTCGGGCTGGAAGCGGCGAACCTTGAGCGTGTACTCGGCCATCGTCTAGTAGGTCCTCTCCTGCGGTTGCCAGTCGGTGATCGTCACCGGCGAGTAGCTGAGCTCGGGCCCGTCGCCGTTGCGGGAGACGTCGATGTGCTTGAGCCACTCCTCGTCGTTGCGGTCGGGGTGATCGGTGCGGTACTGGGCGCCGCGGCTCTCGCGGCGCTCGAGCGCCGCCATGCAGGTCGCCTCCGCCTGATCGAGCATGTTCTGCAGCTCGAGCGCGCCGAGCACGTCCTGGTTGAAGATCGTGCTGCGGTCGTCGATCCAGGCGCCCTCGGCCTCCTGCTTGAGCCGGCGGACGGTGTCGAGCGCCGACTGGATCCCCTCCTCGTCGCGGAACACCGCGACCTTGGCGTCGAGCGTCGCGCCGAGCTCGGCCTTGATCTCGGAGACCCGCCGGCCGGAGCGCTCGCGGCCGATGATCGCGTCGATCCGCCGCCGCTCGTCGTCGAGCAGCGAGCGGGCGACCCGGGCCTGGTCGCGTCCCGCCGCGAGCTTCGCCGCGTCCTCGCCCGAGCGGCGGCCGAAGATCAGCGTGTCGAGCAGCGAGTTGGCGCCGAGCCGGTTGCCGCCGTGGACGGAGACGCAGGCGGCCTCGCCCGCCGCGTAGAGGCCGCTGACGTTGGTGCGTCCCCAGATGTCGGTCTTGACACCGCCCATCGTGTAGTGGTTGCCCGGCTTGATGTGGATCGGCTCGCGGATGATGTCGACGCCGGCGAAGTCGCGGCCGATGAGGACGATCTCGCGCAGCGCCTCGTGGATCCGCTTGTGCGGGACGACGGTGATGTCGAGCGCGACGGTGCCGTCGGGGAAGCCGCGGCCCTCGTTGATCTCGGTCTGCTCGGCGCGGGAGACGACGTCGCGCGAGGCGAGCTCCATCTTGTTCGGCGCGTAGCGCTCCATGAACCGTTCGCCCTTGGCGTTGAGCAGGTGCGCGCCCTCGCCGCGAGCGCCCTCGGTGATCAGAAAGCCCTTGCCCGCCAGCGTCGTCGGGTGGTACTGGATCATCTCCATGTCCATCAGCTTCGCCCCGGCCCGGTAGGCCATCGCGATGCCGTCGCCGGTGCAGATCAGCGCGTTCGTGGTCGGGTGCCAGATCTGACCGTTGCCGCCGGAGGCGAGGATCACCGCCTTCGCCCGGAACAGCTCGGTCGAGCCGTCGAGGATGTTGCGGGTGACGACGCCGACGCAGTTGCCGTCGTCGTCGAGCGCGAGCTCGGTCGTGAACCACTCCTCGTAGCGGTCGATCTGCTCGGCGTGCTTCGTCAGCTGCTCGTACAGCGTGTGCATGATCGCCTGGCCGGTGATGTCGGCGACGTAGTAGGTGCGGGCCTTCGAGGCGCCGCCGAAGGCGCGGGTGCCGAGCTCGCCCTTCTCGTTGCGGTGGAAGGTGACGCCGATGTGCTCGAGGTGGAGGAGCTCGTTCGGCGCCTCGCGGCACATGATCTCGACCGCGTCCTGGTCGGCCAGGTAGTCGGAGCCCTTGATCGTGTCGAAGGCGTGCGACTCCCAGGTGTCGTCGACGGCGAGCGCGGCGTTGATCCCGCCCTGGGCCGCGTTCGAGTGCGAGCGGATCGGATGGACCTTGGAGATGATCCCGACCGAGACGCCCTGCTCGGCGGCGGCGAGGGCGGCGCGCTGGCCGGCGAGGCCGGCGCCGATGACGAGTACGTCGTGGTCGGGCATGGCCGCGAGTCTATTCACGGCCGCCGCTCGGGTGGCGGCCGAAATCCGAGCGCGACGGTCGGCTAACGGGTCGGGCCAGGCGGCGCGGCTGCGGCAGCACCCGGATATGCTCGCTCGCGCGCGGGAACGCCCCGCCGTCTACGTCCCAGGGAGAAGAGGAGTCCGATGACCGAGTCCGTACCGCGCCGGGTGGTCCTGGCGATGATCGCCGCCCTCGCCGCCGCCGCCGCGGTGGTCGCGCTCGCCCCGGTCGCGAGCGGCTACAACGCGAAGATCCGCGAGACGCAGTTCGGGATCCCGCACGTCAAGGCACACAACTGGGGCTCGGGCGGCTACGGGGTCGGCTACGCGTTCGCGCGGCAGAACCTCTGCACGTTCGCCGACGACGTCGTCACCCTGCGGGCGATGCGCTCCGAGGTCTTCGGGCCCGACGGCGAGACCTTCGCCAGCGCCAGCGCCTCGGTCAACAACGTCGACTCCGACCTGTTCTGGCGCTGGATCATCGACTCGCACAAGGTCGAGAGCCTGCTCGACGCGAAGCGCCCGGACGGGCCGAGCAAGGCGGCGCGCAAGCTCGTCCGCGGCTACGCGGCGGGCTACAACGCCTACATCGCCGAGCGCGGCATCGATCGCGCCGGCGACCCCCGCTGCCGCGGCAAGGGCTGGGTGATGAAGATCAAGCCGATCGACATCTGGCGCCGGATCTACCAGGCCGATCTGATCGCCAGCGCCCAGAACTTCATCCCCGACATCGTCTACGCGGCGCCGCCCGGAGCCGGCGACTCGGCCGGCGCCGGCGCCGAGAGCCAGCTGAGCCCGAAGCAGGCGGCGGCGGCGATCGCGGGCTCGCCCTACGACCAGACCGACCGCAGCGACGACGAGCTGATGCAGATCGGCTCGAACGCGCTCGCGGTCGGCCCCAAGGACTCGCGCAGCGGCAACACGCTGATGCTCGGCAACCCGCACTTCCCCTGGCACGGCACCGAGCGCTTCTGGGACTTCCAGCTCACGGTGCCCGGCAAGGTCAACGTGATCGGCGCCAGCCTGTTCGGGTTCCCGCTGGTCAACATCGGCCACAACAAGCACGTCGCCTGGTCGCACACGGTCTCGACCGCCTCGCGGTTCACGCTGTTCCAGCTCGAGCTCGACCCCTCGGACCCGACCCGCTACATCTACGACGGCCAGTCGCTGCCGATGGAGAAGCAGACGGTCTCGATCCCGGTCAACGACGGCACGACGCGGACGGCGACCGTCTGGACGACCCGGTTCGGCCCGGTCCTGGCGCGGCCCTCGGTCGGGATCGAGTGGACGAACACGACCGCCTACGCGCTCGGCGACGCCAACGACCAGATCCGTTCCGCCGACACGTTCCTGGCGATGAACCGGGCCGACAGCGGCAAGGACCTGATCAAGGGGCAATCGAAGTTCCAGGGGATCCCCTGGGTGAACACGATCGGCGTCGACGACCGCGGCAACGCGTTCTACGCCGACAACTCGGTCGTCCCGAACGTGACCAAGGAGAAGATCGACACCTGCATCCCGTCCGGGCTCTCGCAGCTGCTCTACAACGCGGCCGGGATCATCGCCCTCGACGGATCGACCTCGGCCTGCGGCTGGGGCAACGACGCCGACGCCGCCGTCGACGGGATCTTCGGCCCCTCGAACCTGCCGATCCAGTTCCGCAAGGACTACGAGCTCAACGCCAACGACTCCTACTGGCAGGCGAACGCGAAGGCGCCGCTGACCGGGTTCAGCCCGATCATCGGCTGCGAGGACTGCCAGCAGGGGCTGCGGACGCGGCTCGGCCACCGGATGGTCGCCGAGCGCATGGACGCCTCCGACGGCCTCGGCAAGAAGCCGAAGTTCACGCGCAAGAACCTGCAGCGGATGTGGCTCGCCGATCGCAGCCTCGGCGCCGAGCTGACCAGCGACGGGCTCGGCCAGATCTGCCGCGCGAACCCGGTGATCGACGGCGTCGACGTGACCGAGGCCTGCCCGATCATCGAGGCCTACGACGACAGCGGCCGGCTCAACTCGCCCGGCGGCTGGCTGTTCAACGTCTGGTGGCAGATCGACGGCGCCTCCGACTTCTGGAGCGACTCCTTCGATCCGGCCAACCCGCTGACGACGCCGCACGTCTTCAACACGGCGAGCGCCGGCAGCATCGCCGCGCTCGGCGAGGCGGTGCAGGATCTGCGCGATCGCGGGATCCCGCTCGACGCCTCCTACGGCGACGTCCAGCGCGCCTTCTACAGCGGCAAGCGGATCCCGATCCACGGCTGCAACACCGGCTGCTGGCAGGTGATCGGCAGCGCCGTCAACGATTCCTCCAGTTACCCCTACGGGGTCGTCGGCGCGGGCTCGAGCACGGTCCAGTTCACCGAGTTCAAGAAGCGCGGCCCGAAGGGCGACTGGATCCTCACCTACTCGCAGTCGGAGGCGCCCGGCAACAAGCACCAGCGCGACCAGACGAAGCGGTTCTCGAAGAGCAAGCTGATCCCGATGCGCTACACCGGCGCCGAGATCCGCAAGGACCCGAAGCTGCAGGTCTACCGGGTCAAGGGCGGCGGCTGATCGCGAGGTCGCAGCGAGCCGGCGCTCGCCCTCGCGCTCGCGCGGGGCGGGCGCCCGCCGGCTGGCGGGCGTGGGCGGCGCCGGCTGCCGGGCGGGCGGGCGTGGGCGGCGCTGGCTGCCGGGCGTGCGGCCGGGTTCCTGTGCGGGCGGCGCCGGATTCCAGGCCGCTGAACCCGATCGCCCCGGTGCCGCTCGACCGATCACCGCCGTGACGGACGTGGCGGCTCGCGGCCCGGCCGCTCGGGCGGCTATCGCGTCGGCGAGACGCGCGGCTCGCAGCCTGCGCCCGGGATCGCTCTCGACCAGCGAGAGCGATTCCCGTTGCAGGCGAGCCGCGACCGGTCGCCCCGACCTCGCGGCGGCGTCGGTGCGTCCGGCTCGAAGTCGCCGCCCGCGACTCGGCTCCGGTGGGGCGGGTCCGTGCGCGCCGAAGCGGAGCTGCGGCAGCCGGCGCGGCGAGCCCGCGAGGGCGGAGCCGCCGCAGCCAGCGGTGCGCGCCGAGCGTGGAGCTGCGGCAGCCGGCGGGGTGAGCGCCGGGGGCGGGGAGCCGCGGGCGCCGGTGCGGCGGCGCCGAGCGCGGAGCCGCCGGAGCCAGGCGTCGGTGCGGCCGCGGGCGGCCGCTACTGCGGCTTGACCGCTCCCCGGCGCGCCCGCAGCCGGTGCAGCATCGCCTTGCGGTAGTCGTGGTAGAGCTCGCCGATCACCTTGATCGAGATCTCCTGCGGGCAGGCCGCCTGGCACTCGCCGTGGTTGCTGCAGCCGCCGAAGCCCTCGGCGTCGTGCTGGACGACCATGTCATGGGCGCGGTCGAAGCGCTCGGGCTGCCCCTGCGGTAGCGAGTTCAGGTGCGCGACCTTGGCGCCGGTGAACAGCATCGCCGAGCCGTTCGGGCAGGCGGCGACGCAGGCGCCACAGCCGATGCAGATCGCCGCGTCAAGGGCGTGCTCCTGATCCTCGGGATGGACCGGGTTCGTGTTCGGCTCCGGCTGCGGCCCGCTGGTCACCGAGACGTAGCCGCCCGACTCGACGATCCGGTCGAACGGGCTGCGGTCGACGACGAGGTCGCGGACGACGCCGAAGGCGCTGCCGCGGAACGGCTCGACCGTGATCTCGGCGCCGTCGGGGAAGTCGCGCATGAACGTCTGGCAGCTCGTCACCTGCCGTGGCCCGTGCGGGATGCCGTCGATCAGCAGCGAGCAGGCGCCGCAGATCCCCTCCATGCAGTCGCGGTCGTAGGCGATCGCGACGCCGCCGTCGTGCACGATTCGCTCGTTGAGCTCGTCGAGCATCTCGATGAACGAGGCCTCGCCGTCGACGCCGCTGACCTCGTGGCGCTCGAACCGGCCCGGGCTCTCGCCGTCGGGCTGGCGCCAGATGTCGAGCGTGAAGTTCACCTGTAGCTCCGCGTCGTCGGCTCGACGACCTCGAAGCTCAGGTCCTCGTAGTGGACGTCGGGCTCGAGGCCCTCGCCGCGGTGCTCCCAGACCTGCGCGGTCGCGAACCGGGCGTCGTCGCGGATCGGCCCGCCGGCCTCGTTCTGGTGCTCCTCGCGCAGGTGGCAGCCGCAGGACTCGTCGCGCTCGATCGCGTCGCGGCACATCAGCTCGGCGAGCTCGAGGAAGTCGGCGAGCCGGCCGGCGTGCTCGAGCGTCTGGTTGAGCTCCCCCTGCTCGCCGCCGACCCGCAGGTCCCGCCAGAAATCGTCGCGGATCGCGCCGATCTCGTCGATCGCCGCGAGCAGCCCGTCGCGGTCGCGGGTGATCCCGCAGCGGTCGATCATCAGCTCGCCGAGCCGGCGGTGGAAGACGCTCGGCGCGGTCGTCCCGTCGATCGCGATCAGCCGCTCGGTCCGCTCGCGGGCGGCCTCGACCCCGGCGCCGAAGGCGGCGTGCCGCTCGTCCGTCTCCCGCTCGAGCCGGGCGAGGTAGTCGGTGATGGTGTGGGGGGCGATGAAGTAGCCGTCGGCGAGGCACTGCATCATCGCGCTGGCGCCGAGCCGGTTGGCGCCGTGGTCGGAGAAGTTCGCCTCGCCGATCGCGAACAGGCCCGGGATCGTCGTCTGCAGGCCGTAGTCGACCCAGAGCCCGCCCATCGAGTAATGCGGGGCGGGGTAGATCTTCATCGGCGTCCGCCAGGGCGAGTCGCCGGTGATCCGCTCGTACATCTCGAACAGGTTCCCGTAACGGTCGGCGATCGTCTGGCGCCCCTTCTCGGCGATCGCGTTGCGGAAGTCGAGGTAGACGCCGCGCCCGGTCGGGCCGACGCCGAGGCCGTCGTCGCAGACCAGCTTCGCCTGCCGCGAGGCGACGTCGCGGGGGACGAGGTTGCCGAAGCGCGGGTAGCGCTCCTCGAGGTAGTAGAAGCGCTCCTCGTCGGGAACCTCGCCCGGCGGCCGCTGCTCGTCGGCGTCCCGCGGCACCCAGATCCGGCCGTCGTTGCGCAGCGACTCGCTCATCAGCGTCAGCTTCGACTGGTAGTGGCCCGTCTGCGGGATGCAGGTCGGGTGGATCTGGGTGAAGCAGGGGTTGGCGAAGCCGGCGCCGCGCTTGTGGGCGCGCCAGATCGCCGTCGCGTTGCAGTTCTTGGCGTTGGTCGAGAGGTAGTAGACGTTGCAGTAGCCGCCGCTGGCGAGCACGACGCAGTCGGCGGGGTGGGCCTCGATCGCGCCACTGAGCAGGTCGCGGGCGATGATCCCGCGGGCGCGCCCGTCGACGATCACGAGGTCGAGCATCTCGTGCCGGGCCCTGATCTCGGCCCGGCCCTCGTGGACCTGCAGCTGCAGCGCCTGGTAGGCGCCGAGCAGCAGCTGCTGGCCGGTCTGGCCGCGGCAGTAGAAGGTGCGCTCGACGAGCACGCCGCCGAAGCTGCGGGTCGCCAGCATGCCGCCGTACTCGCGGTTGAACGGCACCCCCTGGGCAACCGCCTGGTCGATGATCCCGGTCGAGAGCTCGGCCAGCCGCCAGACGTTCGCCTCGCGCGAGCGGAAGTCGCCGCCCTTGATCGTGTCGACGAACAGGCGGTGGACCGAGTCGCCCTCGTTGGCGTAGTCCTTGGTCGCGTTGATCCCGCCCTGGGCGGCGATCGAGTGCGCGCGGCGGGCCGAGTCCTGGTAGCAGAAGCACTGCACGCGGTAGCCCATCCCGGCCAGGGTCGCGGCGGCGCTGGCGCCGGCCAGCCCGGTGCCGACGACGATCACCCGGTGCTCGGCGCGGTTGCGCGGGCCGACGAGCCGGTGGCCGTCGAGCCAGCCCTGCCACTTTTCCTCGACCGGCCCCGGCGGGATCCTCGCGTCGAGCTCGAGGCTCATCGCGCGACCCCGCTCGCCGCGACCTGATCGGCGGTCGGGCCGTCGTCGGGCGCCGGCAGCGCGCCGGCGAAGAACAGGATCGGCACCGCGGCGAAGCCGGCGGCGACGAGCAGCGCCGTCGCCGTCGCGCCGCGGCGCAGCGCCACGTTGCGGTTCGGCTTCTCCCAGCCCATCGTCTGCAGCGCGCTCCACAGCGCGTGCCGCAGGTGGAGGTAGAGGACGGCCATCATCGCCACGTAGATCGCGACCAGCCACCACTCCTGGAAGGCGCCGTAGAGGTTGGCGTAGACCTCGCCGGCGGCGAGCGGCGTCGGGTCGATCGTCAGCGTCGTGAACTGGAGCACGTGGAAGACGATGAAGGCGAGCAGCAAGAAGCCGCTGTAGGCCATCGTCCGCGAGGCGAGCGAGCGCTGGATCACCGGCGCCCCGCCCGGCTGCGCAGCGCGGTTGCGGGCGATCAGCTGGCTGACGCCGACGACGTGGACGACGAGCGCGAGCAGCAGGATCGCGCGGACGATCCAGAGCAGGCCCGAGTAGGGGATCGCCGGCCCGCCGACCGTGCGCAGGAACTCCGCGTACTTGTCGATCGCCGCCTCGCCGCCGCCGTTCGGGCCCTGCAACGCCTTCAGGTTGCCGAGCGCGTGCAGGATCACGTAGGCGGCGAGGATCACGCCGCTGATCGCGACGAGGATCTTCTTGCCGAGCGTCGAGCCCCAGATCTCGCGCAGCCAGCGCAGCCGCGGCTGCAGCGCCGATCCGGCGGCAGCGCCGAGGCTCGGGGCACCGGAGCTCACGCGGGCGCTCCCGGCGGCCGCGCTCCCTGCCGGGGCGCGTTCATCGCCGGCGGCTCACCGCGGCGGATCCTCCGGCGACTGGTAGCTCGAGCCCGGCGGCGTCGGCCCGACCGCGCGCCGCAGCGCCCGCCCGACCTGGTCGAGCGTGATCACCCCGGCCAGGCGGCCGTCGGCATCGACGGCGGCGAGCCCACCCAGCCGCCGCAGCTCGACGTTGGCGAGCAGCGACTCCAGCGGGGCGTCGGAGCGGACGACCTGCTCGCCGCTCGCCGCGCCGTCGCCGACGTCGAGGACCTGGGAGACCGTCTGGTTCGCCCTGCTGATCTCCGGCACCGCGTCGGCGGCGCCGCGGTTGATCAGGCCGATGAAGCGCTGGGCCGCGTCGACGACCGGGAACCAGGGCCAGCGGTAGCGGAGGAAGTACTCGTCGAGGGCGCGATCGACGGTCGTGTCGGCGGGGATCGCGACGGGCTCGGGATCCATCACGTCGGCGACCCTGAGGTCGCCGAGGCGCTGGTTGAGCTCGCTGCGGGCGGCGGTCGCCCGCGCCGAGGAGCCGAGCAGCCAGCCGATCACCGCCAGCCAGATCCCGCTCAGCGCCGCGCCGGCGAACAGCAGCACGACGCCGAGCGCGATGAAGGCGAACGCGAACAGCTGGCCGAGGCGGGCGGCGAACACCGTCGCCCGCTCGCGGTTGCCGGTCAGCTTCCAGGCGATCGCGCGCACGAGGCGGCCGCCGTCGAGCGGGAACGCCGGCAGCAGGTTGAAGATCAGGATCGCGCCGTTGACGTTGCCGAGCCAGGCCAGCACCGCCAGCGCCGGATCGACGTCGGCGCTCTCGTCGAACGAGCTCACGTCCCAGAACGAGCCGCCGCCGATCGCGCTGCCGACGCCGAGCGCCGCCAGCGCCAGCACGAGCGTGACCGCGGGCCCCGCGGCGGCGATCCGGAACTCGACCCCGGGGCCGTCGGGGTCGCGGTCGAGGACGGCGATGCCGCCGAACATCCAGAGGGTGATCTGGCTGATCGAGATCCGGTTGCGCAACGCCACGAACGCGTGGCCGAGCTCGTGCAGCAGGATCGAGGCGAAGAAGCCGGCGGCGCTCAGCACCGCCAGCAGGTAGGGCTGGCTCGAGCCCTCGGCGCTGCCGAGCAGGTCGCGGTAGTAGCCGGATAGGAAGTAGATGACGAGGAACAGGACGACGAACCAGCTCCAGTCGACCCCGATCGGGATCCCCCGGACGTTGAGCAGGGTGAAG
>CAZCFA010000036.1:0-8085 GCA_964497825.1 uncultured Conexibacter sp.
CGGCTACGCGTTCGACGCGGCGGTGATCATCGTCGGCTGCGACAAGACGATCCCGGGCTGCGTGATGGCGCTGGCCCGCCTCGACATCCCCTCGCTGATGCTCTACGGCGGCTCGATCGCGCCCGGTCGCTACCACGGCCGCGACGTGACGATCCTCGACGTCTTCGAGGCGATCGGCGCCCACAACGCGGGCACGATGAGCGACGAGGAGCTGGCCGAGCTCGAGGACGTCGCCAGCCCCGGCGCCGGTGCCTGCGGCGCCCAGTTCACCGCGAACACGATGGCCTGCGCGTTCGAGGCGCTCGGGATCTCGGCCGGCGGCTCGGCGATGGTTCCGGCCGAGGACGAGGAGAAGGCGACCGTCGCCGAGAAGGTCGGCGAGCTCGTCCTGCGGGTGCTGGCCGAGGATCTGCGCCCGAGCCAGGTGATCACCAGGGAGTCGCTCGAGAACGCGATCGCCTGCGTCTGCGCCTCGGGCGGCTCGACCAACGCCGTCCTCCATCTGCTCGCGGTCGCCCGCGAGGCGGGCGTGCCGCTGGAGATCGCCGACTTCGAGCGGATCTCGCGGCGGACGCCGCTGCTCGCCGACATGAAGCCCGGCGGCCGCTTCGTCGCCACCGATCTCTACGCCGCCGGCGGCGTGCCGCTGCTGCTCCGGCGCCTCGACGAGGCCGGCCTCTTGCATCGCGACGAGATCACGGTCAGCGGCCGCACGATCGGCGAGGAGGCCGACGCCGCCGACGAGCTGCCCGGCCAGGAGGTCGTGCGCCCCGCCGCCGATCCGCTCAAGCGCCACGGCGGGCTCGCGATCCTGCACGGCAACATCGCCCCCGACGGCGCCGTCGTCAAGGTCGCCGGCACCGAGCGCCGCGGCCAGACCGGCCCGGCCCGGGTGTTCGAGCGCGAGGAGGACTGCTACGCGGTCGTCAAGGCGGGCGGGATCAACCCCGGCGACATCATCGTGATCCGCAACGAGGGGCCGACGGGCGGCCCCGGGATGCGCGAGATGCTGCAGGTGACGGCGGCGATCGTCGGTGCCGGTCACGGCGAGGACGTGGCGCTGATCACCGACGGCCGCTTCTCCGGCGCGACCCGCGGGCTGATGATCGGCCACGTCGCCCCCGAGGCCGTCAAGGGCGGCCCGATCGCGGCGATCCGCGAGGGCGACCGGATCATGATCGACGTCGAGGGGCGGACGATCGACGTCGACCTCAGCGACGAGCAGATCGCCGCCCGCGTCGCCGCCTACGAGCGACCCGAGCCGATCTACAGCACCGGGGTGATGGCCAAGTACGCGGCGAGCGTCTCGAGCGCCTCCGAGGGCGCCGTGACCGGCTAGCGGGGCGGAGGAGCTGCGCGATCGCCGACGCCCGCTTCGAGACCCACGAGCTCGGGCTCTCCTGGCTGCCCGATCCCGGCGAGCTGATGCAGCGCGCCTGCCACGCGCTGCGGCTCGGCGACTCGGTCTGGGTGATCGACCCGGTCGACGTCGCCGGCCTCGACGAGCGGATCGCGGCGGTCGGCGAGCCGGCCGCCGTCGTCCAGCTCCTCGACCGCCACAACCGCGACTGCGCCGCGCTCGCGGCGCGGCTCGGCGTCGCCCATCACCGGCTCCCGTTCGACGGCATCGAGGGCGCGCCGCTGGAGCCGGTGCCGCTGATCCGCAACCGGTTCTGGAACGAGGTCGCGCTCTGGGCGCCGGCCGAACGGGCGCTGGTCGTGGCCGAGGCGGTCGGGACCGCCCCCTACTTCCGCGCCGGCGGCGAGCCGATCGGCATCCACCCGATGCTGCGGCTGCTGCCGCCGCGCCGGCTCGGCGCCTACGAGCCGGTTCACCTGCTGACCGGCCACGGGACCGGCAGCCACGGAGCCGGCACGCCGGCGGCGCTGCGCGACTGCCTCGACGGGGCGCGGCGGCGGGCGCCGCGGGCGATGCTGTCGCTGCTGCGCCCGCGCGGCTGAGCCCCGCCCGCGGCGCGGCCCCCGGCTAGGGCGCTGTGAACCGCTCGAGCAGCCGGTTGAAGCGGAGCGGGCGCTCGAGCATCGGCACGTGGCCGCAGTCGTCGAAGACGACGAGGCGGCTGCCCGCGATCCGCTCGGCGAAGCCGGCGGCATCGGCGGCCGGGACGACGAGGTCGTCGCGGCCCCAGACGATCAGGGTTGGGACCCGGATCCGCTCGAGCCGGTCGAGCAGGTCGTAGCCGGCCAGCGCCGCCGCCGCGGGAACGACGCCCGGCGCCGCGAACCCGTTGATCAGCTGCTCGGCCAGCAGCTCCCGGCGCAGCTCCAGCGGGTGGCGGACGATGCCGCCGAAGGCGAGCTTGCGCAGCCCGGGGCGCCGCAGCGACGGCAGGTCGAGGCGCAGCAGCAACGGGTTCGCGAGGACGGTCAGCCGCGCCGCGACCTCGACCGGCTCGCGCCGCATCGTCGCGTGGCTGATCCCGGCCGAGGAGACGAGCACGAGGCGCTCGACCCAGGTCGGCTCCGCGACCGCCACCTGAGCGGCGATGAAGCCCCCCATCGAGTTGCCGACGAGCGTGCAGGCCTCGACGCCGAGCCGCGCGCAGAGCTCGCCGACCAGCTCGCCGTAGCCGGGGACCGAGATGCCCGCCGGCGGCATCGGGCTGGCGCCGAACCCGGGCAGATCGAGGGCGATCGCGTGGTGGCCGAGCTCGGCCATCCGCGGCATCGTCTCGAGCCAGTTCTGCCAGCAGCCGCCGAGCCCGTGGATGAAGACGATCGCCGGACCCTCGCCGATCTCGGCGTAGTTGACGCGCTGCGAGCCGAGCTCGATGCTGCGCAGGTGCCGGCGCCAGTCGATCCGCAGCCAGGCGGGATCGGGGTCGGGGTTGCCGTAGGGGTCGGGTCCGTCGGGCTCGCTCGCGGCGACGCGCTCGATCCGGCGGTAGGGGTAGGTGACCGCGTGCGGCCCCCGCTCGGGTTCGCCGCTTCCCGGATCAGCGCTCACGCCGCGCAGGTTAGAGCGCCGCAGCGATGCGAGAATGCGGCGATGGCCAAATCGAAGCGCACGTCGCTGGCGTCCCCGTGGCCGGCCGAGGCCGCGCCGCTGCCGCCGGGGGGCGGGCTCGAGCGCTCCGAGCGCGAGCGGCTGCGCGAGCTGATGCCGGCGATCGAAGCGGACCGAACGCTCGACGACTGGGGCCGCTCCGAGCGGGTCGAGCGGATCTTCGACGAGACCGTCGTCAACTTCTTCTACCGCTACTGGTTCCGGGCCGAGGTCGAGGGGATCGAGAACGTGCCGAGCGCCGGCGGCGCGCTGCTGGTCTCCAACCACTCCGGGGCGCTGCCGCCCGACGCGGCGATGATCGGCAAGGCGATCCGCGAGGAGCATCCCGACCCGCGACCGCTGTACATGACCGTCGAGCACTTCTTCAAGGGCTACCCCGGCTTCTCGGCGCTGCTGCCGAAGATCGGCTGCGTGCCCGCCCATCCCGCCAACGTGCAGCGGCTGCTGTTCGACGAGCGCCGGCTCGTGCTCGTCTTCCCCGAGGGGCGCAAGGGGACTGAGAAGCTGGTCAAGGACCGCTACCGCGTCCAGCGCTTCGGCCGCGGCGGCTTCGTCGAGGCGGCGATGCGGGGCCGCGCGCAGCTCGTCCCGGTCTGCGTCGTCGGCGCCGAGGAGGCGGCGCCGGTGTTCATGCAGTCGCAGCTGCTGCAGCGGCTGACCGGGCTGCTGTACTTCCCGATCACGCCGACCTTCCCCTGGCTCGGCCCGGCGGGGATGCTCGGCTACCTACCGGCGAAGTTCCGGATCCGCTTCCTCGAGCCGATCGACACGACCCGGATGGGGTCCGAGCCGGCCGAGGACAAGGCGCTGGTGCAGACGGTCGCGCAGGAGGTCCGGGCGCGGATCCAGGAGGGCCTGCACGAGATCGTCGGCGGCCGTCGCTCGGTGTGGACCGGATGAGCGCCCCGGGGCCCGCCCGGCGGGTGCTGATCACCGGCCTGTCGAGCTACTGGGGCGGCAAGCTCGCGCAGGCGCTCGAGGCGTTCGACGAGATCGAGGCGATCGTCGGCGTCGACGCCGACGATCCGACCCGCGAGCTCGAGCGCACCGAGTTCGTCAAGGTCTCCAACCAGCACGGCCTGATCGAGCGGATCGTCGACGCGGCGCGGATCGACACCGTGATCGACACCCGCCTGATCGTCGACTCGACCGTCCGCCCGCGCCGCGAGACGCACGAGAACAACGTGATCGGGACGATGAACGTGCTCGCCGCCTGCGCCGGCGCCGACTCGCCCGTGCGCCGCTTCATCTTCAAGTCCTCGGCCCACGTCTACGGCTGCGAGCAGGACGACCCGGCGTTCTTCACCGAGGCGATGAGCCGCGGCCGGCGGCCGCGGACGGCGATCGAGCGCGACGTGGTCGAGGCCGAGGCGTCGGTGGTCGACTTCGCCGTCAAGCAGCCGGCGGTCGCGGTCACGGTGCTGCGCGCGGTCAACGTGCTCGGGCCCTCGGTCCGCACCTCGTTCTCGCGGATGTTCGCGCTGCCGCTGGTGCCGATGGTGCTCGGCTTCGATCCGCGCTGCCAGTTCGTGCACGAGGACGACGTCGTCCACGCGCTCGAGCACGCCGCGCTGCACCAGCTGCCCGGCGTCTACAACGTCGCCGGCGACGGCGTCCTCGCGCTCTCGGAGGTGATCGGCCTGCTCGGCAAGCGCCCGGCGCCGCTCCTGCCGCCGTGGGGGACCGGGATGCTGGCCGGGCCGCTGCGCTCGGTCGGGCTGCGGATCCCGGACGAGATGATCAACCAGCTCCGCTTCGGCCGCGGCATCGACAACCGCCGCTACAAGGCGACCGGGTTCGGCTACGGCCACACCACCCGCGAGACCGTGCTCGCGTTCGCCGAGCACCTGCGCCTGCACCCGATCCTGCGCGGGGTCGAGCGGACCTACACCTACGAGGCCGAGGTCGAGCGGTTCCTGCGCCGCAGCCCGCTGACCCGGCCCGAGCCGGCCGCCGAGCGGCGCGCCGGCGCCGAGCGCGATCCGTCCGCGGGCTGAGCCGCCGGCCTCCGCCCGCGGCGGCGCGCAAACCCGGTTGCACCCCGGCCCGCCGCTCGCGGCGACCGCAGCTCGTGCCTACACTTCCGAAGCGAAGCCGGGCCGGCCGCGAGCTGACCCGGAGACTCGCTGAACCCGTTCGGAGGAACACCTAAGTGGGGCGCAAGGCGCAGATCTCGATCGTGGTGGCCCTGTTCGGGGCGATCGCCGTCGTGCTGCTCGCCTACTGGTACGACTCGACCCAGAAGGACAAGATCGCCGAGGGCGTGACGATCGGCGGCGTCGACGTCGGCGGCCTCGACGCCGACGCGGCCGCCTCCCAGGTCCGGACCAACCTGGTGACGCCGCTGGACAAGACCGTCAAGGTCAAGTACGGCGACGAGACCTTCGAGCTCACCTCGAGGGAGCTCGACGTCCACGCGGACGTCGACGGCATGGTCGATCGCGCCCTCGCCGCCTCCCGCGAGGGCAGCCTGCCGACCAGGGTCTGGCGCGAGATCAGCGGCGGCGAGGTCGACGTGGCGATCGCCCCCGAGGTCGCCTACGACGAGGACGAGGTCGAGCACTTCGTCAACCACGTCGTCGCCAACGTCAACCGCGATCCGGTCGACGCCAGCGTCGACCCCTCCGGCGGCGTGCTCGTCCCGGTCGCCTCGCGGCCCGGCATCGCGGTCGACGCCGGTGCCCTGCGGCGCCGAGTCGAGGCCGCGATCGACGATCCCGCCGACCGCACGGTCGAGCCGAAGACCGAGAAGGTCAAGCCCGACGTGACGACGGCCGAGGTCGCCGAGAAGTACCCGACCTACCTGGTCGTCGACCGCTCCAACTTCACGCTTACCCTGTACCGGAACCTGAAGGAGGAGAAGCAGTACACGGTCGCGATCGGCGCCCTCGGCTTCGACACCCCGACCGGGCTGTACCACATCCAGAACAAGCAGGTCGATCCGGTCTGGAACGTGCCCGACTCGGCCTGGGCCGGCGATCTCGCCGGCACGACGGTGCCGCCGGGCCCGGACAACCCGCTGAAGGCGCGCTGGATGGGCATCTATGACGGCGCCGGGATCCACGGCACCACCGACACCGCCTCGCTCGGCAGCGCCGCCTCGCACGGCTGCGTGCGGATGGCGATCCCCGACGTGGAAGACCTCTACGACCGCGTCGACGTCGGCACGCCGATCTACATCCAGTAGGGCGGGCCCGCGCTTGCAGGCTGCGCGCTCCCGGGGGCGAAGCTAGACGCTGATGCGCGCCGACGTCGATGATCCGCTGACGCCCGCCTGGCGGCGGGCGATCGAGGCCTACGAGGGCGAGCTCGTCTCGCGCCACGTCTCGCCGCACACGCTGCGCGCCTACCGCCACGACCTCGAGCAGCTGTCGCGCTGGGCGGCGGGCGCCGGCATCCCGGACCCGACCGCGGTCAGCTACCGGAGCCTGCGCGGGTTCGCCGCGATGCTCGCCCAGCGCGGGCTCGAGCACGCCACGATCAGCCGCGAGCTGGCGGCGGTCCGCGGCTTCTACGAGCACCTGACCCGTCGCGGCGAGGTCGCCGCCAACCCGGCCGACCTGCTGCCGAGCCCGCGGCCGGCGTCGCGGCTGCCGCGGGTGCTTGACCGCGATGACATGCGGCGGCTGCTCGACTCGGTGCCGACCGCGACCCCGCTCGACGCCCGCGATCGGGCGATGCTCGAGCTCGCCTACTGCTGCGGGCTGCGCTGCTCGGAGCTCGTCGGCCTCGACCGCGACGCGATCGACTTCGAGTCGGAGACGGTCCGCGTTCGCGGCAAGGGCGGCAGCGAGCGCGTCGTGCCGCTCGGCGAGCCCGCCCAGCGGGCGCTGCGCGGCTACCTCGAGCGCGCGCGGCCGGCGCTCGCCGACGGCCGCGGCGAGCGCGCGCTGCTGCTCTCGAAGCGGGGCCGGCGGCTGTCGCCCTCGGACGTGACGAGGCGGCTGCGCAAGCGCGTGCAGATGGCGGCGATCGGCGGCCGCGTCTCGCCGCACGCGCTGCGGCACTCGTTCGCCACCCACATGCTCGAGGGTGGGGCGGACCTGCGGGCGATCCAGGAGCTGCTCGGCCACGAGAGCCTGTCGACGACCCAGATCTACACCCGGGTCGAGCCGAGCCGCCTGCGCGCCGCCTACGCAAGCGCCCATCCGCGGGCCTGAGCCCGTTGCCAAGCGTCGCGAGGCTGGACTAACGTACGGGCACGAGGAAGGGATCGTTCGATGGAGACCAACGTCAAGGCCGTCGAGCTGAAGGAGCTCTGGCGCCGGTGCAAGGAGGAGGGCGATGAGCGCGCACGGGAGCGGCTCGTCGTCGCCTACTCGCCGCTGGTCAAGTACGTCGCCGGGCGGATGGCGGCGGGCCTGCCCTCGCACGTCGACGAGGGCGACCTGATCTCCTACGGCCTGATCGGCCTGATCGGCTCGATCGAGCGCTACGACCTCGAACGCGACATCAAGTTCGAGACCTTCGCGGTGTCGCGGATCAAGGGCGCGATCATCGACGAGCTGCGCTCGCTCGATTGGGTGCCGCGCTCGGTCCGGGCCAAGGCCCGCGACGTCGAGCGCACCCACTCCGAGCTCGAGAACCGGCTCGGCCGGACCCCGACCGAGGAGGAGATGGCGGCGAAGCTCGGGGTCGACGTCGAGGACTTCCGCAACAGCCTGCTCGAGATCGCCAACTCCTCGGTGCTGGCGCTCGACGACCTCTGGACCGTCGCCGATCCCGACGGCGGCCAGGTCTCGCTGCTCGACACGATCCGCGACCCGCACGCGGTCGATCCCGAGGAGGCGATCGACACCGTCGAGCTCAAGGACCGCCTCGCCGAGGCGATCGAGGCGCTGCCCGACCGCGAGCGGCTGGTGATCGCGCTCTACTACTACGAGGCGCTGACCCTGCGCGAGATCGGCGAGGTCCTCGGCGTCACCGAGTCGCGCGTCTCCCAGCTGCACACCAAGGCGGTGCTCGGCATGCGCGGCCACCTGCAAGCCGCCTGACGGCGCGGGAGCGCGCTGGGCGGCGTCATCGGCAGGCCTTGTGGCCGGTGGCCACGGCGGCCG
>CAZCFA010000036.1:8185-27781 GCA_964497825.1 uncultured Conexibacter sp.
GCCCAGCACGCTCCCGCGCACGTCAGGGACCGCCGCCGCTTGACCTCGAGGACTCAGAGCGCGCTGGGCGGCGTCATCGGCAGGCCTTGTGGCCGGTGGCCACGGCGGCCGCCGCTTCCTTGCCCAGCACGCTCCCGCGCACGTCAGGGACCGCCGCCGCTTGACCTCGAGGACTCGCATCCCATAGGGTCGCGGGCCATGTCGCACAAGGCGGCCGATCGCATCCGCAACGTCGCTTTGATCGGCCATCGCGGTTGCGGCAAGACGTCGCTGGTCGAGGCGATGCTGTACGAGGCGGGGGCGATCAACCGGCTCGGCCGGGTCGAGGACGGCTCGACCGTCAGCGACTTCGAGCCCGACGAGCAGGAGCGCGAGATGTCGATCGGCGCCGCGATCTGCACGTTCGAGCACGGCGGCCGCAAGATCAACCTGATCGACACGCCCGGCGATCCCGGCTTCGTCGCCGAGGCGCTGGCGGCGCTGGCGGTCGTCGACGCCGCGGTCGTCGTCGTCAGCGCCGTCGACGACGTCCAGGTCCACACCGAGCGGCTCTGGGCCCGCGCCGACGCCGCCGGCCTGCCGCGGCTCGTGTTCGTCAACATGCTCGACCGCGAGCGCGCCGACTTCTTCCGCACGCTCGAGGGGCTGCAGGAGTCGTTCGGCTCCCACGTCGTCGCAACCGAGATCCCGATCGGCTCCGAGCAGGAGGTCGGCGGCGTGATTGACCTGATCGACATGCGGGCATTCCTGCACGACTCCGACGGCCGCGGCGAGGAGGTCGAGGCCGAGATCCCCGAGGAGCTGGTCGCGACCGCGGAGCGCTACCGCGAGAAGCTGATGGACGAGGTCGCCGAGAACTCCGACGAGCTGATGGAGCGCTACCTCGAGGGCGACGAGATCTCCCATGAGGAGATCGTCGCCGCGCTGAAGCGGGGCGTGACCGAGGGCCATCTGTTCCCCGTCACCTGCGGGATCGCGACCCGCGACCTCGGCATCGAGCGGCTGCTGCAGGCGCTGATTGAGGACCTGCCCTCGCCGGCGATGCGCGGCGCCCGGGCGCTGCTCGACGAGGCCGGGGAGGAGGTCGGGGTCGAGCCCGACGAGGGCGGCGGGCTGCTCGCCCAGGTGTTCAAGACGACCGCCGATCCGTTCACCGGCCGGCTCAACGCGCTGCGGGTGCTGGCCGGGACGCTGCGCTCCGACAGCCACGTCCACAACGAGCGCAGCGGCGCCAAGGAGCGGATCGGCCAGCTCGCCGAGCCGATCGGCAAGGAGCTGCGCCCGGTCGACGAGCTCGGCGCCGGCGACATCGGCGTCGTCGCCAAGCTCAAGGAGACGACCGCCGGCGACCTGCTCTGCGATTCCGCCCGCGGCCTGCGGGCGCCGAAGCTCGAGCTGCCGGCGCCGGTGATGGCCTACGCCTACGAGCCGAAGAGCAAGGGCGATGAGGACAAGGCGGTGACGGCGATCCGGCGGCTGCGCGAGGAGGACCCCTGCCTCGACGTCCATCGCGACGCGCAGACCGGGGAGCAGATCATCGCCGGGCTGACCCAGGTTCACGTCGACGTCGTGCTCGGGCGGATGAAGGAGCGGTTCGGGGCCGAGATCACGCTGAAGCCGCCGCGCGTCCCCTACGTCGAGACGATCCGTCGCGGCGCCCGCGCCCACGCCCGCTACAAGAAGCAGACCGGCGGCCGCGGCCAGTTCGCCGACTGCGTGATCGAGATCGAGCCGGTCGATCCCGGCAGCGGCCTCGTGTTCGACAACGCGATCAAGGGTGGCGTCATTCCCGGCGGCTTCATCCCCGCGGTCGAGAAGGGCGTCGTCGAGGCGATGGAGCACGGATCGGTCGCCGGCTACCCGGTCAAGGACCTGCGGGTGCGGCTCGTCGACGGCTCCCACCACAGCGTCGACTCCTCCGAGATGGCGTTCAAGATCTGCGGCTCGATGGCGCTCAAGGACGCGCTCAGGGACGCCGACCCGGCGCTGCTCGAGCCGATCGTCCACCTCGCGATCCACGTTCCCGAGGACGCCGTCGGCGACGTGATCGGCGACCTCAGCTCGCGCCGCGGGCATCCGCTCGGGATGACGCCCCGTCCCGGCGTCACCGAGATCGCCGCCGAGGCGCCGCTCGCCGAGGTGCTCGACTACGCCCGTGACCTGCACGCGATCACCGGCGGCCGCGGCGAGTACACGATCGCCTTCGAGCGCTATGAGGAGCTGCCCGCTCAGCTCGCCGCCGGCGTCATCGCCGCCGCCGCGCCCGAGGAGGAGCTGGCGGCACACTGAGCCCCGGGCCGGCCCGCGGACGTGATCTAACCTGAGCGGCCCCGTGAGCGACGAAGCGATCGATCCCGCCTGCGCCGTCTGCGGCCGCCGCCTGCTCGCGGGCGAGCGCCCGAGCACCTACGTCAGCCGCAACTGGGCGGAGGCGATCGTCTGCGAGCTCTGCAAGCCGCGCGCCGAGGCGGCGGGCTGGATGCGGCCCGAGGAGGCCGAGGAGCTGCGCGCGGCGGGCGGTCAGCGCGAGCGCCGGCGACCGCGCGGGCAGGTGCTCGAGGGGTTGCGCGCGCGCTTCGACGCCGCCCGCGGCGGCGAGCGTCCGGGCGGCGCTCGCCGCGGGCAGCGCGACGAGGCCGCGGCGCCGGCGCCGGAGCCGCCGCCGCGGGCCGCCGCCGCCGGGACCGGCTCGCAACCGACGGCGGCCGAGGCCGAGCTCGCCGAGGCGCTGCGCAGCTTCAACTTCTCCGACCATCGCCGCACGGTTGCCGGCCTGACCCGGACGCTGGGAGCGCCGCGGGCGGGAGCGCTGCCGATCGAGACCGCCGGCGGCGTTCCCGGCTTCTGCGTCACCGTCGCCTGGGAGCTGACCTGGTACCAGTGGGAGATCGCCGCCGGCGAGCACGGCATCGAGGTCCGCGAGTCCGGCAAGGGCGAGACGATCGACCAGCTCCGGGCCGAGCACCGGAGCTGGAACCTGATCGCCGGCTCCGACGGCACCCTGCACGTGCGCGCCGCGGAGGAGGCGCAGCGGTGAGGCTCACCGTCCACGTCGACGGCGGCGCCCGCGGCAACCCGGGCCCGGCGGCGATCGCCGCGGTGATCAGCGACCAGCGGGGCGAGGTGATCCACGAGGTCAGCGAGTCGATCGGCCGCGCCACCAACAACGTCGCCGAGTACCGGGCGTTGCTGCTCGGGATCGAGCGCGCGAAGCAGCTCGGCGCCACCGAGATCGACCTCGTCGGCGACTCGGAGCTGATCGTCAAGCAGGTCCGCGGCGAGTACAAGGTCAAGGACGCCGGCCTGCGGCCGCTGCACTCGGCTGCGCAGCGGGCGCTGGGCGAGTTCTCCGAGTGGTCGCTGCGCCACGTAAGGCGCGAGCGCAACGCCGAGGCCGACGCGCTCGTCAACCAGGCGCTCGACGCCGAGGCGTGATCGCGCCCGCCGCCGCACCGCCCCACCGCGCCCGCGCTGGCCGCCACGCCACGCCCGCGCTGACCGCCCCGCCACGCCCGCGCCCGTCGCCGCGCCGCCTGCGCCACCGCCACGCCACTGCCACGCCCGCGCTGACCGCCGCGCCGCCGCGCCGCCGAGACAAACGCGCGCTTCCGCCCGCCCGCGCCGATCCGGCCGGGCGCCAGGACGGACCTGCGTCTGGAATTGCCGTCGCCACGGACCATCGATTCCAGACGCAGACGCCGGATCAGCGCCGGCCGCCCATGATCTAGACTGCCCGCCTCACGCGGCTGTAGCTCAGTTGGCTAGAGCGTCTGCTTGCCATGCAGAAGGTCGTGGGTTCGAATCCCATCAGCCGCTCTTTTCAGCGCCTTCGCCGTGGCTGTGGCAAGCGCGGAAGGGCGCGGTGTAGACCGCAGCCGCGAAAGCGACTGGTAGCTCAGCTGGTAGCGGGCACAAGCCGCGAGCCTCGTGCTACCAGCGCCCCGCGGCAGTGTTTTTCCAGCGACGACCAGCGGACCGCAGGCGCGGGTCAGCTCGCGGTCTCGACCACTCGCAGGCCTGGAACCCGTCCGAACTCAGCTGCATTGCGTGTGGCCACACCCAGCCCGTGCGCCAGAGCGGTGGCGGCGATCCACAGATCGTGCGCGCCGATGACCCGGCCTTGCGTGGAGAGGTCCGCCCACACCTCGGCATGCACGCGCGCTACCGGCTCGGTGATCGGGATCGCGCGCAACCCTCCCAGCAGGTGCTCGATGAACGCCCGGCGTTGCGTCCGCACAGCTCCCGTGGCACGCAGCGCCCCGTGAAGCAGCTCGCTCACGGTGACCACGCTGATTGCGCGATCCTCATTTCCGAGGAGCGCCTCGGTCGAGGGTATGCCCGCGCCCCGCTCTAGGTCAATCAGCAGATCGGTATCTATGAGGAGGGCCACGACTCATCCGGCGGTCCGACGGCCGCCCGCGCCGCTCTGACGTCATCGGCGAAAGCCTCATCGGGCCGCGGCGCCGTCGTGATTAGCTCGCGGAAGCGCTCCGCAGAGATCAGGCGCGTCGTAGCGGGTCCGATGACGGCGACCGGTGCGCCGCTTCGGGTCACCTCGACCTCCTCGCCGGCGGTGACGCGGTTGAGGACTTCCGAGAAGCTCCGTGCTGCTTCCGTGGCGGTCAGGCGAGCCATGGGGAAATGGTATCAGATAAATCAGAGCCGGAACCTGCGTAGGGCTGTCCAGCTACCAGGTCGTGCCGACGCCGGGTTCCAAGAATCGGTTGCACGGCTGGTAGCAAGCTTCGCTTGCGCAGCTTGTTCAAGCCAGATGGCGCGGATGTCGCTCAGATCAGCCGCTTCTGATCAAGGCCCCCGCCGGATCGCTGCGCCTGAAGCCAAAGCCGTTTCCGCCCCGGCCGCCGCGCCGCTTGCTTCTGCGCCGTTCTCTGCCGTGTGGCAAGCAGTAGGCACCCGGTGCGACGGGACGTTCGGAGGAGGGTGTGGTAGCTCAGCCGGTAGCGGCGCGGGACGTCGCTACCGGGTCGCGCGGCCACCCGCCGGTACGGACGCGCTCATAGGGCGTGTCCGGCGCAAGGTCGGCGCCGTCCGGCCACGCGACGGTTCAAGTCTCCCCATCGACGGCGACCTTGGCGAAACCTCCCGGCGTTCGAGCCTGCTCGAAGACCGGGCCGTTCATCCGATCGAGCAGCTCCACCTCGCCACTCAACCCGTCGGCGAAACGTAACGCCAAGACGCCGCGGCGCACGACGGTGGCTTCGGTGACATCCGGGGTCAGGCCTGTCATCGCAGTGACTCGATTTCCTTGAGCGTCTCACCCGCGCGAGCCCGCTGCCAGTTCTCGGCCAACTCTGCCTGATGAAGCTCGGCCCAGGCGAGCACGAAGCGAAGCTAGACGTCGGGGGAGGGTGCTGGCGATCACCTCGAGGTTGTCGATCCCCACCTTCGCCTCGCCGTCGGCATGGCGGGCGTGGAGGTGCGGGTGGCCGTGGTCGTCGTGGGACATCGCGATCCCTATCCCGTGGAAGCGACTGATCGTCGGCACCCGTCGATCATGCGTTCCGGCCCGGACGTGAGGCTTCTCTCAACCGCCGCCGCGTCGGGTCCAGGGCGGACGCGGAATCGGTAGCCGTGCCGGTGGCAGGGCGCCCCCGCATCCCATGCCCCAAGCTACATGGCGCGAGGTTCGCTCAGATAGCTGTTCTAGGCGAGCTCTCCAGCTCTCCGCCAGCCGAGACCAGCGGGCTCGCGGTGCGAGGCAGCTCAAGTCGGTCCCGCCGTGGCCAAGGCGATGGCCTTTTGGCGATGGCCGGCGAGCCCGGGGCCGCTCAGCTACCGTGGGGCTCGTGGAAGAGGCCGCCGTCGATCGGGCAACTGAGCCGGCCCGTTGGCTGCTCGAGATGGGCGTCGAAGGCGTCCCCCTGACCCAGACGCACGCGCTCGCGAGGGCGGTCGTGCGGGAGGGCGTGGAGCGGTGGCCGTCCTGGTGGGACACGGAGGTGGTCGGGCCGCCGCAGCGCGAGGCCGATGTCCGGATCCTCGAGGCGCTTCGCGAGGGCCTGCGTCGTCTCGGGCTCGTCAGGCGACGGGGGCGCAAGCTGTTCAGCACCAAGCGTGGTCGCGCCCTTCTCGAAGATCGCGACGCGCTGCTCGCCTGCCTGGCCTCCGACCTCGGTGGCGGTGACGCGCTCGGAGCCGTCATCGCGAACGCGGTCGTCGACTCGCTCGCCGGCGGCGAGCGCCAGCACGATGAGCTGGCCGAGGCAGCGGCGGGTGCCGCCGGCTGGAACGGCTGGGTCGACGAGGCCGGGCGCCCGCCCGACGCACGGGGCTTGAGCTGGGACCTGATCGATGTCGTCTGCCGCGGCGAGGCGTACGGCTTGATCGAGCGTCGACGAGATCCGGCGGGGCCGCGCTGGAGCACGGTGTTGGCGCTCACCGATGCGGGCGCCGGCGCGCTCGCGGTACCCCGGAGCGGGCCAATCGGCGGATCCGCCCTCGTCTTCGACGCCGAGCTCGTCAACGCACCCGGCGTCCGCGCACGGGTCGCCGTCGGCGCCGACCAGCACCTGACCGTGCTCCACCAGGCAATCCAGGGCGCGTTCGGCTGGCTCGACGACCATCTCTACTCGTTCTGGATCGACGGCGAGTTCTGGGGAGCGTCCGAGCATGAGTACACGAGCCCGATCGACCTCGACTCACGCGGAGCGGCGACCGCCGAGCTGCCGATCGCCGAGCTCGGCCTCGAGCCCGGCACCGAGATCGCCTACGTGTTCGACTTCGGCGACGAGTGGCGGGTGCTGCTGAGGTTGCGTGAGCAGCTCGAATCCGACGGAGGCGCCTACCCGCGGGTGATCGAGCGGGTCGGAGAAGCGCCGCCGCAGTACCGATGAGCAGGGCCACCGAGAAGGCACAGCGGCTCGCTGACGTCGCCCTGGTTGGGACCTACTACGAGGCCCGGCTCGCCGACTGCTCGAGCGGGTCCGTGACGGCTTCACCGCCTACGACGCAGGCGAGATCGACGCCTTCGACCTCGACGATCTGGTTCATCGCTACAAGCGCGCCACACGTGAGCTCTGGAAGTTCTGCGGCTCGGTCACCGGCTCGAGCGCCCACTTCGTCGCCCGCTCGATCGAGGCGCTGCAGGAGCGGGGCGAGACCATCGACTGGTGGGATCGGGGCAACCCGGCACGGGACCGGGCGTAGCCAGCGCGCCATCGACCGATCACGGCGCCTCACGACCTGAGGGTGGGCTCGACTGCCTTCATGGCTCGGAACTCGCTCAGCCGCCCGGCTCCGGACCCGCCCCGGGGTCGGCGGGCTTGGTGGCGAGGTAGAGGTGGACGCTGCCGAAGCCGCCGATCTCGCGGTCGGTCGGGTCGAGGCCGAGCTCGGCGAACAGCGGGGCGAGGTCCCGGATCAGGTCGCCGGAGCGCTTCCAGAGCTCGACCGCGGCGCGGCCGAGGCGGTTGCGGTCAGCCGGGTAGTTGACGTCGATCAGCACCAGGCGGCCGCCGGGACGCAGCACCCGGGCCATCTCCGACAGCGCTCGGCGACCGTCGGGGTAGCCGCTGAACGCCATCGTGTTGAGAACCGTGTCGAAGCTCGCGTTGGCGTACGGGAGCGCGGCGACGTCGCCGACCCGCAGCTCGGCGCTGACCCCGGCGCGGCGCAGGTTGCGGCGCGCGATCGCGATCAGCTCCGGGTTGAGGTCGACCGCGTGGGCCTCGAAGCGGCCCGCGTAGCGGCTCAGCAGCCAGCCCGTCCCCGGCGATACCTCGAGCACGCGCGGGCCGTCGATCTCGGGCAGGGCGTGGCTGAGCCAGCGGCGCCAGGTCGGAAGCAGCTTGACGGCGAGGTCGTAGGGGCGGGCGAACCGCGAGTAGAGGCGGTCGAAGCGGCGCGTGAACGCGAGCTTGTCGCCGGGCTCGGGCGAGTATGCCGGAGGCTTGCCCATCGCCGACGGCCTCGGCGCCGCTAGCCGTCCGCCGCTGCCGCGCCGCTGGCGAACGCCTCGACGAGCTCCACGTAGCGCTCCGGAACGCTGATGTGGGGGACGTGGTCGGCGCCCTCGATCGTGACCCGCTCGGCCCGCGGCAGCGACCGGGCGATGAGGTCCACCACCGGTCCGAAGAAGGGGGCGCTCTCGCTGCCGTTCGTCAGCAGCGCCGGGCGGTCGAAGCGCGCCAGCGCCTCCGGGTCCGTCTCCAGCGCGTCCGGATCGCGCGTCTCGTCGAGCCAGGTCGGCGCGTTGGCGATGAACACGGCGCGCATCTCCGGCGTCAGCCGCCGGTCCCAGGCGCCGGGTCCGAAGGCGATCGTCTCGACGAACCGTCGTGCTCCGGCCTCGTCGTCGCCGTCCTCGAGCAGCTCGACGACGGCGGCGACCCGGGCCCGGACGTCGGCCAGCACCGGTTCGAAGTCGGTGCCGGCGAGCAGCGGGAAAAGCGGCGGCTCGTGGCCGATCAGAGTCCGGAATACGTCCGGCCGGCGCGCCGCCGCGCGCAGGATGATCGCGGTGCCGAACGAGTTTCCGGCCACGTGCGCGGGGGCGAGATCCAGTTGCTCGAGCAGGGCGGCGAGGTCGTCGGCGTCCTCGAAGACGCTGCCCTGGCCGGCCGCGCCCTCGCTGCGGCTGTGCCCGCGGCGATCGTAGGTGAGGACCCGGAACGAGGCCGAGAGGGCGGGCACGACCGGGTCCCAGTTGCGATGATCGCCCCAGGAGCCGTGGACCAGCACGAGCGGCGGGCCGGCGCCGCTGAGCTCGTATTCGAGCTCGATTCCGTTGACGCGGGCTGACGGCATCGCAATCCTGATCGGGGCGGTCTCCGCGAGCTTAACCGCCGGTGCCCGCTCGCTGCGGTCGCCGGCAGCGGGGAAGCCGCGTAACCCGTCGCGCGGCTGGGCATCTATCGACCATCGGCGCCGCTGAGACGACGGCGCCGGCCCGGCCGGAGTCTTGAGGGACGAAGATGGAGATCGAGATCAAGCGCGCATACGAGGACGCCGAGCCGGCCGACGGCTATCGCGTGCTGATCGACCGGCTCTGGCCGCGCGGGGTCTCCAAGCAGCGGGCCGAGCTCGACGCCTGGGAGAAGGAGCTGGGACCGAGCACCGAGCTGCGGAAGTGGTTCGGGCACGAGCCGGGCCGGTTCGAGCAGTTCCGGCGGCGCTACATCGAGGAGCTCCGCGGCCAGCGCGACCGGCTCAGCGCGCTGCGCCGGCGCGCCCGCGACGGACGGGTGACGCTCGTGCACTCGGCGCGCGACACCGAGCACAACGACGCCGTCGTGCTCGCCGAGGTCCTGCGCCGCGGGCTGCCGCGGCGCTGACGCCGCCGCCGGTTCGCGCCGCCGCCGGTCGCTCCGACCCTGCTGCGACCCTGACGCCGCCGCCGGTCGCACCGTCGCTGCCGCGACCCTGACGCCGCCGCCGCGCCGACCCTGCCGCGGGCGGCGACCCCCGTGGCGGGCGCGCCGCCGGCGCCGCCGCGCCCGCCTCCGACCGTCGCCCCGCGATCCGGCGGCGGCGCGACATAGACTTGCCGGCCGATGCTCGCTCGGCTCGACGCGCAGCTGAAGGGGCTCTCCAACTCCTACTTCGCGTTGGTGATGGCGACCGGCATCATCTCGCTCGGCGCCCACCTGCTCGACCTCGCGGCGATCGCGGTGGCGCTGTTCGCGCTCAACGTCGTCGCCTACGTGACGCTTTGGGTGCTCTACGCGCTGCGGCTGATCCGCCAGCGCGAGGCGATCCTCGCCGACCTCACCGACCACCGGCGCTCGATCGGCTATCTGACCGTCGTCGCCGCGACCTGCGTGCTCGGCTCGCAGACGCTGCTGATCGGCGGCGAGCCGGGGATCGCGACGGCGCTGCTGATCTTCGGCGCGGCGCTGTGGCTGATCCTCATCTACGCGATCTTCACGGCGCTGACGATCAAGCGCGACAAGCCGTCGCTGGCGGAGGGGATCAACGGCGGCTGGCTGCTCGCCGTCGTCTCGACCCAGTCGATCGCGGTCCTGATCGCGCTGCTGTCGAACCAGTGGGACCCGGCGCTGCGGCTCGAGGCGAACTTCATCGCGCTGTCGATGTGGCTGTGGGGCGGGATGCTCTACATCTGGATCGTCTCGCTGATCTTCTACCGCTACACCTTCTTCCGCTTCGCCCCGACCGACCTCGCGCCGCCCTACTGGATCAACATGGGGGCGATGGCGATCTCGGTCCTCGCCGGCTCGCTGCTGATCTCCAACACCCCCGACGCGCCGTTCCTGCTCTCGCTGCAGCCGTTCCTCGAGGGCTTCACGGTCTTCTACTGGGCGACCGGCACCTGGTGGATCCCGATCATCGTCATCCTCGCCGTCTGGCGCTACGGCTACTGCCGCACGCCGCTCACCTACGACCCGCTGTACTGGGGCGCGGTGTTCCCGCTCGGCATGTACGCGGTCTCGACCTACCGGATGGCGGAGGCGATGCCGCTCGAGTTCCTCGGCAACATCCCCAAGGTCTTCTTCTGGCTGGCGCTGCTCGCCTGGGCGTTCGCCTTCCTCGGCCTGGCGCGGCGCGTGCTGGCGGCGCTGCGGCAGCTCGCCGGGGCGGGCTGACGTCCCCGGGCCCCCGGCGGCGGGTAGCGTGCGGGCGATGCAGGCGGATGCCCCCGCGCTCCCCGACTCGCCGCTCTCGCTGTGGCTCGCCGAGTACGGCGACTACGCCCCCGAGCCGCCGCTGCGCGACGACGCCGAGGTCGACGTCGCGATCATCGGCGGCGGCTTCGCCGGGCTGGCGACCGCGATCGAGCTCAAGCGCCGCGACCCGGCGCTCGAGGTCGCGGTGCTCGAGGCGAAGACCGTCGGCTACGGGGCGAGCGGCCGCAACGGCTCGTTCGCGATGACCGTCGTCGGGCTCGGCTTCGCGATGACGGCGCTGCTGCGCGGCAAGCGCTTCCTTGCCCGCGCCCACTCCTACATGGCCGGCTGCGTCGACGAGCTCGAGCGGTTCATCGACGAGCAGGGGATCGACTGCCGCAAGATCAGGCCCGGCTTCTTGCGGGTGGCGACGACGCCGAGCTACGTCAAGCGGCTGCGGCACGAGGTCGAGCTGATGAGCTCGCTCGGATTCACCGACATCGAGTGGATCGACGCCGCCGCGACCCGCGCGATGGTCGACTCCGAGCGCTACCTGGGCGCGATGTGGGAGCCGCGGCTGCTGCTGATCGACCCGGCGCGGCTGGTCCGCGAGGAGCGCCGCCACGCGATCGCGCAGGGCGTCCGCGTCTACGAGGGGACCCCGGTGCTCGCCGTCGCCGGCGCGGGCGAGGGCCGAGGCCACCGGTTGCTGACCCCCGAGGGGGCGGTCACCGCCGCCAAGCTGGCGATCACGACCAACGCCTACTCGCAGCAGTTCGCGCCGCTCGCGCGCAAGCAGCGGCCCGCCTTCACCTACATGGTCGCGACCGCGCCGCTGACCGATGAGCAGCTCGCCCCGATCGGCTGGCAGGGCCGGCAGGGGGTCGAGGACGCGCGCAACCTGATCCACTACTACCGGCTGACCCCGGACCGCCGGATCGTGATCGGCGGCGGCCCGGTCGGGCTCCCCGCTCACGGCGAGCTCGATCACGACAGCGACGAGCGCGCCTGGCGCCACCTCCGCGAGCAGATCGAGTGGCTCTGGCCGCACCTCGCCGGGATCGAGATCACGCATCGCTGGGGCGGCCCGTTCTCGGTCACCGCCGACCTGACGCCGGCGCTCGGCTTCATCGGCGAGCGCCGTGATGCCGTCTACGCGCTCGGCTGCATCGGCCACGGCGTCTCGATGAGCTTCCGCAACGGCCGGGCGCTGGCCCAGCTGTTGCTCGGCGGCGACGGGCCCGCCGACGATTGCCCGTTCGTCAACCGCCGGGTGCTGCCCTGGCCCGGCGAGCCGCTCGCCACCGCCGCCGGCCACGCGATCCGCGCCTACCTGCGGGCCGAGGACGGCTTCCACGAGCGCCTGCTGACGCGTATCAGATCGGTTTGAGGCAAACTCCGTACTGAGCCCGGAGGCCCCTGCCCGGTCGCCCGTAAAGATTCCCGGGATGGAGGGAACCGCCTCCGCGAGACCGGACACGTTAGGGAGACCTTGAGGCCGAGCTTCGGAGAACCGCAGGTAACGATCGCGATCGTCTTCGCGGTGATCACGATCGCGATCGCGGTCACCTTCGCGATCATCGCCCGGCAGTCGCACGGCGACGTCCCCGCCGACCGCGTGCGCAAGAGCGCCTATGCGATCCGCCGCTTCTGGTTCGGCTTCCTGCTCGTGCTGCTCAGCACCGCGGTCGTCGTCTCGATGTTCTTCTTGCCCTACAGCGACGCCGATGCGACCGAGACCGTCAAGGTCACCGGCGGCCAGTTCTACTGGACGCTGAGCGAGGACAAGTTCGAGTCCGGCACGGCGGTCTCGTTCGTCGTCACCGCCGCCGACGTCAACCACGGGATGGGCGTCTACGACCCCGACGGCGAGATGATCGGCTCGGTCCAGGCGATGCCCGGGTTCGAGAACGATCTCAAGATCGACCTCGACAAGGCCGGCACCTACACGATCGCCTGCCTCGAGTTCTGCGGGATCAACCACCACCAGATGATGAAGACCTTCGAGGTGAGCGAGTGACGAGCGCCCGGGCAACGATCGAGCCCGCGGCCGCCGACGGCGCCGCGGTGATGCATCCCGACGGCGCCGCGCTCGCCTCCGAGCCCGGCCGCGAGGAGCGGATCGTCGCCTGGTACTGCGGCGTCACCGGGCTGGCGCTGTTCGCCGTGATGGGCCTGCTCGGCCTGGTCATGCGGCTGACCCAGGGCGACGCGCTCGGCGTCTCCCCGGAGTGGTTCTACCGGCTGATGACGCTGCACGGGGCCGGGATGCTCGCCGGCGCGCTGCTGGCGATGATGGGCGGCCTTTGGTACGCGGTGCGACCGATCGTGCCGGTCGACTTCCGCCGGATGATGGCGAGCTACGCGCTCGTCGTCGTCGGCGCGGTGATCGTCGTCGTCGCGGTGATCATCGGCGGCTTCGCGTCGGGATGGACGTTTCTGTACCCGCTGCCGTTCGAGGCCGCCACCCAGTGGTCGACCTGGGCGACGGTGACGTTCCTGGTCGGCCTCGGGCTGGTCGGCGCCGGCTTCATGGTCTTCTGCCTCGACGTGCTGATGGCGACGACCTCGACCTACGGCGGCCTCTCGGGGGCGCTGGCGATCCCGTTCCTGCGCGGCCGCAGCGACGAGGCGCCGCCGCCGCCGGCGCTCGCCGCGACCGTCGTCGCGACCGAGGGGCTGCTGTCGGCCGTGATCGGGACGACGATCATCTTCGCGTTGCTCGGCCGCGCGATCGACGGCGGCGTCGAGATCGACGCGCTCTGGGCGAAGAACCTCACCTACTTCTTCGGCCATTCGATCGCGAACCTGATCATCTACCTCGCCGCCGGCCTCGTCTACGTGCTGCTGCCGCGCTACGCGGGCCGGCCCTGGAAGACGACGAAGGTGCTCGCGGCGGGCTGGCTGGCGACGCTGCTGTTCGTCGCCACCGCCTACTCGCACCACCTCTACATGGACTTCGTCCAGCCCGGCTGGGCGCAGGTGTTCTCGAGCATCGCCTCGGCCGGCGCCGCGATCCCGGTCGCGGTGGTGACGATCTACACCGGGATGATGCTGGTCTGGGGCTCGCGCTACCGCTGGACGCTGACCTCGGTCCTGCTCTACCTCGGCTTCGCGGGCTGGGCGATCGGCGGCGTCGGCGCCGTGATCGACTCGCTGATCCCGATCAACTTCCGCTTCCATAACACGCTCTGGGTGCCGGCGCACTTCCACAGCTACCTGATGCTCGGCGTGGTCCTCTGGGTGATGGCGTTCGTCGCCCACATGCTGGAGCGCGCCGCGGGCCGGATCGCGTCGGCCCGGGCGACGCTGATCGCGACCGTGGGAATGATCGTCGGCGGCTACGGGCTGGTCGGCGCCTGGTACGTCTCCGGCGCGCTCGGGGTGCCGCGCCGCTACGCGATCGAGCCGCTCGGCACCGCCGCCTACAGCCTCGTCGGCGCGATCTTCACGATCATCTTCGCGCTCGGCTTCCTCGTCCTGCTCGGCGAGTTCATCTCGCTGGCCCGCGATGCGCTGCGCCGGCGCGGTCGCGCCGGGGCGCCCGAGGTCGCGCCGCGGCCGCGGATCGCCGGCGCCTCCGCGCAGGCCGAGCTCGAGCCCGAGGCGGCGCTCGCGAACCCGCGGCAGATCGGCGTCGCGGTGGCGCTCTGGGTCGCCTGCGGGTTCGCCGTCCTGCCGCCGATCGAGACCGCCTCGGAGGCCAGCGTCGGCTTCCACCACCTCGCCCACGCGGTGATCATCCTCGGCGCCTCGCTGTTCGGCGCCGCCCTGGTCTCGACGCTGGCGGTCTGGCGGCCGCTGTCGCGGCGCTGGATCAACCCGGCGATCGCGATCATCGTCATCGCCCCGGCGCTGATGCTGCTGGCGATGGTCCCCGGCGTCTACGGCGGCCTCGACCAGGACACCGCCCACGCCTCCTACCACGCGGGCCTGATGGCGCTGGCGCTGCTGACCGGGATGAGCGCCGCCGTGCTCGGCCGCAGCACCGGCAAGCTGATGATCTTCCTGACGGTCGGAATGATGTTGATGTACGCAGGCGGAGTGACAGGAGGCTAGGTACGTGAACGACGAGGCAGACCGCAAGGCGTTCTCGCTGATGTCCTGGGTGCTCGGCCTGGTGGCCGGGGTCGTGATCCTCGGCGCGCTCGTGGCCGCTTACGCGATCGGTCGCAACAACGCCCCGGACGCGACGACCGTCGCCGAGCAGCCGGCGAAGGAGACGACCAAGGGCGGCGGCAAGACGTCGACGGAGGAGACGACGACCGAGGAGACGACAACCACCGCCGGCAACGAAAAGGGCGCACAGCTGTTCTCGGCCAGCTGCGCCAGCTGCCACACGCTCGCCGCGGCCGGCGCGACCGGGACCACCGGCCCCAACCTCGACGACCTCCAGCCCGACGCGGCGACGGTCGAGTCGGCGATCGCCAACGGCGGCAGCGGCTCGGGCCTGATGCCCGCCAACCTCTACAGCGGCGCGGAGGCCAAGGAGGTCGCCGAGTACGTCGCCGCGTCCGCGGGCGGGTAGGCGCGCCAGAAGCCCGGCCGACCGCGGCTCCGGCGCTTGCAGCTGCGGCGCGGCTGCGCGGTTCCGGCGCTTGCAGCTGCGGCGCCGGCGGCGCCGGCGGCGTTCCGGCCGCGGCGGCTGCGAGCGGCGCTCCCTGCTGTTTCACCACCTGCTCCGCGCAGCGCCGGCGTTCGCGGCCAGCTCGCCCGGTGTCGCGGGAGCGCTGCAACCGGAATCGCTCTCGCAGCGCGAGAGCGATTCCGGGCACGGGCCGGCAGCCTGCGTCGCCCCGGCCGTCCGGGCCGGCGGTCTGAGCCGAGCCGCGGGCGTGAACGTGCCACAGGCGCCCTCTCGGGGCCGACGATTACCGTCGCCACCGTGCGGGTATCGTCACGGCGATGAGCGCAGCGATCACCGGCCTCGACTTCGTTGCCGTCCCGAGCCGCGACCCCGACCGCTCGCGCGCCTTCTACGTCGAGACCCTCGGCCTGCATGCCGACCCGAGGAGCGACTACGAGTTCTGGGCCGGCGAGACCTGCTTCGGGATCTGGGAGCCCGAGAAGCAGGGGATGGAGTTCAGGCCGCAGGCGAACGCGCACCTCGCCCTGCACGTCGACGACGTCGGTGCCGCCCGAACGGAGCTGGAGGCGAAGGGGATCGAGTTTCTCGGCGACACCCTCGACACCGGCGTCTGCCACATGGCCCTGTTCAAGGATCCCGACGGCAACGACCTGATGCTGCACCACCGCTACGCGCCGCCCGGCTGACGGGCGCATTGGCGGTCGGCGGCCGCGCGCGTCTGCGGCCCGCGGTCACCGTCCCGTCTCGCGGCCGCCTGTCCGCGCCCGCGGCCCGCGCTCACGCTTCCGACGCTCACGCGTCCGAAGCCCGCGGCCCCGGTGTTCTGCGACGGATCGCATCGCCTGGCGCGAAGCGATCCGCAGCAGTCCTGGCGAGTGGGCCGGAGCGGGCCCCGGGGTCGAGCAGCGCCTCGAGCTCGTCGGCGGCGCGGCGGGCGCCGCCGGTTGCCTCGTAGCCGGCGGCGACGCGACGCGCGCCGGCGGCCAGCATGCCCGCCTCGCGGGCGGCCGCGGCGATCGACTCCGGGCTGAGGCGCTTGCGGGACAGCTCGACCCCCGCGCCCGCGACCTCGACGTGGGCGGCGGTGTCGAGCTGATCGCGGCCCCACGGGACGACGACGACAGGCACGCCGCTCGCCAGCGCCTTCTGGGTCACGCCCATGCCGCCGTGGCAGATCGCGACCTCGGCCCGCTCGAGCAGCGGCAGGTGCGGCAGGTAGCGGCGCACGATCGTGCCCGGCACCTGCGGCAGGGTCGCCGGGTCGACCCCGGCGCTGGTGACGACGACCTGATGGCTCGATCCCAGCCCGCGCAGCGCCGCGGCGGCGATCGCACCGTCGTCCTGGAACTCCGACGAGCAGCTGACCAGGACTAGCGGTCGCTCGTCGAGCTCGATCTCGAGCTCGCCCGGCGGGTCCCAGATGCAGGGCCCGACGCTGACGATCCGCGGGTTCGCCGGACGCGGCCAGTCGAACGGCTCCGCCGTGTAGTAGAGGGTCAGCGGCGCCCGGCCGACCGCGTCGGAGCTGCGGTGCAGCGGCGCGAGCCCGGCGACCCTGCGGCCCGCGTTGATCGTCGGCAGGCGGCTGCGGGCGTCGAAGCGCGCCACGAGGGGGCCGAGCGCGCGGTCGCGGGCGCGGCCGAGCAGATCGTCGCGCGGCCGCAGGCCGAGGCCGTAGGGGGGCAGGCCGGGGGCGGGGTCATCGCGGAGGAACGGCCGCGACTCCGCCCAGGGAATGGCGCCCGCCTCCGCCGCCGCGCGGGCCCCGAACGTGGTCGTGTCGATCAGCAGCAGGTCCGGGTCGTGATCGGCGATCGCGCGCCTGAGGTCCTCGACCTCGTAGGCCGCCCGGCGGCCCCAGACCTCATAAGCGCGGGCGCCGGCCTTGATCTGCGAGCGCTGGGCGTGGTCGTCGAGATCGATCCGCTCGATCGCCGGATCGATCGGCGCGGCCTCGATACCGGCATCGCGGACGCTGCCGAGCGCGGTCGACAGCGTCCGCACCGCCACCGCGGCGCCGCGCGATCGCAGCTCCAGCAGCGCCGGCATCATCGGGTGCAGGTGCCCGCGGGCGGGCGAGCTGTAGGCGAGGACTCTCATCCTGATCTCCCCATGGCGTGGTTTACGAGGTCGCGGATCGCGGCCTCCGTCTCTTGCTTCGACCGGCCGTAGCGCTTTCGCAGCAGCGACCAGACGTAGAGGTCGGTGACCGATGCGAGCAGCGCCAGCTGCCGCTCGCGCTCGCGCTCGTCACGATCGAGCAGCGGGGCGAAGACGTGCTCGACCCAGTCGCGGTGGAGCGCCTTGCCGTCCTCGACGACGCGGGCGACGAGCGGGTGCCGCTCCGCCTCGGCGAGCAGCCGCATCGTCCGCTCGCCGGTCTCCTCGTAGTGGTCGACGAGCCTGGCGATCGCGGTCTCGACGTCACCCGGCGCCGCGCTGCGCGAGCGCTCGACCCGGCCGCTCGCATCCTCGATCGCCGCGCCGATCAGCCCCTCCTTGGAGCCGAAGTGGCGGAGGATCGTGCGCGTGCTGGTGCCGGCACGCTCGGCGACCGCCGGCAAGGGCGGATCGAAGACTCCCTCCTCGAGGAACAGCCCCTGGACGCCGTCGAGGATCGCCCGCCGCGTCCGCTCGGTCCGCTCGGCCCTGGCCGTCTGCGCGTAAGCCCGCTTCGACATTTCGCGTCACCTACAGTGACACGAAATACCGCGCCCGTCAAGCCGGGACAGCGCCGCCCGGAAACCCTCCGTCCGTCGGAATCTCTAGTCGCGGACCAGCCGCTTGTAGGTGATCCGGTGCGGGCGGTCGGCCTCGGCGCCGAGCTGCTGGTGGCGGAACTCCTCGTAGGCGTCGAAGTTGCCCTCGAACCAGCGCACCTGGGAGTCGCCCTCGAAGGCGAGGACGTGGGTGGCGACGCGGTCGAGGAACCAGCGGTCGTGCGAGATCACCACGGCGCAGCCGGCGAACTCGAGCAGCGCCTCCTCGAGCGCCCGCAGGGTGTCGACGTCGAGGTCGTTGGTCGGCTCGTCGAGCAGCAGCACGTTGCCGCCGCTTCTCAGCAGCTTCGCCAGGTGCAGGCGGTTGCGCTCGCCGCCCGACAGCGTCTCCACCTTGCGTTGCTGGTCGGAGCCCTTGAAGTTGAAACCCGCGGCGTAGGCGCGCGAGCTCATCCGCAGCCCGCCGACCTCGATCTCGTCGAGGCCGCCGGAGATCTCCTCCCAGACCGTGCGCTCGGCGTCGAGCGCGTCGCGCGACTGATCGACGTAGGCGAGCTCGACGCTGTCGCCGACCCGGAGGCTGCCGCCGTCGGGCTGCTCGTCGCCGACGATCATCCGGAACAGCGTCGTCTTGCCGGCGCCGTTGGCGCCGATCACGCCGACGATCCCGGCCCGCGGCAGCGAGAAGCTCAGGTCCTCGATCAGCAGCCGCTCGCCGAAGCCCTTGCGGAGCCCGTCGGCCTCGATCACGACGTCGCCGAGCCGCGGGCCCGCCGGGATCTGGATCTGCACCTCCTCGCGCTTGACCGCCTGCTGCTCGGCCAGCAGCTCCTCGTAGCGGGCGAGCCGCGCCTTCGACTTCTTGCGCCGGCCCTTCGGGTTCTCGCGCACCCACTCGAGCTCGGCCGCGATCGTGCGCCGGCGGGCGAGGTTCTTGGTCTCCTCCTGCGCCAGCCGCTGCTGCTTCTGCTCCAGCCACGAGGAGTAGTTGCCTTTGAACGGGATCCCGCGGCCGCGGTCGAGCTCGAGGATCCAGCCGGCGACGTTGTCGAGGAAGTAGCGGTCGTGGGTGACCGCGACGATCGTTCCCTCGTACTCCTCGAGGTGCTTCTCGAGCCAGGCGACCGACTCGGCGTCGAGGTGGTTGGTCGGCTCGTCGAGCAGCAGCAGGTCGGGCTGGCTGAGCAGCAGGCGGCACAGCGCGACGCGGCGGCGCTCGCCGCCCGAGAGCTTGGTGACGTCGGCGTCGCCGGGTGGCAGCCGCAGCGCGTCCATCGCCGTCTCCAGCCTGCGGTCGAGGTTCCAGGCGTCGGCGGCGTCGATCCGGTCCTGCAGGCGCGCGAACTCGGCCGCGGTCTCGTCCGAGTAGTTCATCGACAGCTCGTTGAAGCGGTCGAGCATGTCGCGCAGCTCGCGGACCCCGTCGCTGACGTTGCCCTTGACGTCCTTGCCCGGATCGAGCTGCGGCTCCTGCTCGAGCATGCCGACGGTCGAGTTCGGGTGCAGCGCCGCCTCGCCGCGGTACTCGGTGTCAACGCCGGCCATGATCCGCAGCAGCGACGACTTGCCGGCGCCGTTGTAGCCGAGCACGCCGATCCGGGCGCCCGGGAAGAAGCTCAGCGAGATGTCCTCGAGGACCTTCTTGTTGGGTGGATGCGTCCGGGAGACCCGGTGCATCGTGAAGATGTACTCGCTCGGCGCGGCC
>CAZCFA010000037.1:0-27234 GCA_964497825.1 uncultured Conexibacter sp.
GGCAGGCCCGGACCTACTTCACCCCGTTCGGAACGTCTCTGGGCTCGTCAGCTAGGCGCTCAGCGCCAGCACGAGCTCGCGGATCGCGCCCGGGTAGCGGTGGGCGATGCCGCCGTGCACGCCGTCGAACAGCTCGAGCGTGTGCTCGACGCCGAGCCTCGCCAGCTCGCGGGCGAACGCCTGGGCGCCGAGGTCGAGGAAGAACTCGTCGCCGCGGCCGGCGTCGAGGTAGATCCGGCGCATCGAGCGCAGCGCCTCGGCGTGGCCCGCGGCCATGTTGACCGGGTCGCGGTCGAGCCACTGCTGCCAGATCTCGGGGATCAGGCCGGCGTCCTCGACCCGGAACGGGACCAGCGCCTTGCCGGGGTTCGCGGGGTCGGGCGAGTAGGCGGCGGCGTAGGCGTACATCTCCAGCGGCGCCGCGTGACGGTCGAAGACGAACGGATCGGCGCCGGCGAGCCGCTCGAAGAACAGCTCCCAGGAGCTGCCGAAGTGGTCGCGCAGGGTCCGCGTCGCCTTGGCGATGGTCGGCGTCAGCGTCAACTCGAACAGCGCGTCGCCGGCGTGCGAGGCGAGCGCCGAGAAGACGTCGGGGCGCATCATCGGCACGACCATCGCGCCGTAGCCGCCCGACGACTTGCCGGTGATGCCGCGGTGGTCGCGATCGGCGGCGGTCGGGTAGCGCTCGTCGACGAAGCCGACGACCTCGTCGCAGAGGTAGGACTGGTAGCGGCCGGTGCCGGTTGAGTCGAGGAACTGCGAGCCGCCGTAGGCGGTCCAGCAATCGACCATCACGACGATCGCGTCGGGGCAATCCTCGGAGGCGAGCAGCGCGTCGATCCGCTCGATGTAGGTGGGCTCGAGGAAGCTCCGGTTCGCCCACGCGTCGAGCTGGCCCGTGAAGCCCTGGATCACGTAGATCGCCGGCAGCGGCCGCGGGTGGTCGAGCTCGACCCCGGGCGGCCGCAGCACCCACAGCGGCCGCCGCGCGGGATCGCCGAGCGGGTTGTCGGCGAGCAGCTCCGATTCAACGACGAGCCGGTCGAGCGTGCCGTCCAGCGGCCGCGACCAGGGCGGGCCGAGGCCGGTGCCCGCGACCTCGGGGCTCTCGTGGACCAGGCGCATCGTCACGCCGAGGCTAGCTGCTTCCCCGGGGATCGATCCCGAAGCGGCTGCCCGTTAGGCGTCCGGCTCCGGGCGAAGGCCGCGCTGGGCCGACGGCAACGGGTCCTCCGAATCCTCGACGTCACCCTTGACCGCCAGCACCACGGCCGGGGCGAGCGCCAGTACGGCGAGCCCGAAGGCCCACCAGAACGTGTTGCCGAACGCCTGGGCGATCGGCTCGGCGAGTCGGCTCGCGACGGCCGGCGGCAGGTCGTGCGAGGTCGAGTCGGCGGCGGCCGATCCGCTGCCGATCGACGAAAGCTGCGCGTGGAGGATCACCGCGAGAACCGCGGTGCCGACGGAGCCGCCAACCCGTTGCAGCACGTTGAGGGCGCTGGTCGCGCGCGGGACCGCCTCGTGCTCGAGCGCGGCATAGGCCGCCGCCATCGAAGGCATCATCGTCGCGGCGAGCCCGACGCCGCGGACGACCAGCGCCGCTTCGAGCCACCAGAGGCTCGTCGTCGTGTCGACCAGCGCGTAGGGGACGGTCCCGATCGCCACGAGCAGCAACCCGGCAACGGCTACGCGGCCGCCCCCGATCGAATCGGTCAGCTTGCCCGACAGCGGCATCATCACGGCCGCGCTGACCCCCTGCGCGGCGAGCAGCAGACCGGCGTCGAGCGGGCTCTCCCCGCGGGCGACCTGGAAGAACAGCGGCAGCAGCAGCAGCCCGCCGAACAGCGCCGCGCCGACGAAGAAGACGGTCGCGGAGGCGGCGGCGAAGCCGACGCGCCCGAACAGCGCCAGGTCGATCAGCGGGTTGGGAGCCCGCAGCGAGTGCCGGACGAACAGCGTGACCAGCACGAGTCCGCCGGCGATCGTCGCCCAGACCTCCGGCGCCGCGAAGCCGCCCTGGCTCGTGCTCTCGGAGAGGCCGAAGACGATCAGCGCCACCCCCGGCGAGCCGAGCAGGAATCCGATCCAATCGAGCTTGCCGGCATCGCCGGTCGTGCCGGGGGTCAGGACCCTCCAGGCCAACAGCAGCGCGACGAGCCCGACCGGCACGTTGACGAAGAAGATCCAGCGCCAGCTCACGCTGTCGACGATCAGCCCGCCGAGCACCGGACCGAGGACCGGGCCGAGCAGCATCGGCACACCGACGATGCTCATCACGCGGCCGACTCGCTTCGGGCCGGCCGCCTGGGTCAGCAGCGTGATCCCGACGGGCATGATCAACCCGCCCCCGAACCCCTGCAGGACCCGGAAGGCGATCAGCTCCCCGGCCGAGGACGACAGCCCGCAGAGAACCGAGCCGGCCAGGAAGAGGACGATCGAGCCCATCCAGACCCGCTTCGCGTCGAACCGTTCGGAGATCCATCCCGAGAGCGGGATCACCGCCGCCAGGGCGAGCAGGTATCCGGTGACGATCCACTGGATCGTGTCGAGGGGGGTCTCGAGCTCGGTCGAGATATCGCGGAGCGCGATGTTGACGATCGTCGTGTCGAGGATCGACATCAGCGCACCGACGACGACGACCCCGGAGAGCCTCAGGACCTCCCATTCGATGCCGCCGATCGACGGCCCCCGCTTCGCGCTGGTTTGCTCCGCTTCGCTCACCCACCGGGAGCTACCCGATCGCGGCGCGGTGATGCCTCAGCGGACCCCGGGATCTCCGTTTGCTGCCCTCAGCCCCGGGTAGCCGATCACCATGCGGGTTGAATCGCTCCAAAACGGACTGAAGGTCGCGGGGGGCTCGGCCATCGTCCTGTTCATCGTCATGTTCTTCCCCTGGTTTGGGACGTCCGTGGAGGGATTCGGCGGGCCCGGCCTCGATGCCCGGGTGACTGCCTGGCAGGCGTTCGAGGTGATCGACATCATCCTCCTTGTGATCGTGGCCGCCGTGGTCGTGCTCGTCGCTTCCCTGGCGGCCGAGCGACCGCTTGACATCTCGGTCGAGACCGGCACGGTGATCACGGTTCTCGGCGCTGTCGCGTTCCTGCTGGTCTTCTACAGGTTCCTGAGCACGCCCTTCGACCTCGACCGCCGCTACGGGCTCTTTCTCGGGCTCCTGTCCAGCGCCGGCATCGCCGTCGGTGGCCGGATGGCGATGGTCGCGGCCGATGCCAGCTTCCGCAGCGCTCGCGCCGGCATCGGCAACCGGGTCGATGAGATCCGCACGCAGGCCGCCGACGCGATCGGCGGAGATGCCGCGCGCTACGAGGAGATGACCAGGGAGCAGCTCTACGAGCTCGCCCAGGAGCGCGACATCGCCGGCCGATCGGAGATGGATAAGGACGAGTTGATCGCCGCGCTGCGCCGGTCCTGAGCCGCCGCGCGAGCGCGCCGGAGCCACCCGTCGGCGATCCCATCTACCCGCCGAGGCGGTCGGCGCCGGGCACGGTCTTCGGAAGCACCCTGGCTCAGCTAGCCTGACCCCGCGTGGAGTTGCGGCGGACATCGCTTTACGACGAGCACGTCGCCGCGGGCGGGCGGATGGTGCCGTTCGCGGGCTGGCAGATGCCGGTCCAGTACGAGGGGGTAGCCGCCGAGCACGCCGCCGTGCGCGAGCGCGCCGGCGTCTTCGACGTCTCCCACATGGGCCAGATCGGGATCGCCGGGCCCGAGGCCGAGGCGCTGCTGCAGCGCGCCGTCTCCAACGACGTCGGCAGGCTCGCCGCCGGCGGCGCCCAGTACTCCTGCCTGTGCGCCGACGACGGCGGCATCCTCGACGACCTGTTCAGCTACCTGCTCGACGACGGCAGCTACCTGACCGTCTCCAACGCCGCCAACCACGAGACCGACCTCGCCCGCATCGGCGAGCTCGCCGCCGGCTTCGAGGCCGAGGTCGCCGACCTCGCGCCGGCGAACGCGATGCTCGCCGTCCAGGGGCCGCAGGCGCGGGCCGCGGTCGCCGCGCTCGCCGCCGGCGAGCTGCCGCCACGGATGCGGACCGCGCGGCTCGAGGTCGCCGGGGCGCCGGCGCTGGTCTGCGGCACCGGCTACACCGGTGAGGACGGGGTCGAGATCATGCTCGCCCCCGACGCCGCGCCGGCGCTGTGGCGCGAGCTGCTCGCCGCCGGCGTCACCCCCTGCGGCCTCGGCGCCCGCGACACGCTCCGGCTCGAGGTCTGCTTCCACCTGCACGGCAACGACATCGGCCCCGAACGCAACCCGATCGAGGCCGGGCTCGGCTGGTGCTGCAAGGAGGAGACGGGCTTCGCCGGGTCCGAGGCGGTCGCACGCGCCCGCGCCGAGGGCACCGCCGAGAAGCTGGTCGCGTTCGCGATCAGCGATCGCGGCATCGCTCGCGCCGGCTGCCCGATCCTGGTCGAGGGCGCGCCGGCCGGCGCCGTCACCAGCGGCAGCTTCTCGCCGTCGCTCGGCATCGGCATCGGAATGGGATACGTTCGGGCCGAGCTCGCCGAGCCCGGCCGGGCGATCGAGATCGACGTCCGCGGCCGGATCCGCGCCGCCGAGATCCGCAAGAAGCCGCTTTACACCCCCGAGCCGGGGGGCTGACAGGAAGGAGCACGATGGCCGACGAGAGTTATCCGGAGGAGCTGAAGTACCACCCCGAGCACGACTGGGCCCGGATCGACGGCGACCGCGCGACGCTCGGGATCACCTGGTACGCGCAGGACTCGCTCGGCGACGTCGTCTTCTTCGATCCGCCCGAGGTCGGTGCCACGGTGAGCAAGGACGAGCCCTACGCCGAGGTCGAGTCGGTGAAGGCGGTCTCCGACGTGATCGCGCCGCTCAGCGGCGAGATCGTCGAGGTCAACGCGGCCGCGGGAGAGAGTCCGGAGCTGATCAACACCGATCCCTACGGCGACGGCTGGATGGTCAGGGTCGAGCTCAGCGACCCGGCCGAGGCCGAGTCGCTGCTCGACGCCGGCGCCTACCGGGAACTGCTCGACTGACCGGCTCCCTAACATCGCCGCGGTGAGCGGCTACACGCCGACAACCGAGGCCGACCGCGCGGCGATGCTGGCGGCGATCGGCGCCGGCTCGGTCGAGGAGCTGTTCGACGGCGTGCCCGCCGCGGTCCGGCTCGACCGGCCGCTCGAGCTCGCCGACGGTCTCAGCGAGGCCGAGGTCTACGAGCGGATGCGCGAGCTCGCCGCCCGCAACGCCGACGCCGAGTCCGAGATCAGCTTCCTCGGCGCCGGCATGTACGACCACTACGTGCCGGCGATCGTCGATGCGATCACCTCGCGCTCGGAGTTCCTGACCCCCTACACGCCCTATCAGCCGGAGATCTCCCAGGGCGGGCTGCAGGTGATGTTCGAGTTCCAGACGGCGATGTCGGAGCTGACCGGGCTGCCGCTGTCGAGCGCCGGCCTCTACGAGGGGCCGTCGAGCGTCGCCGCCGCCGCCTACCTGGCGATCGGGGCGACGAAGCGGCACAGGCTGGTCGCCTCCGCCGGCCTGCACCCCGACTCGCGGGCGACGATGCGCACCTACGCCGCCGGGTTCGGGGCCGAGGTCGTCGAGGTGCCGCTCGCCGCCGGCGTCACCGATACCGAGGCGCTCGCCGCCGCGATCGACGAGCAGACGGCCGCGGTCTTCGTCCAGTACCCGAACTTCATCGGCGCCGTCGAGGACCTCGAGCGGCTCGCCGATCTCGCCCACGGGGCCGGGGCGCTGATCGTCGCCGCCTGCGATCCGATCGCGCTCGGGATCCTCCGCCCGCCCGGGGACTCGGGCGTCGACATCGCCGTCGGCGAGGGCCAGCCGCTCGGTAACCGGCTCGACTACGGCGGCCCCTCGTTCGGCTTCTTCTGCGCGAGCGAGGAGCAGATCCGGCGGATGCCGGGGCGGATCGCCGGCGAGACCACCGACGTCGACGGCCGCCGCGGCTTCGTGCTCGCGCTGCAGACGCGCGAGCAGCACATCCGCCGCGAGAAGGCGACCCACAACATCTGCACCGCGCAGGCGCTGAACGCGCTCGGCGGCGTCATCTACCTGAGCTGGCTCGGCGCCCGCGGGCTGACCGAGCTCGGCGAGCTGCTCGTCCGCCGCAGCGCCTACGCGAGGCGGCGGCTGACCGCGATCGACGGCGTCGATCCGCTGCACGAGGCGCCGGTCGTGCGCGAGTTCGCGATCAGCTTCGCGGCCGACGTCGACGCGGTGCTCGACCACTGCGCGAGCCGCGGCATCGCCGCCGGCGTTCCGCTCGCGCCCGAGTACGGCAACGGCCTGCTGGTCGCGATCACCGAGCAGCGGACGAAGGCGCAGATCGACAAGCTCGCGTCGGCGCTCGAGGGAGCGCTGGCCGCCGCGCAGCGCGGCGCACCCGACGCGAGCCGCGACGCGGGCGTCGGGAGCGGTTGATGATGGCCGGTTCCGAGCCCCGCCCGCCGAGCCCGCCGCCGGCTTCCGCCGCGGTCGAGACGCCGATGCAGCGCGACCGGGCGGTGACGATCTACGAGCGCTCGGTCCCCGGTCGCCGCGCCGCCGCGATCCCCGCCGCCGGGGTTCCCGAGGAGCGGACGCCGATCGACGAGCTGATCCCCGCGGCGCTGCTGCGGCAGCGGCCGGCGCGCCTGCCCGAGGTCTCCGAGCAGGAGATCGTCCGCCACTACAACCGGCTCTCGCGCCGCAACTTCGACCTCGACTCCGGGATCTACCCGCTCGGCTCCTGCACGATGAAGTACAACCCGCGGCTCAACGAGCGCGTCGCGGCGCTGCCCGGCCACGCCCGCCTCCATCCCGCCCAGGCGCCGCGCCGGGCCCAGGGCGCGCTCGAGCTGATGTGGTCGCTGGAGCGGGCGCTGAGCGAGATCTGCGGCCTTCCGCACGTCAGCCTGCAGCCCTCGGCCGGCTCCCACGGCGAGCTCGCCGGCCTGCTGTTGACCCGCGCCCACCACGCCGCCGCCGGCGAGGAGCGGCAGCGGAGCAGGGTGCTGACCCCCGACACCGCCCACGGCACCAACCCGGCGTCGGTGACGATGGCCGGCTACGAGGTCGTCAAGGTCGCGACCGACGACGAGGGCGGCGTCGACCTCGACGACCTGCGGGCGAAGACCGACGAGACGGTCGCCTGCCTGATGCTGACCAACCCGAACACGCTCGGGCTGTTCGATCGCAACATCGCCGAGATCACCGCGATGGCCCGCGACGCGGGCGCGATCCTCTACTACGACGGCGCCAACCTGAACGCGATCATGGGCCACTCGCGGCCCGGCGACATGGGCTTCGACATCGTCCACGTCAACCTCCACAAGTCGTTCAGCCAGCCGCACGGCGGCGGCGGCCCGGGCGCCGGCCCGATCGCGGTCTCCGAGCGGCTCGAGCCGTTCCTGCCGGTGCCGCGGATCGAGCGGATCGAGCCCGCCAACGGCGGCGGCCCGGCGTTCGAGCTGCGCGGCGCCGACCGGCACCCGGAGACGATCGGCCGGCTGCGCGGCTTCCAGGGCAACTTCGGCGTCTTCGTCCGCTCCTACGCCTACATCCTCAGCCTCGGCGGCGACGGCCTGACCGAGGCGTCGGAGACCGCGGTGCTGAACGCCAACTACCTGCTGGCGCGGATGCGCGAGGGGCGCGCCGGCAGGTACCTGCCGCTCGCCTTCGAGCAGCGGCCGATGCACGAGTTCGTGCTCTCCGGCCGCGGCGCCAAGAAGGAGCTCGGGGTCAAGACGCTCGACATCGCCAAGCGCCTGCTCGACCACGGCATGCACCCGCCGACCGTCTACTTCCCGTTGCTGGTCGATGAGGCGCTGATGATCGAGCCGACCGAGACCGAGGCCAAGCAATCGCTCGACGGCCTCGCCGACGCCTTCGAGTCGATCCTGGCCGAGGCCGAGGACGACCCCGAGATCACCCGTCAGGCGCCCTACACGACCCCGGTCCGCCGCCTCGACGAGGTTGCCGCAACGCGTAATCCGGTCGTCCGCCAGCCGCTCGGCTGACGGCGCCGGCCGCGACCCGGAGCCGGGGCGCCGCCGGCCCGATGCCTCGCCGGCCCCATGGGCGGCGCCGATCAGCCGACGTCGGCGGCGTCGGGCAGCTCCTGCTCGAGCTCGAGCACCGGCGCGAACAGGTCGCCGTGCTCGTCGATCCGGGCGAGCACCTCGCTCGCCTCGAACCGCAGCAGGTCCGGATCGCCCGCCTCGAGCGCCTCGCTCACCTCCTCCCAGCGCAGCGGCGTCGAGACGGTCGGCGCCTCGCGGGCCCGCAGCGAATAGGCGGCGACGGTCGTCTTCGAGCGGCTGTTCTGGCTCCAGTCGATGAACACCCGGCCGGCGCGCAGGCGCTTCGTCATCCGCGCGACGATGAGGTCGGGCTCGGCCGCCTCCAGCGCCGTGGCGACGGCGCGCGCGTACGGCTTCGTCGTCGCGTAAGTGAGCTCGCCGTTGAGCGGCACGTAGACCTGCATCCCCTTCGAGCCCGAGCTCTTCGGGAAGCACTGGACGCCGAAGCGCTCGAACAGCTGGCGCAGCAGCAGCGCCACCCGGCAGCACTCGACGATCGTCGCCGGCGCGCCCGGGTCGAGGTCGAAGGCCAGGACGGTCGGCCGGTCGGCCGCGCCGACCAGCGAAAGCGAGGGGTGCAGCTCGAGCGCCGCGAGCTGGGCGAGCCAGACCAGCGTCGGCAGCGAGTCGGCTACGCAGTAGTCGATCGTGCCGGAGCGCTGTCCCGAGTCGATCGCAGCGGTCCGCACCCAGCCGGGACGGTGCGCGGGGCAGTTCTTCTCGAAGAAGTGCTTGCCGCCGACGCCGTCGGGAAAGCGGATCACGGTCAGCGCCCGGTCGCGCAGGTGCGGCAGCAGCACCGGCGCGATCCGCGCGTAGTAGTCGATCACCTCGCCCTTGCTGAACCCGGTCTCCGGGTAGAGGACCTTGTCGAGGTTGGTCAGCGACAGCCGCCGGCCGCCGACCTCTACTTCGCGGACTTGGCCTTCGACTTGCTCTTCGCCTTCGGCTTCGCGGTCGAACGGGATGCGCGCTTCTTCTTCGCCGCCGGCTTCGCCGCGCCGCCGCCGAGCTCCTCGCCCTTGATCGCCGCCAGCGACTGCTCGAGCGCCGCCATCAGGTCGGGCGCCCGCGTCGGCTGCGGCGCCTCCGACTCGACGTCGACGATCGCCTTGCCCTCGGCCTTGCGCTCGATCAGCGCCATCAGCTCCTCGCGGTACTCGTCGCGGTAGGAGCCGGGGTCGAAGTCGGTGGCGAGCGAGTCGATCAGCGCCTTCGCCATCTCGATCTCCTTCTTGCGCGGCTCGGCCTGGTCCTCGGCCTCGCCGAGCAGCCCCTCGAGGTCGGAGGCGGGCACGACCTCGTCGGCGAACCGCATCGTCGCCAGCGTCAGCAGATCGCCGTCGCCGGCGGCGCGGATCGCCGCCAGGCTCTCCTTGTTGCGCATCACGAAGCGGGCGATCGCGACCTTGCGCTGCTCGGCCATCGCCCGGGTCAACAGCGCGTAGGCGCGCTCGGCGCCCTCGGCGGGGCCGACGTAGTAGGGCTGGTTGAAGTAGATCGGGTCGATCTGGTCGAGGTCGACGAAGTCCTCGATCTCGATCGTCTTCGTCTTCTTCGGGTCGAGCGCGTCGAGCTCGCCGCGGGTCATCACGACGTACTGGTCGGGGCCGATCTCGTAGCCCTTGACGATCTCCTCGTAGGCGACCTCCTCGCCGTCGCGCTCGGCGACCCGCTTGTGGCGGACCCGGGAGCCGTCCTTCTCGCGCAGCTCGCGGAACCGGACCGATCGGCTCGAGACCGCCGAGTAGAGGCGCACCGGGACGTTCAGCAGTCCGAAGGAGATCGAGCCTGTCCAGATCGCGCGCGCCATGGGTCGGTCCGAGGGGATGTTCGCGAGGTTACCCGGGAGTCCTCATCGCCACGCTCCGGCCGGGGTGCGATCTTGCGCGCGAGATCTCATTCGGGTCAGCCGCGGGCTGATAATCCCGCCGTGCTGTTCGAGCTCGAAGACGTGCGCCTCGCCCGGGCGGGAAGGACCGTGCTCGACGGGCTGAGCGCCTCGATCCCGGCCGGCGCCTGCGCCCTGGTCGGTCCCTCGGGCTCGGGGAAGTCGACCGTGCTGCGGCTGCTGAACCGCCTCGCCGACCCCGATTCGGGGATCGTTCGCTACGGCGGCCGCGACGTCGCCGGCCTCGATCCGCTGCTGCTGCGGCGCGAGGTGGCCCTGGTTCCGCAGCTGCCGGCGCTGCTGCCGGGAACGGTCGCCGCCAACATCGGGTTCGCCGCCGGGCTCGCCGGGCGGGAGCCGGACGTCGGCGCCGCGCTCGCTCGTGCCGGCCTCGACCGCGGCTACGGCGGCCGCGACGTCGCCACGCTCTCGGTCGGCGAGCAGCAGCGGGCGATGCTCGCCCGCGCGCTGGTGCAGCGGCCGCGGGTGCTGCTGCTCGACGAGCCGACCTCGGCGCTCGACGGCGCCGCCCGCGACGCGGTCGAGCGAACGATCGCGCGCCTGGTCGACGAGCACGACGTCTCGATCGTCCTCGTCACCCACGATCGCGAGCAGGCCGCGCGGCTGGCGCGCGCCGAGCTCGAGATCGAGGCGGGGCGCGTCCGGTGAGCGGCATCGAGATCAGCCTCGGCCAGGTCGCCGCGGCGCTGATCCTGGTCGCGGTCGCGGTCGCGATCTCGCGCTGGCGCGGAGCGGGCCTCGAGTCCGAGATCGCGGTCGCGGTGATCCGCTCGTTCATCCAGCTGACCGCGATCGGCTACGTGATCCAGCTGATCTTCGACGACGGCAGCCTCGTCTGGGTCTTCCTGCTGCTGGCCGTCTCGGTCGGCCTCGGGACGCTGACCGCGCGCACGCGTGCCCGGGCCGTGCCCGGCGCGACGCTGCCGCTGCTGATCGCGCTCACGATCGCCGCCGCGACGACGCTCGGGCTCGTCGTCGCCCTCGGCATCTTCGATCCGCAGGCGCGCTACCTGGTCCCCGTCGGCGGCATGGTGATCGGCAACTCGATGACCGCATCGGCGACGGCGCTGAACCGGCTCGGCGACGAGCTCCGCTCCGGCGCCGCCGAGATCGAGGCGACGCTGGCGCTCGGCGCCGACTCCCGGCAGGCGGCGCTCCCGCACCTGCGCCGGTCGCTGCGCTCGGGGACGATCGCCCTGGTCGACTCGACGAAGACGACCGGGCTGATCTTCTTCCCCGGGACGATGGTCGGGATGCTGATCGCCGGCGCCGCGCCGGTCGACGCCGTCCGCCTGCAGCTGATCCTGCTCTGGGTCCTGCTCGGCGCCGCCGCGATCGCGGCGCTGACCGCGACGACGCTGGCCTACCGGAACTTCTTCACGCCCGCGCACCAGCTTCGCGATCCGCCCGAGCCGTGATCGGCGCCCCGCAGCGGCGCCGTCGCGCCGAGCGGGCCCGGGCGGCGGGTAGATTCCCCGCCCGTGAGCGCGACGCAGCGGATCTTCAGCGGCATCCAGCCGACCGGGCGCAAGCACCTCGGCAACTACATCGGCGCGATCCGCCAGTACGTCGCCGCCCAGGACGCCGCCGCGACCCCCGGCGCGGCGATCTTCTGCATCGTCGACCTGCACGCGATCACCGTCGACTACGACCCGGCCGAGCTGCGCGAGCGCGTTCACGACACGGTCGCGATCCTGCTCGCCGCCGGGCTCGACCCCGGGCGTTGCGTGCTGTTCCGCCAGGGCGACGTGCGCGAGCAGAGCGAGCTCTCCTGGCTGCTCAACGCGGTCACCGCCTGGGGCGACCTCAACCGCATGCACCAGTGGAAGTCCAAGCGCGAGCAGATCGAGTCGCGGCAGGGCGCCTTCCTCTCGGCCGGGGTCTTCAACTATCCGATCCTGATGGCCGCCGACGTGCTCGCCTACCGGGCCACCGACGTTCCCGTCGGCGACGACCAGCGCCAGCACGTCGAGCTGATGCGCGAGGTCGCCCGGCGCTTCAACGAGCGCTTCGGCGACACGCTCGTCGTGCCCGAGGGCCGGATCCCCGCGGTCGGCGCCCGGATCATGGACCTCCAGGACCCGTTCGTGAAGATGTCGACTACCGGCGGCTCGGAGTCGGGCACCGTCTACGTCCTCGACGACCCCGACGCGATCCGCAAGAAGCTCCGCAGCGCCGTCACCGACTCCGGACGCGAGATCCGCCGCGGCAGGGGCAAGGAGGGGGTCACCAACCTGATCGACGTCCTCGCCGTCGTCGGCGACCGCAGCCCCGAGTCGATCGAGGCCGAGTTCGAGGGCCGCGGCTACGGCGAGTTCAAGGCCGCGGTCGGCGATGCCGTCGCCGAGTGCCTGGCGCCGGTGCGCGAGCGCTACGCGGAGCTGCGCGGCGACGCGGCGGCGCTCGAGCGGGCGCTGGCGCAGGGCGCCGAGGCCGCGCGCGAGATCTGCGCGCCGCTGCTCGCCGACGTCCGCGAGGCGATGGGCGTCGGCGCGCCGAGATAGGCCGGCCGCGGCGCCGACCGTCGCGGCTCCTACCCTTCCCTTCAGTGCGCAGCGCCGACCTCGACCTCGACCTCGACGTCTTCACCGGGCCCTTCGACCTGCTGCTCGCGATCGTCCTGCGCGAGGAGATCAGCCTGCTCGAGGTCGAGCTCGGCGCCGTCGTCGTCGCCTACGTCGACCGGCTCGAGCAAAGCGGCGAGCTCGAGCTCGAGGCGGCGACCGAGTTCCTCGTCCTGATCGCGGCGCTGCTCGAGCTGAAGTCGCGGCTGATGCTGCCGGCGCCGGAGGAGGCCGAGCTCGACCTCGGCCCCGACGAGGCCGCCGACGAGCTGCTGGCGCGGATGCTCGAGTACCGCCGCTACCGCGACGCGGGCGCCGAGCTGAGCCGCCGGTTCGAATCCGAGCGGCCCTACCTGTACCGCTCGGCGCCGCTGCCCGCCGAGCTGCGCCGGGTCTCGCTCGAGGCGTCGCGCCAGGCCTACGACCCCGACCGGCTCGGGGTCGCGCTCGGCGACCTGCTCAGCGCGCCGCCGCGGCCCGACACGAGCCACATCCGCCCGACCGTCTCGCTCGACCGCCGCCTGCAGGTGCTGCGGGCGCTGCTCGGTCGCGGCCGCGTCGACTTCGACGAGGCGTTCGGCGGCGAGGACCGGCTGACCCAGGCGGTGACGATCTTCGCCCTGCTCGAGATGTACAAGAAGGGAGAGGCGACGTGGACCCAGGAGCGGAACTTCGGGGCGATCGAGATCGCGCCGGCGCCGGCGCGCGGCGAGGTCCCGGCTTGACCGCGGACGGCTCGGCGGCGGCGCTGGCGCGGGTCGTCGAGGCGCTGCTGTTCCTGTCCCCCGATCCGGTGCCGGTCGGCGACCTCGTCGAGGCCTGCGAGGCGAGCGAGGTCCAGGTCCGAAACGCGCTCGACCTGCTCGCCGAGGAGCTGGCGCCGGGCCGCCGCGGGATCGTCCTGCGCGAGCTCGGCGGCGGCTGGGCGCTCGCGACCGACCCGGCGGCGGAGCTGCCGGCCCGGCGTCTGCTGGCGCGGCCGAAGACGCCGCCGCTGACGCCGGCGCAGGCCGAGACGCTGGCGATCGTCGCCTACCTGCAGCCGGTCTCGCGGCCGGAGATCGCGCGGATCCGCGGCGTCAGCTCGGAGTCGGCGGTGGCGACGCTGGCCGAGCGCGGCCTGATCGAGGAGTCGGGACGGTCGCGCTTCGGGGCCGTCATCTACCGCACGACCGAGCTGTTCGAGCGCCTGTTCGGGCTCACCGGCCTCGACGACCTGCCCGATCCGGCGAAGTTCGACCCGACGCCCGAGGACGCGGCCGAGCTGCGCGAGCGCCTGCTCGAGGCCGGCGAGCAGCGCGCCGCGGGCTGAGCGCGCGGTCGGCGCCGGCGCGGCGGCGCTGATCTCGCTCGCGTGCGCCGCAGCATCCGCACCACCACCCCGCCGGTAGCGTCCCTGCGATGCGCCTCGAGCCGCTCGACGCCGAGCTGGCGATCTGCCGGCTGGATCCCGGCGCAGCGATCCCGTCCTGGGCCCGCGGCGAGCTCGTCGCGACGGTCAGGACCGGAGCGGAGCTCGCGGTCGTTTGCGAAGCGGACGCCGTCCCCGCCGAAGCCCGTGCCGACCGCGGCTGGCGGGCGCTGCGGGTCGCCGGCACGCTCGAGCTGACGCTGACCGGGGTGCTGGCGGCGATCCTCGAGCCGCTGGCGGCGGCGGGGGTTCCGATCTTCGCGGTCTCCAGCTTCGACACCGACTACGTGCTGGTGCCGAGCGCGCAGCTCGGCCGCGCGATCGTGGCACTGCGTGACGCCGGGCACGAGCTCTGAGCGCCCCGGCGCCCGGGTGGCGCGGATTTGCCTCGTATGAGCCGCAATATCCGCTCCACCGGATCGCGGGTAGCTTCCCCCGCGATGCGGCTCGCCAAGTACCTCGCCCATTGCGGCGTCGCCTCGCGCCGCGGCGCCGAGCGGCTGATCGCCGCCGGCGCCGTCACCGTCGGCGGCGAGCGCGTCACCGACCCCGCCCGCGACGTCGACGCGCGCAGCGGCGTCACCGTCGACGGCGCCGAGGTGCTGCCCGAGCCGCACGAGGTCTGGGCGCTGAACAAGCCGCTGGACGTGACCTCGACGGCGCGCGAGCCCGGCCGCCGCCGCGCCGTCACCGACCTCGTCGACTCCGAGCGGCGGCTCTATCCGGTCGGCCGGCTCGACGCCGACTCCACCGGCCTGATCCTGCTGACCAACGACGGCGAGCTCGCCAACCGGCTCACCCACCCCCGCTACGAGGTGCCGAAGACCTACCGGGTGCGGCTGCGCAGCCCGCTCTCCGATCGCGACCGGCGGCGGCTCGCCGAGGGTGTGAAGCTCGACGACGGGCCGACCGCCCCGGCCGAGGTCCGCCACCTCGACCGAGCCGAGATCGAGATCACGATCCGCGAGGGCCGTAACCGCCAGATCCGGCGGATGCTGCGCAAGGTCGGCAACGAGGTCGTCGCGCTGCGCCGGGTCCGGTTCGCCTCGCTCGAGCTCGGCGAGCTGCCGGTCGGCGGCTCGCGGCGGCTCAGCCGTTCGGAGGTGCGGCGGCTCTGGAAGGATGGCGGGCCGATGCCGCAGCGCGGGAAGGACAGCGGGTGAGCGCCGGCGAGCGCGTGTTCGCGCTGCGCGGCGCCGTCCAGGCCGAGCGCAACGAGCGCCGGTCGATCCTCGACGCGACGGACTCGCTGCTGCGCGAGATGATCGCCCGCAACGCGCTCGAGCCCGAGCGGATGATCTCCTGCCTTCTGACCTGCACCGACGACCTCGACGCCGAGTTCCCGGCGGTCGCGGCGCGGGCGCTCGGGCTCAGCGACGTGCCGCTGCTCTGCACCCGCGAGATCGACGTGCCGGGGGCGATGCCGCGGGTGATCAGGGCGATGCTGCACTACTACGCGCCCGCCGGCCACCGGCCCGCGCACACCTATCTCGGCGCCGCCGCGGCGCTGCGCTCCGACCTCGCCTCGGCGCAATGACCGTGCGCTTCTCGAAGCGGGTCGAGGCGCTGCCCCACTACGAGGGCGGCATGGACCTCGAGCGCGCCCGCCGCAGCTTCGAGGCCTCCGACGTGATCAAGCTCGCCTCGAACGAGTCGCCGTGGGGCCCGCACCCGGCGGTGCTCGAGGCGATCGCCAGGGCCGCCGCGGGGGCGAACCGCTACCCGGACCAGTACGCGGCGCTGCTGCGCAGCCGGCTCGCCGACCGCTTCGACGTCGACCCGGCCGGGGTCGCGGTCTCCAACGGCTCCTGCGAGATCCTGCTGGCGGCGGCGCTGGCGCTCTGCGAGCCCGGCGCCGAGATCGTCTACGCCTGGCCCTCGTTCTCGATCTACCCGCAGCTGGCGCCGCTCTCGGGGGCGCGCGAGATCCGCGTCCCGCTCAACGACCGCTACGAGCACGACCTCGATGCGATCGCGACCGAGATCACCGTCGCGACCCAGCTCGTGATCGTCTGCAACCCCAACAACCCGACCGGCACCGCCCTGCCGCTGGCGGCGATCGAGGCGTTCTGCGAGCGCGTCCCCGACCACGTCACGGTGATCCTCGACGAGGCCTACATCGAGATGCAGACGCTCGACGACCCCGACGCCAGCGTCGACCTGCTGCCGCGGTTCCCGAACCTGGTCCTGCTGCGCACCTTCAGCAAGGTCTACGGGCTCGCGGGGCTGCGCTGCGGCTACGCGCTCGGCTCGGCCCGCTTCCGGGCCGCCGTCGACGCGGTCCGCCAGCCGTTCGGCGTCAACCTGCTGGCGCAGGCGGCCGGGGCGGAGGCGATCCGGCACGGCGACGACGTCCTCGACCGGGTCGAGCGGACGATCATCGAGCGCGTCGAGGTCGAGGAGGAGCTGCGGGCGCTCGGCCTGACGACGGCCGAGACGCAGACGAACTTCTCCTGGATCGACCTCGGGCCCGACCGCGACGAGGAGGCGATCGTCGCCGGGCTCGGCCGCGCCGGCGTGATCGTCCGCGCCGGCACCCCGCTCGGCGGGCCCGGCCACATCCGCGTCAGCTACGGGACCGCGGCCGAGAACCTGCGCTTCCTCGCCGCGCTGCGCGAGCTGCTCTGAGCGGATCGCGGTTGACGCCCGTCGCCGCCGCGTGCTAGAAACCCGCCCGTGAGCGGCACGCCGACCTCGATCGTGCCCGCCCCGGCTTCCGCCGCGGGCGCCCGTCGGCGTGGCTGGCTCTGGTATCCGCGATTTAGCTAGGCGTCCGGCCGGGCTTGCGCCCGTGCTCGCTCAGGACTGAGTACCCCGGACGCCGCCAGCGGGCCCCTGACCGGGTCCACCCGATCTCGCGAACCAGACCAGTAGAAAGGCACCCACAACCATGATGATCGTGATGAAGCCCGAGGCGACCGAGGCGGAGATCGCCGCCGTCGCCGAGCGGGTCGAGGCGGCGGGCTGCTCGGCGCACCTCTCGCGCGGCCGCTGCCTGACCGTGATCGGCGCGATCGGCGAGCGCGAGCGCGTCCGCTCGCTCGGCCTCGACGGCGCGCCGGGGGTCGATCACCTCGTCCCCATCCTCAAGCCCTACAAGCTCGCCTCCTCGCAGTTCCGCGCCGGCGAGCGCTCGCAGTTCGAGATCGGCGGGCGGCTGGTCGGCGACGGGGGGCTGACCCTGATCGCCGGGCCGTGCACGGTCGAGAGCCGCGCGAGCACCCTCGCCGTGGCGGAGTCGGTCGCCGCCGCCGGCGCCTCGATGCTGCGCGGCGGCGCCTACAAGCCGCGCACCTCGCCGTACTCGTTCCAGGGCCTCGGCCAGGAGGGCCTGCGGGTGCTGCAGGAGGCGAACGAGCTGACCGGGCTGCCGATCGTGACCGAGCTGCTCGACGCCCGCGACGTCGAGGACGTCGCCGAGGTCGCCGACGTGATCCAGGTCGGCGCCCGCAACATGCAGAACTACCCGCTGCTGACCGAGATCGGCCGCACCGACCGCGCGGTCCTGCTCAAGCGCGGCCTCTCGGCGACGCTCGAGGAGCTGCTGATGGCGGCCGAGTACGTGCTCAAGGAGGGCAACGAGCGGGTGCTGCTGTGCGAGCGCGGCATCCGCACGCACGAGACCGCCTACCGGTTCACGCTCGACCTGCTCGCGATCCCGGCGCTGCGGGAGCTGAGCCACCTGCCGGTGATCGTCGACCCGAGCCATGCCCCCGGCCGCCGCGACTGGGTCGAGCCGATGTCGCTCGCGGCGGCTGCCGCCGGTGCCGACGGGATCATCGTCGAGGTGCACGACGCTCCCGAGAACGCGGTCTGCGACGGCCCGCAGGCGATCCCGGCGGAGGCGTTCGACGGCTACGCCGAGCGCGTCCGCGCGGCGGCCGCGGTCGCCGCCGGGGCGGCGGGGGCACTCGCCTAGCTGATGGAGGCCCGGTGCGGATCGCCCTGCTCGGCGTCGGGCTGATCGGCGGCTCGATCGGGCTTGCCGCCCGGCGCCGGCTCGGCGCCGAGGTGGCGGGGTTCGACCCGCGGCCGGAGACGCTCGAGCGGGCGCTCGAGCGCGGCGCCCTCGATCGCGCGGCGGACTCGGCGCCGGCCGCGGTCGCGGGCGCCGACGTCGTCTTCTGCGCGGCGCCGGTGACGGCGCTCGGCGAGCTCGTCGCGACGGCGCTCGCGGCGAGCGCGGCGGGCACGGTCGTGACCGACGTCGGCTCGACCAAGCAGGCGCTGCTCGACGGCGTGGTCGGCGGCGCCGGCGAGCAGCGGTTCATCGGCGGCCATCCGCTGGCCGGGGCCGAGACCGCCGGCGTCGAGGGCTCGCGCGAGGACCTCTTCGACGGCGCCCGCTGGTACCTGACGCCGGGGCCGCGGTCGGAGGGCGTCCTGTTCGAGCGCCTGCGGCGGCTGATCGCCGACCTCGGTGCCCGGCCGCTGGCGATCGACGCCTCCAGCCACGACCGCGAGATGGCGACGATCAGCCACCTGCCGCACGTGCTCGCGAACGTCCTCGTCTCGGTCGCGGGCGACTCGCTCGGCGACGGCGACCGCCGCGCCGAGGTCGGTCGCAGCTTCCGTGACGCCGTCCGCGTCGCCGGCGCCAACCCGGCGATCTGGGCCGGCATCTACGCGACCAACGCCGAGGCGCTCGCGACCGAGATCGACGCCGCCGTCGCCGCGCTGCGCGCGGCCGCCGAGCTGATCCGCTCCGGCGAGGTCGCGGCGCTCGCCGGCTGGCAGGCCGACGCCGGCGGCGAGCGCCGGCGGCTGCTGACCGAGCACGTCGGCGGCGGCGAGCTGACCGAGCTGCTGGTGGCGGTCGAGAACAAGCCCGGCACCGTCGCCGAGATCGCGCTGGCACTCGGCCGCGCCGGGGTCAACATCGAGGACATGTCGCTGTTCCCGGCCGCCGACCGGCGCAGCGGGGCGATCTCGCTCTGGATCGACGGCGCCGCTGCGGCCGAGCGCGCGGTCGCGATCGTCGCCGCGCTCGGGCACACGGTCAGCACCGTTCCCGCGAGCGGCCCGTGAGCGCCGTCCGCTTCGAGCCGGCCGGGCCGCTGCGGGGTGAGCTGGTCGCGCCGCCCGACAAGTCGATCTCGCACCGGGCGGCGCTGCTCGCCGGCTTCGGCTCGGGCAGCGTTCGCATCGGTCGCTACCTCGACGCGGCCGACACCCGCAGCACGCTCGCCGCCGTCGAGCGGCTCGGCGCCCGGGTCGAGGCCGCGGTGGGCGCGGCGGGCGGGCTCGACGTCGAGATCAGCGGCTTCGGTCTGCGCGGCGCGGCCGAGCCGCGCGGCCCGATCGACGCCGGCAACGCCGGCACCCTGATCCGGCTCGTCGCCGGCCTGCTCGCGGGCCAGGAGGGACGCCGGTTCACGCTCGACGGCGACGAGTCGATCCGCCGGCGCCCGATGGCGCGGGTGGTGCGGCCGCTGGCGCGGATGGGCGCCAGCATCGTCGCCTCGGGCGAGGGCTGCGCGCCGCTGATCATCCGCGGGATGCCGCTGCAGGCGGCCGAGCACCGGCTCACGATCGCCTCGGCCCAGGTCAAGTCGTGCCTGCTCCTGGCGGGCGCGCTCGCCGGCGGCGGGCCGACCTCGGTGCTCGAGCCGGCCGAGACGCGCGATCACACCGAGCGGATGCTGCGCGCCGCCGGGGTCCGGGTCAGCGCCGAGCGCGAGCGCGGACTGCCGACCGCGCCGGTTCGGCGGACGATCACGGTCGAGCCCGTCGAGGAGTTCTCGCTGCCCGATCTCAGTGTGCCCGGCGATCCGTCCTCGGCGGCGTTCCCGCTCGTCGCGGCGCTGCTCGTCCCGAGCAGCGACGTCACCGCCCGCGGCGTCGGCTTGAACCCGACCCGGGCCGGCCTGCTCGGCATCCTCAACCGGATGGGGGCGATCGTCGAGGTCGCCGAGGACCGCTGGGAGGCGGGCGAGCCGGTCGGCTCGATCCGCGCCCGCGCGAGCTCGCTGCGGGCGACGCGGGTGCAGCCGGCGGAGGTGGCGCTGGCGATCGACGAGCTGCCGCTGGTCGGGCTGCTCGGCTGCTTCGCCGAGGGCGAGACCGTGGTCAGCGGGGCGGAGGAGCTGCGGCACAAGGAGTCGGACCGGATCGCCGGCGTCGTCGCGGCGCTGCGCGCGATCGGTGCCGAGGCCGAGGCGCGGCCGGACGGGTTCGTCGTCGGCGGTACCGGCGGCGTGCGCGGCGGCGTCGTCGACGCGTGCGGCGACCACCGCCTGGCGATGCTCGGCGCGGTCGCCGGCCTCGCCTCCGAGCGCGGGGTGGAGGTCGAGGGCTTCGACGCGGCGGCGGTCAGCTACCCCGGCTTCGAGCCCGACCTGCGCTCGCTGCTCGGCTGACGCCGCCCGCCGGCCCGCCGCCCCCGCCGTTCGCGCCCGCCGCCTCCGCCGTTCGCGCCCGCCGCCTCCGCCGTTCGCGCCCGCCGCCTCCGCCGGCCCGTGCCGCTCGCGTCCGCCGCCTCCGCCGGCCGTCTCCGCCGCGCGGCCGCGCCGGGCCCGAAGCTGCACGCGGGGCGAGTTGACCACCGATCGCGTGGCAAACGCGCCCCGCGGCGCGGGGGAGGCGTCCGCCGGCCGTCGCCAATCCCGCCACCGGCAGCCGTGCCGCCCGCCAACGGGTGCCGCGCGGGGCGAGTTGACCACCGATCGCGTGGCAAACGCGCCCCGCGGCGCGGGGGAGGCGTCCGCCGGCCGTCGCCAATCCCGCCACCGGCAGCCGTGCCGCCCGCCAACGGGTGCCGCGCGGGGCGAGTTGACCACCGATCGCGTGGCAAACGCGCCCCGCGGCGCGGTGTGCGGCCGATCCGAACCGCCCCGGCTCGCGGCTCCGGCGTCCGCCGGCGGCGCTGGCCTGCCCTACGCTGCCGCGGCCATGGTCATCGCCATCGACGGTCCCGCCGGGGCCGGCAAGTCAACGGTCGCCCGGGCGCTCGCCGAGCGCCTCGGGGCCACCTATCTCGACTCGGGCGCGATGTACCGCAGCGTCGCCCTGCTGGCATTGAGGTCCGGCGCCGACCCGGATGCGGCTGAGGAGGTCGTGCCGCTCGCCGAGGGGCTCGAGATCGGCTTCGAGGACGGCCGGATCGAGGTCGGCCACGAGGACGTCAGCGCCGCGATCCGCGCCGCCGAGGTGACCGCCGCGGCCTCGCGCGTCGCCGTGCACCGCGATGTCCGCGCGGCGATGGTCCGCCGCCAGCGCGAGCTGATCGCCGACGGCGCCTGGATCGCCGAGGGCCGCGACATCGGCACCGTCGTCTTCCCGGCGGCGCCGCTGAAGGTCTTCTTGACCGCGTCGCCGGAGGAGCGCGCGCGGCGCCGCGCCGCCGAGAGCGGCGAGCCGGCGGCGACGGTGCTCGCCGCCCAGCGCGCCCGCGACGCCCGCGACAGCGGGCGCGAGCACGGCGCCCTGTCCGTCGCGGCCGACGCGGTCGAGATCGACACGACCGGCCTCGGCCTCGATGCCGTGGTCGATCGGATCGCCGCGATCGCGGCCGAGCGGGGCCTGGCGTGAAGGTCGCGGTCGTCGGCTACCCGAACGCGGGCAAGAGCACGCTCGTCAACCGCCTCGCCGGCGGTCGTGAGGCGGTCACCCACGCCGAGCCCGGCGTGACCCGCGACCGCAAGGAGATCGCCACCGAGTGGAACGGGACGGCGATCACGCTGATCGACACCGGCGGCGTCGACCTGGCGGCCGCGGACTCGCTCGCGCGCGCTGTGCAGCAGCAGGCGCGCGAGGCGATCGCCGACGCCGACGCGATCCTGCACGTCGTCGACGCCCGCGCCGGGCTCGGCCCCGGCGACGCCGAGGTCGCGTCGATGCTGCGCGCGGCCTCGCGGCCGGTGATCGTCGTCGCCAACAAGGTCGACGACCCCGGCGACGTCCACCTCGGGGCCGAGCTCCACGCGCTCGGCCTCGGCGAGCCGATCGCCGTCTCGGCGACGCACGGGCTCGGAACCGGCGACCTGCTCGATCGGATCACGGCGCTCGAGGTCGGGCGCGGCGAGGACGAAGCTGGCGCCGAGCTGCCGCGGATCGCGATCCTCGGCCGCCCCAACGTCGGCAAGTCGTCGCTGCTGAACGCGCTGCTCGGATCGGAGCGGACGATCGTCAGCGCCGTCGCCGGCACCACCCGCGACGCGATCGACACCCGCCTCGAGCACGACGGCCGCGAGCTGCTGCTGATCGACACGGCCGGGATCCGCCGCCGCGCGAAGGTCGCGGGATCGGTCGACTACTACGCGCAGCTGCGGGCCGAGCGCGCCGCCGAGCGCGCCGACGTCGCGATCCTCGTCTGCGATGCCTCCGAGGGGGTCACCGCCGAGGACCTGCGGATCGGCGAGCTGGCGATGGCGGCCGGCTGCGCGACGCTCGTCGCGCTCAACAAGTGGGACATCGTCGAGCTCGACCTCGATGACGCGAGGGCGCGGATCGAGCGCCGGCTGCGGCTGCGGCCGCCGGTGATCACGCTCTCGGCGCAGCGTGGCCGCAACCTGCAAAAGGTGCTGCCGAAGGCGGTCGAGCTCTACGAGCGCCGCGCCGGCCGTGTTCGCACCCCGGAGCTGAACCGGCTGCTCGGCGACGCGGTCGCGCGGCTGCCGCCGCCCTCGAAGCGCGGCCGGCGCCTGCGCCTCTACTACGCCGCCCAGGTCGGCGAGGCGCCGCCGCGGATCGCGATCCAGGTCAACGACCGGCAGCTGATCTCGCGCGACTGGTCCTTCTACCTCGAGAACAGCCTGCGCGAGGGGCTCGGGCTCGACGGCGTGCCGCTGATCATCGACTTCGTTCCGCGGCGGCGCGATCGCCGCTAGCGGTACGCCCTACCGGTGGGACGGCGCAGCGATCACGGCTATAAAGGCCGGGTGGCGCGGCGGAGGCGACTCGATGCGACGCTGCGCCGGTTGCGGCGCGGCGCCGAGCCGGCCGGACCCGCGCGGACCCCGCCGGCTCCCGGGGCGGACGCCGCGGCCGCGCCGCCGGAGCGGCCGACCGACGCCCAGCTGACGATCGGCGAGCTCGGCGCCGGCCGCCGCGAGGCGGCGATCGCGAGGCTGCGTGAGCTGCGATCGCGGGCGGCGGACGCCGGCGCCGCGGTCGAGCGACGCTGGCACGGGCTGCCGACGATCGCCCGGCAGCGGATCGCGGCGCTGGCGATCGTCGCCGCGCTGGCGGCGATCGTCGCCTGGGTCCTGATCCCCGCCGCTCCCTGCGGCGCCCCCGGCGGCGGCTCCTGCGCGGTCGAGGACGACGCGATCGCGCTGGTCCCAGCCGACGCGATCGCCTACGCGCACGTCGACGCCGGCGGTCCCGAGCTCGCGGCCGCCTCCGCCTATGCGGAGCGGCTGCCGCTGCTCTCGGGCCTGCTGCTTGGATCGGTCTCCGCCGTCGCCGGCGAGCGGGTCGACTTCGGCACCGAGGTCGCTCCCTGGGCCGGCGACGAGCTCGCGCTGGCCGTGTTGCCGTCGCTGCCCACGGCGGCGACCGTGACGATGATCGAGGCCGACGATCCCGCCGCGGCGCGGCGGTTCGCCGATCGGATCATCGGCCCGGCGCGGACGGAACGGCTCGGCGGGCTCTCCGTCGCGCTCGGCGGCCGCGGCACCGCGGCGGCGCTCGTCGACGGCTTCCTGCTGATCGGCGACGAGGCCGGCGTCAAGGCGATGATCGAGGGCGGCGACGACGGCAACCTCAGCAGCGCCGCGGCGGCCGCGGGAATCGACGATCTGCCCACCGACCGCTTCGCCTACGGCTACCTGTCGGGCGACGGCGCCCGTGCCCTGCTCGCGCGCGACCATGACCTCGCGCCGCTGGACGCGTTGATCAACGCCCGCGGCAGCGACGCCGTCACCGCGGCGCTCAGCTTCGACGGCGGGCTCGCGTCGCTGACGATCCGCAGCGCCCAGGACCCGGACCTCGCCGGGGAGCATCCGTCGCTGCTCGCGGCGCTGCCGCGGTTCGCTCCCGCGCTCGACGCCGACGTCGGTCCCGACGCGCTCGCCTACCTCGGCCTCGGTGACGCCGGCGCCGGGCTCGAATCGCTGCTCGCGCTCGCGCGCCGGCGGGCGCCGGCGCTGACCGCGCCGCTCGAACGCGCCGCCGGCGATCTCGGCGCCGCGGGCGGGGACGACCTGCCGCCGTTGCTCGGCGGCGAGGCGGCGCTCTCGATCGAGCCGGTCGCGGCGCAGCGAACCGCCCCGACGCCGGGCGTGCTCGCTCCCGCCGGCGTGCCCTACGTGAGCCTGATCGCCGACGGGGTCGATGCCGCGGCCGCGGGGGAGCTGGCCCGGCTGCGGCGGCCGCTGGCCGCCGCGCTGGCGCCGAGGCGGGCCCGGTTCGAGCCGGTTCAGATCGCCGGCGTCGAGGCGCGGTCGCTGACCGTCAGCGCCAACGTCGAGCTCACCTACGCGACCTACGACGACCGGCTCGTGGTCGCGACGAAGCCGATCGGCATCGCCCAGGCGCGGGCCGGGGGCGACGGCCTCGCCGACTCCGAGGGCTACCGCGCGGTGACCGCGAGGATGCCCGCCGATGTCTCGCTGCTCGCCTACCTCGACCTCCGCGGCCTGCTGTCGCTGGGCGAGCAGATCGGCCTCGCCGAGGACCCCGTCTACGTCGAGCTCGCGCCCGACCTGCGGGCGCTGCAGGCCGCGGCGCTGTCGGTCGACGACTCCGGCGCCGAGCTGCGAACCGACGTCAGCGTCGCGATCGGCCCGCCGCCGGACGCCGCCGCGCCCGGGGCCGACTAGCATCCGTCGCTGCAACCGACCGGATCTTGAACGCCGAAACGAGGGACACGCTGAGATGACCGAGATCGAGCTCGCCGACAACGAGCACCTGTTCACGTCGGAGTCGGTGACCGAGGGGCACCCCGACAAGATGTGCGACCAGATCTCCGACGGCGTCCTCGACGCGGTCCTGGCCGAGGATCCCGTCGGGCGCGTCGCCTGCGAGACGCTCGCCAACACCGGCCTCGTCGTCGTCACCGGCGAGATCTCGACCGAGGCCTACGTCGACATCCCGCGGATCGTCCGCGAGACGATCGAGCGGATCGGCTACAACCACGGCGAGTTCGGCTTCGACGGCCGCAGCTGCGCCGTGCTCAGCGCGATCGACGAGCAGTCGCCCGACATCGCCCAGGGCGTCGACGACGCGCTCGAGCACCGCGAGGGCGCCGGCGACGAGCTCGACCTCGAGGGCGCGGGCGACCAGGGGATGATGTTCGGCTACGCGAGCAACGAGACGCGGACGCTGATGCCGATGCCGATCCAGATCGCGCACACGCTGGCGCGGCGGCTCAGCGCCGTCCGCAAGGACGGCACCCTCGACTACCTGCGGCCCGACGGCAAGACGCAGGTCACGGTCCGCTACCGCGACGGCGCTCCGGCCGAGATCGTCCGCATCCTGATCTCGACCCAGCACGGTGAGGGGGTCGGGCGCGAGGCGATCTCCGACGCCCTCTGGGAGCACGTGATCACGCCCGTGCTCGATGCCGAGTACGCCGACATCTACGACGCCGGGCCGCTGCGCCGCTCGCTGCTCATCAACCCGACCGGCAACTTCGTGATCGGCGGACCGGTCGGCGATGCCGGCCTCACCGGCCGCAAGATCATCGTCGACACCTACGGCGGCGCCGCCCGCCATGGCGGCGGCGCGTTCAGCGGCAAGGACCCCTCGAAGGTCGACCGCTCGGCCGCCTACGCCGCCCGCTACGTCGCCAAGAACGTCGTCGCGGCCGGGCTCGCCGACCGCTGCGAGCTCCAGGTCGCCTACGCGATCGGCGTCTCGCATCCGGTCTCGATCATGGTCGAGACGTTCGGCACCGGCGAGGTCTCCGACGCGCGGCTGACCGCGGCCGTGCGCGAGGTCTTCGACCTGCGGCCGGGCGCGTTCCGCCGCTACCTCGACCTGCACCGGCCGATCTACCAGGGGACCGCCGCCTACGGCCACTTCGGCCGCGAGGAGGAGGACTTCACCTGGGAGCGCACCGACCGCGTCGACGACCTGCGCGAGGCGGCCGGCGTCGGCGCCGCCGCGGCGGCGTAGCGGCGGCGACCGCGCTCAGGCGCCCTGGCGGTAGTCGCCGAGCCCCGAGGCGGTCGTGTCCCCGGCGTGCTTGAGCGCGGCGGGCTCGGTCGCGTGGTGGACGCGGTCGGTGACCCGCGAGGGATGGGCGACGCCGGCGAAGACGAAGTCGCCGTCGGCGCCCTCGGCGGCGGTGTCGAAGTCGACGTCGCCGATCTGGAGGATCCGCTGCAGGAAGGACTGGCGGTAGTTGACGTCCTGGACGCGCTCGATCCTCGTCTCCTGAACGTCGCGCGAGATGATCCCGTGCTTCACGTAGAGCCGGCGCGTGGTGATCATGTAGTCGGTCGAGACGCGGCGGATGAACCCGATCAGGACGACCAGGGCGGCGCCGGCGACGAGCACGAGCACCGCCAGCGCGGTGCTGGCGAGCCACAGCAGCAGCGCGAAGATGATGGCGACGACCAGGATCCCCTTGATGTAGAAGTCGAGGATCGCGCGCCACGACGGATGACCCTCGAAGACGACCCGCTCGCCGGGCCCCAGGTTCAACGCCATGGCGGCAACATATACGCCGCGGGCGCCGCCCGGTAACGAGCTTCGCGGCCGCTCGCCGCCCGAGCCTCGCCGCCCGAGGCCGTACCGTGGCCGGCGCGATGGCGATCGCCAGGATCGAGCCGATAACGAGCACGCGGGCGCTCCGCGGCCCCTACGACTACCGGCTGCCGGAGCGGATGGGCGACATCGCGATCGGCTCGCTCGTGATCGTGCCGTTCGCCAACCGCCGCATGCTCGGCGTCGTCGTCGAGCTCGCCGACCGCAGCGAGCTGCCGCCCGAGCGGCTCGCCGAGCCGATCGAGGCGCTCGAGGCGGGCACGCCCGCTGAGCTCGTCCGGCTCGGGCTCTGGGTCGCCGAGCGCTACTGCTCGACCGCCGCGCGCGGGCTGGCGCTGGTGCTGCCGCCGGGATCGGCGGGCGGCGCCCGGCCGCGGGCGCCGCAAGCCCGGACCGAGCGCCGGGCCACGATCACCGAGGCCGGCCGCGACGCCCTCGCCGGGCGGGCGCGGCTCGGCAGGCGCCAGCGCGCCGCGCTCGAGCGGCTCGCCGCCGGATCGGAGCTGAGCGGCGCCTAGCTGGCGGCGGCGGGGGCGGGCGCCGACGTGCTGCGCCGGCTCGAGGCTCGCGGCTGGGTCGAGCAGCGCGCCGCCGAGCTGCGTCGGCGGCCGGCGA
>CAZCFA010000038.1:0-26127 GCA_964497825.1 uncultured Conexibacter sp.
TCTGGTCGCTGGCGTTCCCGCCCGGGGTCCGCGGTTGAGCGCCGCCCGGCGCGGCGCTGGGCCCTAGCCCGCCGCGGCGAGATCGACGCGGATCGGCTTCGGCAGCATGAAGCGCACGTCCTCGTCGATCGCGTGGACCTCGGAGACGTCGTCGGCGCCGCGGGCGCGGAAGAACTCGACGAGCTCGGTGACGAGCTCCTCGGGAGCGCTGGCCCCCGAGGTGATGCCGACCGAGTCGACGCCCTCGAGCCACTGCTCCTCGACCTCGGCCGCCTTGTCGATCAGGTAGGAGGCGGTGCCGAGCTCGCGGGTGACGTCGACGAGCCGGTTCGAGTTCGACGAGTTCTTCGAGCCGATCACCAGCACCAGGTCGCACTCGCGGGCGAGCTGCTTGACCGCGAGCTGGCGGTTGGTCGTCGCGTAGCAGATGTCGGCGACCTTGGGGCTGGTGATGTTCGGGAACTTCTCGCGCAGCGCGGCGATGATCCCGGCGGTCTCGTCGACCGAGAGCGTCGTCTGGGTGATGTAGGCGACGCGGTCGGGGTCGGGGACCTCGAGCGCCGCGACGTCCTCGGCGGTCTCGACGAGGACGATCGAGTCGGGCGCCTCGCCCGTCGTCCCCTCGACCTCCTCGTGGCCGTCGTGGCCGACGAGGATGATCGTGTAGCCGGCCTTCGCGAACTTGCGCGCCTCGACGTGAACCTTGGTCACCAGCGGGCAGGTCGCGTCGATCGTGCGCAGCCGGCGCTCGGCGGCGTTCGCGTGCACCGACGGGGCGACGCCGTGGGCGCTGAAGACGACCAGCGCGCCCTCCGGGACCTCGGTCTCCTCCTCGACGAAGATCGCGCCGCGCTTGCTGAGCTCGGCGACGACGTGCTTGTTGTGGACGATCTCCTTGCGCACGTAGACCGGCGCGCCGTGCAGCTCGAGCGCGTGCTCGACCGTCTGCACGGCGCGATCGACGCCCGCGCAATAGCCGCGCGGGGCCGCCAGCAGCACCCGTGAGGGCGCGTTGAGCTCGCCGGTGGACATGCCCACAGGGTAGAGATCAGGGCGCCCGGGGCGGCGCCGGGGCGGCGGCGCCTGCAGCCGGCGGCCCCGCGCCCGCGGCCGGCGGCGTGCCGACCCACTCGCGCGGCGCCGTCGACCACGGCGCCGAGGCCTGGTCGTAGATCACCTCGGTGCCGGCGATCGCGTCCTGCCAGCCCTGGCGCCGCGGCGAGCCGAGGATCCAGAGCAAGCCGAGGCCGGCCGGCAGCAGGGCCAGCGGGAAGGCGGCCGCGCGCAGCAGCGCGCGCCGCAGGCCGATCTCGTTCCGGCCGCCGTGCTGGAGCCGGATGCCGAGGAACCTCATTCCCGGCGTCTGCCCGACGAGCGTCCAGAAGCTGACGAAGACGCCGGCTCCGAACAGCAGCCCGGCGACCGTCAGCCCGGCGATCGCGGCGCCGGGCAGGCCCTGGCTGCGGTCGCCGAACAGCGCCGGGATGATCGAGGAGAGCAGCCCGGAGACGATCGAGATGAAGCCGACGAGCAGGGCGAGGTCGATCGCGAACGCGACCCCGCGGGTGACGAGCCCGGCCTGGTTCGACTCGGCCTCGGGGTCGCCGATCCGCAGGACGCCGTGGACGAGGCGCTCGAGGACGTCGTCGAGCTTCTCGGTGATCCGGCTGACCTGGCGGCCGATGTCGGAGATCAGGCCGAAGCCCTGCTGGGCGATCGCGGCCCGGACCTCGGGCGCCTCGGCGACGCGCTCGACCAGCATCTGCGCCTTCTCGCCGGCGAGGATCTCGGCCCAGACGCGGTCGGAGACCTCGCTCTCGATCGCGCGCCGGACCGCCGCCTCGACCAGCTCCGGGTCGATCGAGCGCTCGATCGCCCGCTGCAGCCGCCCGTCCTCGACGATCCGCTCGACCGCCTGGATCACCGCGCCGCTCTCGACCGTGCGGACGATCGCCTCCTCGACGGCGCGCTCGAGCCCGCTCGCCCCGGCCAGCCGCGCCGCGATCGAGGCGGGTCCGGACTCGGAGCTCGGCAGGCTGTCCGCCATCCGCCGGCGAGCCTAGCGCGCGCGCTGGCGTCAACGGCGGCGTCGCGCTAGTTTCAAGCGATGGCCCAGAACCACATGGACCGGCTGACCTCGGTCGACGCCTCCTTCCTCGCCAACGAGTCGGCGACCAGCCACATGCACATCGGCGGCGTCACGATCTTCGAGGGGCCGCCGCCCGCCTACGACGACCTGCTCGCCCACATCGGGTCACGGCTGCACCTCGTCCCCCGCTACCGCCAGAAGCTGGCGACGCCGCCGGTCGAGACCGGGCGCCCGTTCTGGGTCGACGACCCGCAGTTCAACGTCGGCTACCACGTGCGCCACTCGGCGCTGCCCTCGCCCGGCGACGAGGACCAGCTGCGGCGGATGGCCGCCCGGGTCTTCTCCCAGCAGCTCGACCGGACGAAGCCGCTCTGGGAGCTGTGGCTGGTCGAGGGCCTGAAGAAGAAGCGGTTCGCGCTGATCACCAAGACCCACCACGCGCTGATCGACGGGATCGCCGGGGTCGACATCGCGACGGTGCTGTTCGACGTCAAGCCGGTGCCGGAGGCGACCGGCCCCGAGCGCGAGTGGATCCCGCGGCCGGAGCCGACGGCGGCGAGCCTCGCCGCGCGCGGGATCGAGGGCGCGGTGCGGACGCCGCTGCGGCTGATCCGGCGGGCGGCGAACGTCGCCGGCTCGCCGAGCGCGACCCTGGACAGCGTCCAGCAGGCGGCCGAGGGACTCGGCGAGGTCGCCTGGGAGTTCGCCAACCCGGCGCCCGAGGTGCCGCTCAACGTGCCGATCGGGCCGCATCGCCGCTACGTCTGGGTCCGCGGCGACCTCGCCGACCTGAAGCGGATCAAGTCGGCGCTCGGGGGGACGGTCAACGATGTCGTCCTGACCGCCGTCGCCGGCGCGATGCGGCGCTGGCTGCGGGCCCGCGGGATGCGCACCGAGGGGCTCGAGCTGCGGGCGCTGGTGCCGGTCTCGATCCGGGCCAAGGACGAGCACGGCCGGCTCGGCAACCAGATCGCCGCCGTCCGCGGGCCGCTGCCGGTCTACATCGAGGACCCGGTCGCGAGGCTGCGGACGGTCTGCGAGTCGATGGACGGGGTCAAGTCCTCGAAGAAGGCGCTCGGCGCCGAGGTGATCACCAAGCTCAACGACTTCGCGCCGCCGACGCTGCTCGCGCAGGCATCGCGGATCAACTTCTCGACCCGGCTGTTCAACCTGATCGTCACCAACGTCCCCGGCCCGCAGTTCCCGCTCTACGTGCTCGGCCGCGAGCTGCTCGACATCTTCCCGGTCGCGTTCCTGCCCGAGAACCACGCGCTGGCGATCGCGATCATGTCCTACAACGGCAAGGTCGACTTCGGCCTGCTCGGCGACTACGACTCGATGGAGGACGTGGGCCTGGTCGCCGACGCGATCGAGGCCGAGATCAAGCAGCTGCTCGAGGCCGCGAAGCAGGCCGAGAAGGCGGCGAAGGCGAACGGCTCGAAGCGGGCCGCCGGCAAGCGACCGGCGGCGAGCCCCGGCTGAGCGCATCCGGCGCCCCGATGCGGCAACCTTGGCGGCGATGAGCGACGGCGGCGGCAGCGGGTCGAGCCCGTTCAAGTACCACCTCGAGCTGACCCCGGCGCAGCTCAAGCTCACGCACACGGCGCTGCGCTCGCTGCTCGACGACTTCGGCCACGAGGACCACGAGGTGCACGCGATCATCCGCCAGGTGCTCGACAAGCTCCCCGACGAGCACGCGATCCGTGCGATCCGGCTCGACGAGGGGGTCGAGCGCAGGATCGCCGAGCGCCCGCCGCCGGAGCCGAGCGGGCCCGGGGACGATCCGCCCGACACCGTCGCCTGATCGCCGCCCCCCGCCCGCCTCGCGCCGGCACGCCTCGGGGCCGCCTGCGCCGCGACCGCTAGCCTGCCGCCCCGCGAATGAGCCTCTCCGTCCAGATCGGGATCCTGATGTCGGTCGCGACCGCGTTCTTCGCCGTCGTCGGCTTCCTCTACAAGCACCGCGGCGCCGTCGGCTCGCCCGACGTCGAGTGGCGGCGGCCGGTTCGCACCTCGCTGGCGCTGTTCCGCAACCGCTGGTACGTGCTCGGGATCGTCGTCGCGATCGGCTCCTGGGGGTTCCACGTCGCGGCGCTGGCGCTGGCGCCGATCTCGATCGTGCAGTCGGTGATCGCCGGCGGGCTCGTGCTGCTGACGGTCGTCGCCGACCGCCTGTTCGCGCACTCGGTCACGCGCCGCGAGTGGATCGGCGTCGCCCTCGCCGCGCTCGGGCTCGCCTTCCTGGCGGCGACGATCGACGGCTCCGGCGGCGGCGCCCACTCCGACTACGACCCCGAGACCCTGTCGCTGTTCCTCGCCGCGGTCGCCGCGCTCGCGGTCGCCGTCGCGGTCGCCGGCAGGGCGGGCGTCGCCCTCGGCGCCTCGGCGGGGCTGTTCTGGGCCGTCTCCGACACCGCGATCAAGGCGCAGACCGGCAGCTTCGGCGAGAGCGTGATCACCGTCCTCGGCCACCCGCTCGTGCTCGTCATCGTCGTCGCCTCGTTCGTCGGCCTGACCGTGTCGGCGAAGAGCCTGCAGACCGGCAAGGCGGTGCCGGTGATCGCGATGACCACGGTCGCCGCCAACGCGATCACGATCGCCGCCGGACCGATCGTCTTCGGCGACCCGGTCCCCGACGACGCGCTCGGCCGGATCGCCCGCCTGCTCGCGTTCGTGCTCGTGATCGGGGCGGCGGCGCTGACGCCGGCGCCGGTGCGGGCCGCCGAGGCGGAGGCTCGATAGCGTCGCCCTCGGACCGCCCGCTTCGGCTTCCAGCGTTGCGGCCGGCGCCGGCGCCCGCTCGCCTCAGCTGAACTCGGCGATCACCTCGTCGAGCAGCGCCAGCGACGGCCGCCATTCGACCCGGGCGCGGGCCGCGGCGAGCGCATCGAGGTCGAGCAGGCCGAGCTCGCGGGCGCGGGCGAAGCACTCGCGCAGCTGCGCCTCGCCCAGCACCTCGGCGAGATCGATCAACGTGCGCGACGGCGTCGTCATCGGGATCCCGTCGACGACGCAGACGTCGTCGGGGTGGAGCTCGGGCACGTAGTGGATGACGACGCCCTCGGGCACCTCGCTGGGCGCGCGGGGATCGTCGGGGCTGCCGGGGACGGTGATGTGGATCGGCTCGCGGTTGCGCATGGGCCGACCCTGACCGGGCGCCTGCGACCGATCAAGACCCAGATGTGCCGGAAGCGCAACGATTGCGCAACGTTTCGCGGGCCGGGTCAGCTTGTCGCGACCCGCGCCGGGCCGTCAAACTGATCGCGATGCGATCGGGTCGTCGCGATCGATGAAGGTCGAGCTTCTCTATTTCGACGGCTGCCCGAGCTACGGACGGCTGCTGCCGCGGCTCCGCGAGCTGGTCGCGGCGGCCGATCCGGGCGTCGAGGTCGAGCTGCGCCGGATCGAGACGAGCTCCGAGGCCGAGGCGGAGCGGTTCCTCGGATCGCCGACGGTGCGGGTCGACGGGCTCGACATCGACCCCGGCGCCGCCCGGCGTCGCGATTTCGGCATCAAGTGCCGGCTCTATGAGACCGCCGATGGACTCGGCCCGCTGCCGCCCGAGCGCCTGATCACCGCGGCGCTGGACCGGGCGGCCGGCTAGCCGCTCCCCGGCCGCGGAGACGCGAAGTGCTCATCGCTCCGGGCGCGGGCGGTCGGTTCGGCGCCGGGCCCGCTCGGCCCGCTGCTCGGCCTGCGTCTTGACCGCCTCGAGGTGCTCGCGGACCGCGCCGTTCCACTGCGGCAGGACCCAGCGCCGGGCCGCGAGGCGGCCGAGCCAGAAGTAGTCGATCCCGAGCTCGCCGTCGTAGCGCAGCTCGGTCGCCCCGCCGTCAGCCTCGAGCCGGAACTCCTCGACCGCATGCGGGACCGGCCCGCTGAGATGGCGAAAGCCGATCCGCTCCGGAGGGTCGAGCTCGACCGCCTCGACGGTCCGCGCCCAGTAGAAGTGGACCCGCGTCAGGTGCGCCGCCACGACCAGCGAGTCGCCGCGGGCGAGCAGCTCGATCGTCTCGCTCCGGACACGGCCCAGGTAGGGGGCGCTGAGGATCTCGTGGACGAGCTCGCGGGGCGCGTCGATCCGGATCCGCAGCGGGCCGAGCGGGTGCAGGCTGCGACCCCAGCCGAGGTCGAGGTGCATCCGCCCCATCGCCAGCGCCAGGAAGCCGCCGGCGACGAGCAGCGCCAGCAGCAGGGCGAGCACGGCGACGAGGATCCAGGCCACGGTCACCCCGGACCCCCGGCGGCCGGCCGCTCGGCGACGAAGATCGTGTAGCCGAGCGCGCCCTCGTCGATCGCCCGCCGGACGCGGTCGAGCAAGGCGACGGCGGCGTCGATCGTCAGCGGCGCCCCCGCCAGAGGCTCGAGCCCGAGCACGCGGGCGCCGCGCAGGCGGTCGTGGACGCGGCGGGCGAGCGCCGCGGCGTCCCCGTCGCGCTCCTCGACCGCGACCACGTCGAGCCCGGAGGCGGTCAGCAGCCGCTCGTAGCCGGGTCGATCGAGGGCGTCGCCGACGCAGGCGACGAGCGCCAGCGGCCCGAGCAGGCCCTCGGGCAGTCGCGAGCGATCGGCGACGACGTCGGCGAGCACGAGCCGGCCGCCGGGGCGCAGCACCCGCCGCATCTCGGCCGCGGCGCGGCGCTTGCCGGCGAAGGTGCAGAGCGAGCATTCGCAGAGGACCGCGTCGAAGCTCGCCGCCGCGAACGGCAGCTCCTCCGCGTCGCCGCGCAGGAAGCCGACGCGGCCGGCGAGCCCCTGCGCCGCGGCGGCGGCGCTCGCCGCCGCGACCGCATCGGCGCCGTACTCGAGGCCCGTGACCTCGCAGCCGAGCTCGCGGGCGGCGAGCCGCGCTGACGTCCCCTGACCGGCGGCGACGTCGAGCAGGCGATCCCCGGTCCGCACGCCGCCGAGCTCGAGCGCCCGCAGCGTCCCGGCCTCGCCGCCGGGGTGAAGCTCGTCGCCGAGCAGCCAGCGGACCGCGGGATGCCCGTAGACGGCGGCGCAGCAGCCCTTCAGCTCGGCGGCGGATCCGGGCCGCTCGAGGTCGGGGAGCGGCGGCAGCTCGGTCGGCGGCAGGGCGCTCACCGTGTCCCTCCGGGCGCCGGCGTGCCGGCCGCGGTCTGCGACAGCTGCCGCCGCACCTGCTCGCGATAGCCGACCGAGTTGTAGGCGCAGAAGGGGATCAGGCGACCGTCGGGGACGATCTCGGCGACGCAGCACTTGCGGACCTTCTCGACATCGAGGGTGTAGGGGTCCTGGAAGTCCTGGACGACGACCATGAAGCCGCGGGCGGCGACCTCACGCAGCTCGGCCGGCATCGCGGTCGCGCAGGCGACGCAGTCGAGCCGCTCGGCGACCGGCGCCGAGCCACCCGCCGCCTTCGCCGACCACAGGCCCTCGAGCGCCTCGCGGACCTCGAGGTCGGGCAGGGCGCGGTTGGTCACGTAGTCGAGGTAGGACTCGACGTCGACGAGCCGCGGCAGCGGCACCAGGTCGGAGCCGTCGTAGAGGGCGAAGGTGGCGGACCGGCAGCTCGGCGAGCAGCAGGGGACGGGGACGAAGTCGTCGGCCCGGAACCAGTCCGGGAGCTGGGCGCAGATCGCCTCGATCACGTCCGGGTTGGTGAGCTTCTCGAGCGGGTCGGAGTCGGGGCGAAAGCGTCCCGAGTGGGTGACCGGCTGGAAGAAGACGCCGGCCACGGCGGGGTGCTCGACGCCGAAGCGCAGGATCGGGCCGATCTCGTGCTCGTTCAGGTCGCGCTCGATCGTCGCCGCCAGCGAGACGCTGACCCCCGCCCGCTCGCAGCGCTCCAGCGCCCGCAGCTTCTCGGCGGTCAGGTCGCGACCGCGGATCGCCCGCTGGGTCGCGGCGTCGAAGCCGTCGAACTGGAGGTAGACGTGGACGCCGAGCTCGGCCAGGGCCGGCGCGAAGCGCCGGTCGCGCGCGAGCCGGATCCCGTTCGTGTTCAGCATCACCAGCGGGATCCCGCGGCGCTTCGCCGCCGCGAGCATCGCGAGGATGTCGGGGTGGATCGAGGGCTCGCCGCCGGAGAGCTGGATCGACTCGGGCTCGCCCTCGGCGGCGACGAACGAGTCGAGCATCGATTCGACCTGCTCGAGGCTCAGCGAGAAGCCGTGCCCGGCGGGCCCGGTGCCGGAGTCGGCGAAGCAGATCGGGCAGTCGAGGTTGCAGGCGCTGTTGACCTCGATGATCCCGAGGCAGGTGTGCTGGGCGTGCTCGGGGCAGATGCCGCAGTCGTGAGGGCAGCCGGCGATCGACTCCGTCTGCCGCCGCAGCGGCGCCTGACCCGGCTTGTCGAAGCGCTCGATCTCGCGCCAGCGGTCGGCGTCGCCGTAGACGACCGCCGCGAAGCGGCCGTGCTCGGGGCAGCTGCGGTCGAGGACGACCCGCCCGCGGCGCTCGACGACCGCCGCCGCGAGCAGCCGCTTGCAGACCGGGCAGATCGAGCGCGTGCGGGCGAGGACCTCCCCGCCGGGAGCGCCGAGGGCGGCTGGCGCGGGCTCGCTCATCACAGGTTGGAGTCGCGGGCGCCCGATTCGGTTCGGCTCCTGGGGCCGGCCCCGAACCGACCACGCCGCTCGCAGGGTCGAAGCGGGCGATGCGTGTGGGGCTCGGGAGCGGGTTCAGCGAGGCGGTCCGCTACTGCCTCCAGCGCCGGCACCTGCGGCGGACGATCGCGATCGCGCTCGTCGTCGGAGCGGTCCTGACCGCGATCAACCAGCTCGACGTGATCCTCCGGGGCGAGACCTCGAGCGCGGTCGCGTTGAAGGTGGTGGGGAACTTCCTCGTCCCGTTCGTCGTCTCCAACCTCGGGTTGCTCTCGGGCCGGGCGGCCGGGCGCGGGCCCGACCGCGGCGCGGGCTGAGCGCCGCCGGCCGAACCGGACCCGCGACCCGCGGGTCGAACGGACATGAGCGCTCGGCTCGGCTCGCTTGCGATCGCCCCCTTCGCCGCCGCGGCCCTCGCCCTCGGCGGCTGCGGCGCGGGCGGGAGCGCGACCGATGCCGCGGCCGAGCTGCCGGGCTCGGCCGCCGGCTGGAGCACCGACTTCAGCCGCCACAGCGCGCCGCTGGACGAGTTCGTCAGCGGTGGCCCGCCGAAGGACGGGATCCCGGCGATCGACGACCCGCGCTTCGTCGCCGTCGAGGAGGCCGATTCGTTCCTGGCGCCGGGCGAGCCGGTCGCCGTGCTCGAGCGCGGCGGAGAGGTTCAGGCCTATCCGTTGCAGATCCTCGTCTGGCACGAGATCGTCAACAGCCGGATCGCGGGCGAGCCCGTGGCCCTCACCTACTGCCCGCTCTGCAACTCGACGGTGGCGTTCAGCCGCGAGGTCGGCGGCCGGGTGCTCGACTTCGGCACCACCGGCCGGCTGCGCAACTCCGACCTCGTGATGTACGACCGCCAGACCGAATCGTGGTGGCAGCAGCTGACCGCGGAGGCCGTCGTCGGCGAGCTGACCGGGACGAAGCTCGAGGCGTTGCCCTCGCAGCTGCTCGCGTGGCGGCAGCTCCGCCGCGCCGATCCCGACGCCCGGGTGCTCTCGCGCGAGACCGGGTTCGACCGCGATTACGGAGCCAACCCGTACGTCGGCTACGACGAGCCGAGCGGCGATCCGTTTCTGCTCGATGCAGAGCCCGACCGCCGGCTGCCGCCGAAGCAGCGGGTCGCGGCGGTGCGGACCGGAGACGGCGGCGCCGTCGTCTACCCGTTCGGCGCGATCGCCAGGCGCGCTCCGATCGACGACGTCATCGGCGGCACCCCCGTTGTGGTCCTGTTCGATCCGGGGGTCGCCTCGGCGCTCGACGAGCCGACCGTGGCGGCCGGCCGCGCGGTCGGCGCCGCAGCCGTCTTCGACCGCCGCACGGGCGGCCGCGAGCTCAGCTTCGAGCCGGGGCCGCGGCGCGGGACCGCCCGCGACCGCGAGACCGGATCGACCTGGGACATCACCGGTCGCGCCATCTCGGGGCCGCTGGCGGGAAGCGAGCTGCGGCAGGTTCGCTCCGACGATCAGTTCTGGTTCGCGATCGCGGCGTTCGTGCCCGACGTCGAGATCAGGGACGGCGGGGGCGGCGATGGCAGCTGACCGCGAGGCCCCTCGGAGGCCGGCGCTCGCCGCCGCGGACGGAGGTCGCGGGCGCCGCGCCGCGCCGGCCTCCGACGGGACCGTGCCGGGACCGAGATGGCGACGGCCGGACCCGGGCCGCGACCACCGCTGGGCCCGGGGACGGCATTTCGCCCACGTCACGAGCGCGCTTCCGGCCCGGCGCCGGGAGCAAGCTGGCAGGGTAGGGACCGTGCGCCCCGCGTCCGGCGAGTCCGAGCAGGCCCTGGTCGAGCGCGCCCAGCAGGGCGATCGCCCGGCGTTCGAGGAGCTCGTCCGGCGCCATGCCGACCGCCTCTACGCCGTCGTGCTCCGCTTCGTCGCCGACGGCGAGGAGGCCGAGGACGTGACCCAGGAGGCGTTCCTGCGGGCCTGGCGCGGCATCGAGCGCTTCCGCGGCGACGCGCGGTTCTTCACCTGGCTCTACCGGATCGGCATCAACGAGGCCAAGCGCCGCGCCGGGCGCCGGCGGCCGGCCGAGCTGTTGGGCTCGATCGACGACGATCCGCTCGCCGACGCGCCGGACTGGAGCGAGGCGCCGCAGCGGCGGCTCGAGGAGGCCGACCTCCGCGCGGTCCTCGAACGGGCGATCCGCGAGCTGCCCCTGCGCTACCGGGCGACGGTGATCCTGCGCGACGTCGAGGGCCTTTCGACCAGGGAGGCGGCGGCCGTGATGGACCTGAGCGAAGCCGCGTTCAAGAGCCGCCTGCACCGCGCGCGGCTGGCGGTGCGCCGCTGCCTCGACGAGTACTTCCTCGAGGAGGCGCGGTGACCGCGTTCAGCCGGATCCGGTTCATGCACGAGCACCGCTGGACCGCCAAGCGGCTGTCCCGATACATCGATCGCGAGCTGCGCGAGCCCGAGCGCAGGCGGGTGGAGGAGCACGTCCGGCTGTGCCCGTCCTGCCATCGCGTCCTGCACACGCTGCGGCGCACGATCGCCGGGCTCGGCGCGCTGCGCGACCGCCCGGTGGGCACCCCAGACGTGGCCGAGGGCGTCCTCGGCCGGTTCCGCTCGGAGGGGTGAACGCCGGCAACGACGGCGCCGATGCGCGGGCGCCGCGAGCAGGGCGACGGCGGACAGGGCGGCGCGGCGGCGCCGGACCCGCGGCGGCGGACCCGTGGCCGCGTCAGAGGATCGCGACCGGGTTCAGCGGCGAGCCCGTGCCGCCGACGATTCGCAGCGGCGCCGCGGCGAACAGGAAGTCCCAGCGCCCGGCCCGCTCGCAGGCGTCGAGCAGGTCCTCGAACTGCAGGTAGTCGAGCAGGTGGACGCCGATCGCGTTCAGCGCCAGCGCGTGGATCGGGAAGTCGATGCCCTCGGTGGCGCTCGGCGCCGTGTCGCTGTTGCCGTCCGACCCGAGCGCCGCCACCCCGCGCTCGGCGATGAATCGGGCCGTCGTCGGATGCAGGCCGGCCTTGGCCGCGGCCGTATCCCAGGGCCCGAGCTCGGCGAGCCGGCGGGCGTGACCGGTGCGGACGAGCAGGATGTCGCCGGCGGCGACCGCCACGCCCTGCTCGCGCTCGGCCCGCTCGAGGTCCTCGACGAGGACGTGGTCTCCGGGCTCGAGCCACGCGACCCCGCGCCAGCGCGGGACGTCGAGCAGCACGCCGCGGCCGACGAGCCCGTCCTTGAGCACCTCGACCGTGTCGGTCGCCGCGCCGGCCGCGGTCACCGCCGCGCTCGGCCGGCCGTTGTAGAGGCGGCCGTCGAAGGCGACGTGGCAGAAGGCGTCGAGGTGGCTGTGGGTGTCGTTGTGGTAGTCGACCCCGACGTAGTCCTTGCCGAAGCGCAGCGGTCCCGAGCCGCTGTCGGTCAACAGCGTCATCCGGTGCTCGGCCGGCTTCGGGTTGTCGCTGCCGGCGCGGGTGTCGAGCGGGCGGCTCAGCGTCACCGTCTCGCCGCGGCTGACCAGCCCGGCGGCGGCGGCGATCCGCTCGCCGGTCAGGTGGTTGAGGGCGCCGCGCTCGTCGTCGGGGCCCCAGCGCCCCCAGGTGCAGACCTCGTCGAACAGCGCCCTGAACTGCTCGGCGCTCATCGCGCCCGCTCCGCCCCGGGTGCCCATGGCTGAAACATAGTCGCCGGCCCCCGCCCGCGGAAACCGGCGGCCGGCGGCGGGCGGCTCAGCCGTCCGCGGATCGGAGCTGGCCCCGGTAGGGGCCGCGGCCGGTCATGCAGGCGGCGCCGCAGCGGGCGCCGAGCGCGACCGCCCGCTCGACCGGGAGGTCGAGGCCGAGGCCGTAGGTGAGCCCGGCGGCGAACGAGTCGCCGGCGCCGTAGGCGTCGACCGCGGGGCCGGGCAGCGGCGCCGCCCGCCAGCGGCCGCCGCTGCCGTCGGCGGCCTCGAGCGAGCCGCCCGCCGCTCCGGCGGTGCGGGCAACGAGCGCCGGCGGCGGCTCGATCTGCCCCGGCTCGAAGCGCTCGCCCGCGTCGGCGCCGCTGGCGACGAGGACGTCGAGCGCGACGCCGGCGGCGGCCAGCGAGTCGATCGCCCGCGGCGTCGCCACGAGCCGGCGGGCGCCGCGCGCCGCCCGCACCGCCGCGGCATCGCCGGCCGTCAGGTAGACGGCGTCGCAGCGCTCGAGCTCGGCCCACGGAAGCGGGTCATCGCCACGCGGCGCGTGGCGCTCGCCGGCGACGATGATCGTGCGCTCGGCCTCGGCGTCGACGAACGCGAACCCGCGCCGCTGCGGCGCCGCCCGCCAGGCCGCCTCGACGCGAACGCCGAGCGCCTCGAGCTCGCGCTTCGCCGCGCGGCCGCGCTCGTCATCGCCGAGCGCGGTGATCAGCAGGCAGCGGCCCGCGAGCCGCGCCAGCTGCACAGCGGCGACCGCGCCGCCGCCGCCGACCTCCTCCCAGCTCGCGGTCGCCTCGACGATCTCGCCCTGGGCGGGGACGCGCCGCACCCGCGCGAAGTCGATCCACTCGACGTGCCCGACGACCGCCACCCGCGATCCGCGGGTGCCCGCCGCCCGATCGCCGCCGCCCGTCACCGCGGCACCGATGCCCCCGCCGTGCCCGGAGCGGCGCCGGCCGCGGCCGCCGGCCGCCGGAGCGGCGCGATCACGGGCCCGCCTCGAGCACGCTGATCGAGAAGCTGGCCCGGTAGTCCTCGCCGGGCGGCAGCAGGGTCAGCCCGGAGCCCGACAGCAGCGAGTTGGTCGGCGCGGTCATCGGCTCGAGCGCGACGACGTCGTCGTCGGCCGGCGCGTAGACGTGGGTGAACGGATAGCCGGAGCCGAGCCGGACCTCGATCCGCCGGCCGCCGCCGACGAGCGCGAGCGGCGCCGACCCGGGCGGGGCGGCGAACTCGTCGTCGTAGGTGCGGCTGCCGAGCGCGCCGGACGCGATCGCGGCGGGCTCGCGGGCGCCGGTCGGGAGCATCGCCTCGTCGAGCACGAGCCGCTCACCGACCGGGAGCTCGACCCGCCAGCGCGACCGCTCCAGCCGCGGCAGCCGCAGGTAGGGGTGGTAGCCGAAGGCGACCGGCACCACGGTCCCGCCGCTCGCCCGCACCGTCGTCTCGATCGTCAGCGTCGGCCCGTCGAGGACCGCCTCGAAGCGCAGCGCGTGCGGGAACGGGAACGCGGCCAGCAGCCGCTCGGCGGCCGCGAAGTCGAACTCGGCGACGAGCCGGCCGCCGTCGCCGCCGGGCTCGTGGCCGACCACCCGCCAGCCGGGCGCCGCCGCCAGCAGGCCGTGGATCGGCCGGCCCGCCGGATCGGTGCTCGGCGGCGGCGAGGCCAGGTCGAGGTCGACCTCGCGCCCGGCCAGCGCAAAGCGTGAGCGGCCGAGGCGGTTGGCCCAGGGGTGCAGCAGCGGGATCCCCATCGTCGAGCGCTCGGCGACGTAGGCTCGAAGCCCGCCGCGCCGGCCGAGCAGCTGCTCGCCGCGATGTCGCAGCGAGCAGCCGACCATCCCCGCCCCGGGCGCGAACGCGACCTCGATCCCGGCCCGCTCGGCGCCCAGCGTCAGCGCCTCGAAGCCCTCGATCTCGGTCTTGCCGATCATCGGGTCGCGCGCTGCGGGCCGATCATCGGACCAGGCCGATCGCGGCAACCACCACCGCTTCCAGCCGCTTCTCTATCGGGCCGCAACCGGGCTCCGGCCCACGGGCGGCGAGTCACTCCGAAGCGACCGCGAAGACCGTCATCGGCAGCCCGAACCGTTGCTGGATCTCGTCGAGCAGGCCGCGCTCCTGCCAGCCGGCGTCCTCCTCGGCGCGCAACGCGATCAGCAGGTGATCGGCGGCGAAGCGCCTGAGCGCGTCCTCGAGGCCGAGCAGCGGGTCATCGGCGCCGACCTCGCCCGACGCCTCGCTGCCCAGCTCCTCGAGGTGGCCGAGGACCGCCTGAAGCCGCTCGTCGGCTTGCTCGGTAGCCTTGTCGGTCGCTGAGGCGAGCCACTCGAAGCGGCTCGGCAGCCTCGGCGTCACGACCAGGATCTCCTCCGCGGCGTCGATCAGCTCGCGGACCCCGAACGGGAGCAGTTCCGGGTCCGACGCCGACCCGCCCGCCGCGATCAGTAGCCGTCTTGCCATCTCCGCTCACGGCGCACCCTATCGAGCGCCTGCCCAGGGAGCCGGGTAGCTCGCCGAGCGACGACGAGCCGGCCGACTTCGCGCCCGGCCCGCGCGGCGCGCGAGCGGCCGGACGGTTGGCCAGGGGTGCCCGCCGGCGCGACGCCGTAGGGTTGTCGGTGATGACCGCGCGGGCGCACCGGGTGGCGATCGTCGGCGGCGGGTTCGGCGGCCTGTTCGCCGCCCGCTTCCTGCGCCGGGCGCCGGTCGAGATCACGCTGATCGATCGCAGCAACCACCACCTCTTCCAGCCGCTTCTCTATCAGGTCGCGACCGGGATCCTCTCCGAGGGCCAGATCGCGCCGCCGATCCGCGGCGTGCTGCGGCGCCAGGCCAACGTCGCGGTCGAGATGGCCGAGGTCAAGGCGTTCGACCTCGACGGACGGACCCTGACCGCGATGCGCCCCGACGGCGTCGACCTCTCGGTCCCCTACGACAGCCTGATCGTCGCGGCCGGGGCCGGGCAGTCCTACTTCGGGCACGACGAGTTCTCGCGCTGGGCCCCGGGGATGAAGACGATCGACGACGCGCTCGAGCTGCGCGGCCGGATCCTCGGCGCCTTCGAGCTGGCGGCGCTGGAGCCCGATCCGGACCAGCGGCGGGCCTGGCTCACCTTCGCCGTCGTCGGCGGCGGCCCGACCGGGGTCGAGGTCGCGGGCCAGATCGCGGAGCTCTCGCGGCGGGTGCTGCCGCGCGACTTCCGCCGGGTCGAGCCGGGCGCGGCCCGGGTGCTGCTGTTCGACGGCGGCAGCGAGATCCTCGCCGGCTTCGGCGATCGGCTCGCGGCGAAGGCGACGGTCGAGCTCGAGCGGCTCGGCGTCGAGATCCGGACCGGCAGCGTCGTCTCCGGCGTCAGCCGCGACGGCGTCGAGGTCAGGGGCCCGGACGGCGGCATCGAGCGGATCGCGGCGCGGACCAAGGTCTGGGCGGCCGGAGTCGAGGCCTCGCCGCTTGCGAAGCTGCTCGCCGAGGCCTGCGGCGCCGAATGCGACCGCGCCGGCCGGATCGAGGTCGGGGCGGACTGCTCGCTGCCCGGCCATCCCGAGGCCTTCGCGATCGGCGACATGATGACGCTCGACGGGCTGCCGGGGGTCGCCGAGGTCGCGATGCAGCAGGGGATCCACGCGGCGGGGACGATCGAGCGGCGCCTCGCCGGCAAGCAGCCGCAGCCGTTCCGCTACCGCGACCTCGGCAGCATGGCGACGATCGCCCGCTTCCGGGCGGTGGTCAGCTTCAGGGGCCTGCGGCTCTCCGGCGTGCCGGGCTGGCTGGCGTGGATGTTCGTCCACCTCGCCTTCCTGACCGGCTTCAGGAACCGGTTCACCGCCGTGCTCGGCTGGAGCCTGAGCTTCATCGGCCGCGGCCGCGGCGAGCGGACGATCACGATGCAGCAGGCGATGGCCAGGATCGTGATCGACGAGGAGGGCGGCCGCGAGCGCCTCCTGCGCGAGGCCGCCGGACGGGCCGCGACGAAGCCGCAGCAGCAGCGTTAGCCGGCAGCGTCGGCCTGGGCGGCGGCGCGCAGCCGCCGCGCCGCGTCCCGGCGTGCGATCAGCTCGCGGCGGCGCCGAGCCGCTCCAGCAGGTGGTCGCCGACGCGGAGCGCGTTGGCCATCGCCGTCAGCGCCGGGTTGACGGCGCCGATGCTCGGGAAGCAGCTCGTGTCGACGACGTAGAGGTTGTCGAGCTCGTGCGCCCGGCAGTCGCTGTCGAGCACCGAGCTGGCGGGGTCGGTGCCGAACCGGCAGGTGCCCGCCTGGTGGGCGACCCCGGCAACCGGGATCTCGTTCTTCAGGTAGGCGTGGTGGGGGAGCAGGTGCCCGGGATGCATGCCGATCTCGCCGAGCATCGACTTCAGCTTCTCGTAGAGCCGGCGCTTCGGCAGCTCGTTGCTGTAGGCGTAGCGGAGCTGGATCGAGCCGTCGGCGGCCAGCGTCACCCGGTTGTCGGGCCGCGGCAGGTCCTCGGTCGAGAGCCAGAAGTCGACCGCGTGCGCGGCGATCTTCTCCAGCGTCCACTCGGGGGCGAGCTTCGTCTCCCCCGGCCGCTCGCCGCGGAACATCGGCGCCTGCGACTTGCCGACCATCTGGATGTTGCCGAGCGGGTAGTCGAACTCCTCCCCGGCGAAGTAGTAGTCGTTGAGCCCGAGCGTCTTCTGGAACACGGTCGGGTTCGGCTCCCGCGAGAGCGCCAGCACCGCCTGGCTGTTGTGGAACATGTAGTTGCGTCCGACCTGGTCGGAGCCGTTGGCGAGGCCGCGGGGGTGCTGGTCGCTGGCCGAGGCGAGCAGCAGCCTGGCCGAGTTGGCGGCGCCGCAGGAGACGACGACGATGTCGGCCGAGTGCCGCTCGCGCGCTCCCTCGCGCTCGACGACGACCTCGGTCACCGCCGTGCCCCGCGGATTGGTCCGCAGCCCGACCGCGGTGGCGCCGGTCAGCAGCGTGATGTTGTCGTGCTCGAGCGCCGGCCGGACCGCGATCACCTCAGCGTCCGACTTCGCGTGGACCAGGCAGGGGAAGCCGTCGCAGTCCTGGCAGCGCACGCAGCGGCTGTAGGGCATGTTGCCCTCGTCGAGCATCACCCCGCAGGGCGCGTGGAAGGGCCGGTAGCCGGCGGCGGCGAGATCGTCGGCGAGCTGCTGGATCCGCGGCTCGTGGGTTACCGCCGGATGCGGGTAGGGGGCGCTCGCCGGCGGCTCGGTCGGGTCCTCGCCGCGGGCGCCGTGGACCTGGTAGAGCGCCTCGGCGCGGCTGTAGTAGGGCTCGATCTCCTCGTAGCTGATCGGCCAGGCCGGCGAGATGCCGTCGTGGTGGCGGAGCTCGCCGAAGTCCTCGGCCCGGAGCCGGTACAGCGCCGCACCGAACAGCTTCGTGGCGCCGCCGACGAAGTAGTGGACCTGGGGCGCGAACGGCTTGCCGTCGCCGTCGTACCAGGTGTCGGCGGACTGGTAGCGGCCGTCGACGAAGACGTCGGCGGCGAGCCAGTTCTCGGGCTCGCGCGGCAGCCAGTCGCCGCGCTCGAGCAGCAGGATCCGCTTGCCCGAGCCGGCGAGGCGATGGACCAGCGTGCCGCCGCCGGCGCCGCTGCCGATCACGATCACGTCGTAGTCGCTCATCCGGTGAGCTCCTCGAGCCGCTCGGCGATGACGATCCGCCCGGCGGCCTCGATCAGCGCCAGGTGCGAGAACGCCTGCGGGAAGTTGCCGAGGTGGCGGGCGGTGCCGGTGTCGAACTCCTCGGCGTAGAGGCCGAGCGGCGAGGCGACCCGCAGCAGCCGGTCGATCAGGTCGCGGGCGCGCTGCCGCTCGCCGATGATCGCCAGCGCCGAGACGAGCCAGAACGAGCAGATCAAGAAGCTGCCCTCCTCGCCCGAGAGCCCGTCGTCGGTCTCGGCGGTCCGGTAGCGGAGCACGAAGCCGTCCTCGGTCAGCTCACCGGCGATCGCCTCGACCGACTTGCGGAGCCGCTCGTCCTCGCCCGGCAGGAAGCCGAAGATCGCCGCCAGCAGCGTCGAGGCGTCGAGCGCGTCGGTCTCGTAGTGCTGGCGCAGGATCCCGGATCTGACGCCGCGCTCGAGGACGTCGGCCCTGATCTGCTCGGCGGTCGCGGCCCAGGCCCGCTCGCGGTCGGCGTCGCCGCGGATCGCCGCCACCTGCGCCGCCCGGTCGAGCGCCACCCAGCACATCAGCTTCGAGGAGACGTAGTGCTGCGGCGCCCCGCGCGCCTCCCAGATCCCCTGGTCGGGGTCGCCCCAGACCTCGGTCGCGCACTTGGCCTGCGCCTCGACGATCGGCCACAGCCGCCGCGGCAGCCGCTGGCTGCGGCGGGTGTGCACGAGGATCGAGTCGAGCACCGCTCCGTAGACGTCGTTCTGGCGCTGATCGAAGGCGCCGTTGCCGACCCGGACCGGGCTCGCCCCCGCGTAGCCGGAGAGATCGTCGCGGGTCGTCTCGGTCAAATCGCGGCGCCCGTCGATCCCGTACATGATCTGCAGCCCCCCGTCCTCGTTCGGCTCGAGGTCGGCGACGAACTGCATGAACTCGTCCGCCTCCCAGTCGAGGTTGAGGTAGTGCAGCGCCTGCAGGGTGAAGGTCGAGTCGCGCATCCAGGCGTAGCGGTAGTCCCAGTTGCGCTCGCCGCCGGGCGTCTCCGGCAGCGACGTCGTCAGCGCCGCGACCGTGGCGCCGGTCGGCATGTAGGTGAGGCCCTTGATCGTCAGCGCCGAGCGCTGGATCGGCTCGCGGAAGCGATGGTCGGGCATCCGCGCGCGGCCGAGCCACTCGCGCCAGAACCTGGTCGTGGCGGCGAGCCGGCCGTTGGCGTCGTCGACGTCCTCGGGCGCCGCCAGCCCCTCCGCCCACGACAGCGCGCAGTAGACCTGCTCGCCCTGCTCGAGGGCGTGGCGCGCCCGCACCCAGTCGCCCTCGATCCCGAGCGCCATGTCGGTCCGCAGCCGGACCGTCAGATCGGCGCCGGCGGCGTCGGCGACGTGGGTGCCGCCGTCGACGAGCGTCCACTCGGCGGGGACGCGGCCGTAGTCGAAGACGGGCTCGCAGACGAGCTCGACGTCGACGCTGCCGGACAGGCAGACGGCGACGCGGACCAGCGTGTGCTCGGCGTCCTCGTCGACCGGCGGCCGGGTGTGGGGCGTGACCCGGTCCTCGCCCCGGGTCGGGCCCATGACGAGCGCGTCGCGGACCATCAGCCAGCCGGTCGGCGTGTGCCAGGTCGTGTTGAGGATGTTGGTTCCCGGCTCGTAGACGCGGGCGGTCGGCACGTTGATCCCGAACGGCCCGAGCCGGAAGTCCCCCGCCCCGCGGTCGAGCAGGCTGCCGAAGATGCTCGGCGCGTCGAAGCGCGGCACACAGAGCCAGCCGACGCCGCCGTCGGGGGCGACCAGCGCCCCGGTGTGGCAGTCGGAGAGGAACGCGTAGTCGGCGATCGGCGGAAACGGCGACGGCGCCGCGGCGCTCTGCGGGCCGCCCTGGCCGGCCGCCCCGGTGCCGCTCACGACTTAAGCCACGGCCCGTGCCAGCCGCCGACGTCGGCGACCAGCCGGTCGGCGGCATCGGGCCCCCAGGACCCGGGCGCGTAGGGCTGGATATCGGGTGGGTTCTCGATCAGCGGCGCGGTGATCCTCCAGGTCTGCTCGATGTTGTCCTGCCGGGTGAAGCGCGTGCTGTCGCCGATCATCGCCGCGTGCAGCAGCACCTCGTAGGGGGTCGGGCCCTCGCCGCCCTCGGCCGCGAACTCCATGTCGAGGTTGATCGGCTCGGGCTCGTTCGCGTCGCTGCGCTGCGCCTCGACCAGCAGCCTGATCCCGGTCGACGGATCGAGCTTGACCACGAGCTGGTCCGGCTCGGGCCGGCGCCCGCTCGCGGCGCGGTAGCCGAGCCGCGGCGGCTCGTGGAAGATCAGGCGCAGCTCGGTCTGGGTCGCCGGCAGTAGCTTGCCGGTGCGGATCAAGAACGGGACCCCGGTCCAGCGCCAGTTGTCGATCTCGAACCGCGCCGCGGCGTAGGTCTCGGTCGTCGAGTCGGAGGCGACGCCGTCGATCTCGCGGTAGCCGTCGTACTGGCCGCGGACGTACTGGCCCGGGTCGGCGGCGGGCATCGCCGAGAACACGGCGAACATCGCGTCCTTGAGCGCCCGCGCGTCGCGGGCCGCGGGCGGATCCATCGCGGCCGCGGCGACGACCTGCATCAGGTGGTTGACGACGACGTCGCGCAGCGCCCCGACCGGGTCGTAGAAGTGCCCGCGGTCGGCGACCCCGAAGTCCTCGGCCATCGTGATCTGGACGCAGTCGATGCTGTTGCGGTTCCAGAGCGGCTCGAAGATCGCGTTCGCGAAGCGCAGGTAGAGGATCTCGCCGAGCCCCATCTTGCCGAGGAAGTGGTCGATCCGGTAGAGCTGCGACTCGGCGACGTAGCGGTGCAGCTCCGCGGCCAGCTCGCGCGCCGACTCGAGGTCGTGCCCGAACGGCTTCTCGACGACGACCCGAGCGTTGCCGAGAAGGTCGGCCCCGGCCAGCCCCTTGACGACCATCGCGAACAGCGACGGCGGCACCTCGAGGTAGAAGACCGGGCAGCGCTTGCCGTCGAGCGCCTTCGCCAGGCGCTCGTAGGTGGCGTCGTCGGCGAAGTCGCCCTGGATGTAGGAGAGCCGCGCCGCGAGCCGGTCGAAGACCTTCTCGTCGAGCCGCTCGCCGGCGCCCTCGATCGCCGCCCGGGCATGGTCGCGCAGGTCCTGATCGGACCAGTCGTCGACGGCGACGCCGACGATCGGCACCTCCAGCAGCCCGCGCGCCTCGAGCCGGTAGAGCGAGCGGAAGGTCATCACCTTGGCGAGGTCGCCGCTGATCCCGAAGGCGACGAAGACGTCGGCGGCCTCCGGCCCGTCCGGCGCGCCGGCCGCTCGCGTGGGCTTGGTGCTTGCGTTGATGACGACCTCCGTCGTGGCTGATGCGGGCTCCGGCCCGTTCGGTCCGCCGGTCCTGCCCCGCCCTTACAGGAACCTCGCAACCAGGCGGGGGTAGGTCATCATCCTATTCACGCGAGCTTGCCGCACCCTCGCTCGCGGTCGGTGCGGATGAGGCGGTCTTGACGATGAACCAGCAACGACGCCACCCGATCGGTGGCCAGATGTCCGATGTCACCGGTGGCCTGGTACGCCGGTTCCGGCTCGGGTCGCTCGAGCAGCGTCACGACACGACGCTGGTTCTCGGGGCGTTCGCGATGATCAACGGCTTCATCTCGATCGGGCTCATGGCCGCTGCCGCGCTGGCCACCGGTCAGCCGTTCGTCTTCCCGTCGCTCGGCCCGACCGCGTTCCTCCTGTTCTACACGCCGCTCTTGGTTTCGGCGTCCCCCCGCAACACGGTGACCGGCCATCTCATCGGCGTGATCGCCGGCTACCTCGCATTGGTGATCTTCGGGCTCGTGGCGGCCGGTTCGGCGATGGAGGAGGGCGTCACCGCGGCCCGGATCCTCGCCGCGGCCCTCTCCCTCGGCCTGACCTCAGGCGCCATGGTCTGGTTGCGCGTGCCGCATCCGCCCGCGGGCGCAACGACGCTGATCGTCAGCCTCGGCATCATCACGCAGCCGGAGCAGCTCGCCGTCCTGATGCTGGCGGTGCTGATGATCGTCGGCCAGGCGCTCGTGATCAATCGACTCGCCGGCATCGACTATCCGCTGTGGGGACCCGCTCAGCCCGCCGGCGGGCAAGCCCGGCGATCGCGAGGCTGAGCTCGCCGGGGTTCTCCACGAGGCCGTCGATCGCAGTCGCCGGGGGACAATCGCGATGCTCGAGGCCGCAAGATCGGTGCTCAGCGGACCTTCCGTGCTACCGTCGGAAATCGAGGTCCGTATGACCCTCGGCAACGGCTCAAAGCCCCGGCCCTCCTCGCCGGCTCCGGTCGAGCCCCGGGCTCGGTCGGCGGCTGCCGAGCTTGAGCCGCTGTTTGGCGCCCTCGACAGGCGGCTGCCCGGCGGCTTCCCCTACGAGCTGTGCTTCTGGGACGGCAGCGCGCTGGCGGGCTCCGGCTCCGAGCGGATCACGATCGAGGTCCGCAGCCCGCGGGCGCTCGCCTACCTGCTGCGCGAGCCCAACCAGCTCGGGCTCGGGCGCGCCTGGGTCAGCGGCGAGCTCGACGTCAAGGGCGACCTCGAGCGCGCGCTCGTCCTCGGCGACCGCTTCAAGGACCTGCGCGTCGGCCTCGCCGAGCGGGTACGGGCGGCGCGCGCCGCGCGCCGGCTCGGCGCCCTCGGGCTGCGCCGCCCGCCGCCGCCGGCGTCCGAGGCCCGGCTCGGCGGCAAGCGCCACTCGCGCGCCCGCGACCGGCTCGCCGTGCGCCACCACTACGACGTCTCCAACCGCTTCTACCGGATCGTGCTCGGTCCGAGCATGGTCTACTCCTGCGCCTACTACGCCTCCCCGGAGGACCCGCTGGAGGAGGCGCAGGAGCGCAAGCTCGACGTGATCTGCCGCAAGCTCGGGCTCCGCGAGGGTGAGCGGCTGCTCGACATCGGCTGCGGCTGGGGCTCGCTGGTGCTGCACGCCGCCGCCCGCTACGGCGTCCGCGCGGTCGGGGTGACGCTGTCGGAGCCCCAGGCCGAGCTCGCCCGGGCCCGGATCGACGAGTCCGGCCTCGCCGACCGCTGTGAGGTCCGCGTCGCCGACTACCGCGAGCTCGCCGACGGCCCCTACGACAAGATCGCCAGCGTCGGCATGTACGAGCACGTCGGCGCCTCGCAGCTCGGCGAGTACTTCCGCCGCGTGCACGGGCTCCTGCGGCCCGGCGGCGCCTTCCTCAACCACGGCATCACCCGGACCTCGGTCCGCCCCTGGGACGACCGCAGCTTCATCGCCCGCTACGTCTTTCCCGACGGCGAGCTGCACAGCGTCGGCACCGTGATCGCGGCGATCGAGCGGGCCGGCCTCGAGGTCCGCGACGAGGAGTCGCTGCGCGAGCACTACGCGCTGACGCTGCGCGCCTGGCTGGCGAACCTGGCCCGCGGCCGCGAGCGGGCGATCGCCGAGGCGGGCACCGAGCGGGAGCGGATCTGGCGCCTCTACATGACCGGCTCGGCGATCGGCTTCGAGCGCGGCGAGATCGCCGTCCACCAGGTGCTCACCGTCGCCCCCGGCGCCCCTCACGGGCTGCCGCTGGCGCGCGCCGCCTCGAGCGCCCCGGCGCCGGCGGCGGTGCGCTGACGGGGCCGCTCGCCCGGCACGGCGGCGCCCGCTCCCCGGCTGTACGGCAGCGGCGGGCGCGGCGGCGGGCGGGGCCCGCCGCCGCCGGTTCAATAGGCTGCCTGTGGCGCGGGAGCCTCGACGCGGACCGGTTCCGTCAGCCGTCGTCCACCCTTTCACCCGCAACCGAGGAGTCCCGATGCCGCTTCCCAGCCACGACGCAACGACCGCAGAGGGGTTCGCGGTGCGCCTGCCCGGCGCCGGCGCCGACCTCGCCCAGGACGAGGAGTGCTGCGAGGTCGGCATCGACGGCGAGTGGCGCCGGATCCGGTTCCACGACTACGACGAGATCTACTCGATCCCCGGCCTCTACGAGCACCTCTTCCACGAGGTGCTGCGCTGCGACTCGCCGCGCAAGGTGGTCTCGATGCTCGAGGCCGAGCTCGAGCGGGCGGAGCGCGATCCGGCCGCGATCACGGCGCTCGACGTCGGCGCCGGCAACGGCATGGTCGGCGAGCAGCTGGAGCGGATCGGGGTCGAGCGGATCATCGGCGTCGACATCATCGAGGAGGCGGCCCAGGCGGCCGAGCGCGACCGCCCGAGCGTCTACGACGACTACCTCGTGATGGACCTGACCGACCCCGCCGACCCGGGCCTCGAGCACCTCGACGGCGTCGAGCTCGACTGCGTGGTCTCGGTCGCGGCCCTCGGCTTCGGCGACATCCCGCCCGACGCCTTCGCCCGCGCCTGCAACCAGGCCGAGCCCGGCGCCTTCGTCGGTTACTCGATCAAGGACGAGTTCGTCGACGGCGGCTCCCCGTTCGCCGAGCTGATCGGCGCGAGCATCGGATCGGGCGCCCTGGAGCCGCTCGCCTCCGACCGCTACCGGCACCGGCTCTCGGTCAGCGGCGAGCCGCTCGACTACGAGGCGACGATCGCCCGCAAGGCCGACGAGCTGCCGCTGCCGGCCGCCGGCTGAGCTTCGGGCCGGGGCCGGGGCGGCCCGGCGTCGGTTCGCATCAGCTGCGGCCCTCACCCGCCCTCCGGGCCCGGACCATCAGCGTCGCCGCCGGCACCACGGCCCCGTTGACGTAGCTCGACCACCGCGAGGCGGACGTTCCCAGGCGCCGGGCGAACTCGGCCTGAAGCAGGGCCGCTCCGCCGGACCAGCCCGCGCAGCTCGGCGGCCACCGCCGCCCGCTCCACGGCCTCGTCGCGCCCGGGCGGCGGCGATCGCCCGCTCGAGCAGCTCGGCGACCCCGTAGGGGCGCGAGTGGCCGAGCAGCCCTCGATCTGCCGGGCGGTCGGGCCCCAGGGTCGGCCGCGACGGCTGCGGCCAGCAGCCTCCACTCGGCGAGGCCGCCGCGCTCCAGCGCCGCCCGCACCGCCTCCGTGGCGGAGTCATCAGATCTGATCGTCACCCAGGCCTGAGCTCAGATCCGCGCGACGGCGAGCGATCCGGCATCACGGACCACCTTCTCGTCGGCACCGGCGAGCTGCGCGAGCGGTACGTAGGCGATCGTCTCGGGGTCGACCCCGGCCTCGTCCGCGTCGCCCTCGGCCAGCCTCTCGATGAGCTCCTTGGAAGCGAGGATCTCGTCGCCTCCCGCCGCCGCCTCGATTCGCGCAGCTTCGTTCATCTGATCGCCGAGGGCCGTGACCTCGAGGCGACCGGTCGTCGCGACCTGGCCGATCATCAGCGTTGCGCCCCAGTGCAAGCCGACCTTGACCGGCAATGGGCCCTCCGCCCCGAGCTGCGCGGAGCCGGCACGGATCGCTCGCGCGGCCGCGATCGCCGCTCGCGCCGCCGCCGACTCCGACCGATCGAAGTCGAGCGCGACGAACAGCGCCGAGCCGCCGTCGCCGGCGTGCTTGCCGACGATGCCACCCTCGGCCGTCACCGATGTGTCGATCAGGTCGGTGAGGCTTCGGATCAACCTGAAGTAGCTCGCCGACGACAGCCGCCTCGACAGCGCGCCGGAAGCCTCGAGGTCGGCGAATAGGATCGCGGCCGCTCGCCGGTCCGGCTCGCTGACGCGGTCCATGCGCTTGTACAGCTCCGGATCCCCGCGGCCGAGTCGCATCTGCAGGCTTGCCGGCACCGCCGCGCCGTAGAGATAGAGGACGCCGAGGAACGCGCCGGCGTCGTCGCTGAGCCGGATCTGGACCTGGTGCTGGTCGCCGAGGATCGTTCGCCGGAACCGCAGATCCTCCCGCATCGCGACCCGGTCGTACCAGGCACGGGGCGGGCGGTCGACCGGATCGATCCCGGCGGCGGCCTCCGCCATCGTCCCGAAGACCTCATCGAACCCCGGGGTCGCGGGCCGCAGGTAGTGCCGCATGATCGGCGCGTTGTGCTCCCACCAGGCCGTGCCGCTCGCGTCGGTCAGCCTGATCGTCTCGGCATAGGCCGGCTCGAACTGGCGCCCGACCACCGACTTGCCGAGCAGGCCCTCTGCCTCCTCGCCCGACAGGCCGATCATCTTGGCGGCCTCGCCCGACAGGAACACGCAGCGGAACCGCCGATCGAGGATCTCGGCCACCATGCCGGCCTGCTCGACCGCCTCGGCGATCTCACGCAGCTCGGGATGCTCCGGCAGCGGCGCCCTGTACGAGTGCTCTTCGGCGATTCTCCGAGCCTACAGCCG
>CAZCFA010000039.1:0-3268 GCA_964497825.1 uncultured Conexibacter sp.
GGCACCGCCGGCGCCGGCGCCAACGGTGCCGGCCGCACCGGCCCCGCCGGCGCCCGCCGCACCGGAGCCGCCGAACAGCTTGGCGAGGAACCCGCCCTTGAGCAGCGCCAGCGGACCAAGCGGGAACAGCGCCGCGAGCGCCTTGCGGTCGGCGCGGACCTGGCTGCGGAACTCCTTGCAGGCCTCGCAGGAGCGGACGTGCTTGCGGGCCGGACCGGACGCCTTGGCGATGCCCTCGGCGGCCTCGGCGAGCTCGACCTGAACCTCGCCGCAGGTCAGCAGCCGCGCCTTGCTCGACTCGGCGAGGCCGATCCGGGCCCGGACCAGCAGCGACTTGATCGAGGGCACCGTGGTGTCCATCGCCTGAGCGATCTCCTCGTAGGAGAGCTGGTCGATCTCGCGCAGCAGCAGCGCCGTGCGCTGGGTTTCGGGAAGCGTGCGGACGTCGGCGAGGACCTGGCGCAACTCCTCGCGGTGCTGGACCTCCTCGGCGGTCGTGGTGCCGTTCTGGTGCGGGTGGATGTCCATGCTGTCCTGTCCCTCCGGCACCGGCCGGCGCAGATGGTTGAGGCAGCGGTTGCGGGCGATCCGGTACAGCCACGGCCGCACGTTGATCGGGCGGTCGTCGTTGAGCATCGCCGCGTGGGCGTTGGCGAACACGTCCTGAAGCACGTCCTCGGCGTCCTGCCTGCTCTTCACCATCGAGGTGCAGAACGCGAGCAACCGCGAGTGGTAGCGGTTGAACAGCGCCTCGAAGGCGCCGTCGTGGCCGCCGCGGATCAGCTTCACGAGCCGCTCGTCGGGCTCGAACCGCAACAGCGGCGAGCGCCGGGCCAGCAGCCCGCCCCGTGAGGCGCGTGTCAGTGCGGAAGCTTCCAAGTTCTCGATCCCCTCTGAGGAACACCGTAGAGGGGTCGTAGTTGCGCTTACCTAAATGTTCCCCGCCTAAACACCTAAAGATAGGGATGAGGGGTATGGAGATGGGCGGGTTCGACCACCGCGCGGGCTCGCAGTCGAGGCCTGCGCCCGCGCATCGCGGGTGCTTGAGGCCGGAATCCCGGCGTTCGATGACCGCCGTGCCCAATGGCGCGATGATTGGCGCGATGATCTCGCCTGCGCGCTGCGGTGGCATGCGCGCACGTCGCGTCCGCGCATCGCGGTGCCTCGCGTCCGCGCATCGCGCGCGTCGCGTCCGCGCATCGCGGTGCCTTAGGCCGGAATTCCGGCGTTCGATGACCGTGGTACCAAGCGGCACGGCGACGTACCACCGCATCGCGGCTCCTCAGGCCGAAACCTCGGGTCGCGACAACCTCCGCGGGGGTGCTCGCGGAGACGCGGACGGATCGCGGGGCGCGGGGAGGAGTGCCGGGGGAGGGACTCGAACCCTCAGTTGCCCTTGCGGGCAAGCCGATTTTAAGTCGGCCGCGTATGCCAGTTCCGCCACCCCGGCAGGCGACGTCGCAGCTACCTGCGTAACAGCTTCGCCGGTCCCGTCCGCACACCCTCCTGCGATGCCGGGGCGACCTCGGCCGGGACGCGGAGGCCGGCTGCGATTGCCGGGCGGTGGCGGGACATGGGACCAAGAAGCTAGCGCCGCCCGGGCCGCGCGGCCGACGCCGATGGGCCCCAGTGCCCTTGGTGAGCTGGGACGGGGTCCGGCAGCCGCCGTGCGACTACGTGCTCGACGCCAACGACTCCCTGCCGGCAGGCAGACGGCGAGCGAGGCCCGGCGCGGCTAAGTGAGGCGCCGCCGACGAGGCTGAGCGAGCGCCGCGGGCGCGGCTGAGCGAGCCGCCGGCCCGGCTGAGCGAGCGGCTGAGCGAGGCGCCGATCTTGCTGGGCGAGCGGGCGAGCTGAGCGAGGCGCCGAGCCGATGAGCAAGCGCCGACCCGGCGGGGCGAACGCCCTCGGCGCGGCTGAGCGGCGCTCAGGGGCAGGGCGCGGCGCAGTCGGCGACGCGGTTCAGCCGCCGGTTCATCCGCCGCGTCCGGCGGCGCTCGCGGCGGACCCGGTTGTGGAGCTGATCGGGGTCGCGATCGAGGTCATAGAGGCGGCGGCGGCCGCTGATCAGATCACGCCAGTAGGTCCAGCCGCTCGCGGTCTTCAGCTGCAGCCACGGCTGCCCGACCCGGCCGCGCCAACCGTAGGGGCGCTCGAGCAGCAGCACGCGGCGCCGGTGCGGGCCGAGCAGCGAGTAGCCGTCGGCCGGCAGCGGCGGCGCGACGCCGGCGGCGTCGAGGATCGTCGCCGGGACGTCGACGTTGGCGGTCAGGTCATCGCGCACGGCACCGGCGGCGAAGCCGCGGCCGCGGATCACGAGCGGCACCCGGACCGACCGGTCCCAGGGGACGTTCTTGTCGAAGATGCGGTGCTCGCCGTGCAGCATCCCGTTGTCGGACTGGAAGATCACGTAGGTGCTGGCGAGCTCGCCCTGGGCGCGGAGCTGCCCGACCAGCGCCGCGACGATCCGGTCGACCGACTGCAGCGACTCGAGCTCGCGCCGCCAGTAGACGTTGGCGCGGCGCCGGGCGGCGCGGTCATCGGGCCGCGCGGCGCCGAACGGGAACCGTTTGCCGGCGAAGCGGCCGCGGTCCCGGGGCGCCGGCTGCGGCGGGCAGCGACCGGCGACGCCGGGCCCGCAGAAGTTCCAGTGCGGGTTGAACAACGCCAGCGTCAGCAGGAACGGCCGCGAGCGGTCGGCGGCCAGGAAGCGGGCGGCACGGAGCGCGTAGACATCGCTCTGGTAGGCGCCGCGGACGTCGATCTCGCTGCCGTTGCTGGAGAGCGCGTAGTTGAACATGTCGTGCTCGCTGTTGCGCAGCGGCACCAGCCAGTCGTCGAAGCCGGGCTCGGGGACGAGGCCCTCGTCGCCGGCCCCGTTCAGGACCTTGCCGATCCAGCCCGTCCGGTAGCCGGCGTCGTGCAGCGCCGTGTACAGGGTGCGGCTGAAGTCCATCGCGCCGTAGCCGTAGGGCGGCAGGTTGTCGAGGACGCCGTTGTTGTGCGGGTACTGGCCGGTCAAGAAGCTCGCCCGCGAGGGGCAGCACAGCGGCTGGGTCACGTGGTACCGGCTGAACGTCGTGCCGGCGTCGCCGAGCAGCCGCCCGGTTCGCTTCATGTAGCGAAGGCTGTCGACCGTCTGATCGTCGGTGAGGATGTGGAGGAAGTTGGGCCGCGGCGCCGCCGCGGCCGCCGCCGGCAGCAGCGCGGCGGCGAGCGCCAGCGCGACGAGCGCCGGCGCGACGATCGCAGCCCCGGGTCGGCCTCC
>CAZCFA010000039.1:3368-13247 GCA_964497825.1 uncultured Conexibacter sp.
CGAGCGCCAGCGCGACGAGCGCCGGCGCGACGATCGCAGCCCCGGGTCGGCCTCCGCGCCAGCTCATCCGCTGCAGCTTAGGAGCCGGCCGCCCCGCGGTCGCCGGACCGGGCCTGCGATCTCGCTAACGTCGCTCAAGCGCCGGGCCGGCCGCGCCGATCGGATGTGAGCGCGGCCGGGGCTCGCGGCGTCAGTCATGGAACCGAGACACCCGCAGATCTCCGAGCAGCTACGCCGCCCGACCCCGATCGGCGGCATGGGGCCGCACCGCGCCGGCGGCATGGACCCCGACAAGGTCGCCGACCCGACCCCGTTCCTCGAGCGCCGGATGCCGTCCTCGCCGTTCCCGGCGATCGCCGACTACGCCTTCCTCTCCGACTGCCACACCGGCGCCCTCGTCGCTCCCGACGGCACGGTCGAGTGGCTCTGCCCGCCGCGCTTCGACTCGCCGAGCGTGTTCGCCGCGGTGCTCGACCGCTCCGCCGGCGGCTGGCGGTTCGGCCCATCGAACATGGGCAAGCCGGTCGGCCGCCGCTACGAGCCGGGGACCAACATCGTCGAGACGACCTGGATGACCCCGACCGGCTGGATGATCGTCCGCGACGCGCTGATCATCGACCGCTGGCGCTCCCGCGAGTCGACCAAGCCCTCGGCCCACACCCGGCCGCCGTCCGACTACGACGCCCACCACGTGCTCGTCCGCACCGCCCGCTGCGTCCACGGCTCGGTCCAGATCGAGCAGCTCTGCGAGCCCGTGTTCGGTTACGGCCGCCGGCCCGGCGAGTGGAGTCGCCCCGGTCCCGAGCACGGGATCGCCGACGCGAGCGACGGCGAGTCGACGCTGCGCCTGCACTCCGACGTCAACCTCGGGATCGAGGGTGGCACCGCCCGCGCCCGCCACCGGCTCGAGGCCGGCGAGGGCTGCTTCTTCGCGCTCTCGTGGTCGTCGCGGCTCGACGGCCCGGCCAGCTTCGAGGAGGCCGAGGCACAGCTCGACTCGACCTCGCGCTTCTGGCGCACCTGGCTCGCCTCCGGCGACTTCCCCGACCACCGCTGGCGCGAGCACCTGCAGCGCTCGGCGCTCGTCCTCAAGGGCCTCACCTACATGCCGACCGGGGCGATGGTCGCGGCGCTGACCACCTCGCTGCCGGAGACCCCGGGCGGCGAGCGCAACTGGGACTACCGCTACACCTGGATGCGCGACGCGACCTTCACCCTGCAGGGCCTGCACGCGCTCGGGCTCAACTGGGAGGCCGACGACTTCATCCAGTTCGTCGCCGACGTCGAGCGCGGCGACAACGGCGGCCTGCAGATCATGTACGGGATCGGCGGCGAGCGCGAGCTGCCGGAGGAGACGCTCGACCACCTGACCGGCTACCAGGGCGCGCAGCCGGTCCGGGTCGGCAACGGCGCCCACGAGCAGCGCCAGAACGACGTCTTCGGCGCCGTCCTCGACTCGATCTACCTGCACCAGAAGGAGTACGGCCACAACTCCTCGCGGATGTGGCCGGTGATCGAGGACCAGGCGCGCTGCGCCGCCGAGGTCTGGCGCCGGCCCGACCAGGGGATCTGGGAGACCCGGGGCGAGCCCCACGACTACGTCGCCTCGAAGGTGATGTGCTGGGTCGCGCTCGACCGCGCCGCCCGGCTCGCCGCCCGCCGCGGCTACGAGGGCCTCGCCGACGAGTGGCGGCTGATCGCGAACGAGATCCACGAGGACGTGCTCGCCAACGGCGTCGACGAGCGCGGCGTCTTCACCCAGCACTACGACACCGACGCGCTCGACGCCTCCAACCTGCTGATCCCGCTGGTCCGCTTCCTGCCGCAGGGCGACGAGCTCGTCCGCAACACGGTGCTGGCGGTCGAGGAGGAGCTGACCGAGAACGGGCTCGTGCTCCGCTACCGCACCGATCAGACCGACGACGGCCTCGAAGGCGAGGAGGGTACGTTCCTGATCTGCTCGTTCTGGCTCGTCTCGGCGCTGCTCGAGATCGGCGAGCGGCGCCGCGGCCGCGAGCTCTGCGAGCGCCTGCTCAAGGACTCGAGCGCGCTCGGCCTCTACGCGGAGGAGCTCGACTCCGCCTCCGGCCGCCACCTCGGCAACTTCCCCCAGGCGTTCACCCACCTCGCCCTGATCAACGCGGTAACGCACGTGATCCGCGACGAGCGGGCGATGCCGAGCCTCTCCGACGAGGACTGGCTGTAGCTCTCAGCGCGGCGCGCCGCGGAGCTTGACCTCGGGCCGCAGGCTGGAGCCGATCAGCTCGGCGTCGGCGAGCAGCTCGGGCCCGGCGCCGGGCCGGATCGAGGTCGCGAGGTAGTAGCGGTAGGGGCCGGCGGCGCGCAGGTTGACGCGGTAGGGGCCGGCGGGCCGGCCGTCGAGCGCGACCGCGGCCCGCAGCTCGGCCGAGCTCGATTCGACCGTCGGCCCGTCGACGCGATCGGTCACCCGTGCGTCGTCGCCGAGCTTCGCCAGCCCGGCCAGCGAGCGGCCGACGAAGCGGTCGAAGCCGAGGCCGGGGTCGCGCTCGACCCAGAGCGTGCTGCGGGCGGCGCCATCGGGCGACTGCGCGGCGAACACGGCGCCGTCGGGGGCGTCGGCGCGGACCCAGTCGTCGGGGAGCGACAGCGAGAAGCCGCGCCGCTGGACCAGCGTCGGCCCGATCAGCGCGCGGTCGGCGGCGCTCGCCGCGCCCGGTTCCCCGCCGCCCCGAGCGCCGGCGAGCAGCAGGCCGCCGGCCACGGCCAGCGCCAGCAGCCCGAGCACGAGCGCGGTCCGGTCGCGGGCGAGCTCGGCCAGCTCGGCGGCCCGCAGCCGCGCGCCGGCGCCCGCGTCGGCGAGGCGGTCGCGGCCCTCGGCGGCGCCGCGCGCGATCAGCTCGCGCGTCTCGCCGGCGCCGAGCGCGATCCGGTCGCGGGCCTCGTCGATCAGGTAAAGCATTCGCTCGAACAATCGGATCGGTCCTCGCCGCACTTGAATCGGGTACGGGATCGGCCCGCGGTAGGCGGGCGCCTTCAATCATCCCGTTAGGGAACAATCGTTCCGTGCTGGCGGCACCTTTCGACTGGCTCTACCGCAGGCTCGGAGCGCGCTATCCGAAGCTGTTCGTGACGGTCGAGCTGCAGGCCGGCTTCCTCGTCACCGCGGCGACGGTGCTGCTGCTCTCCTACTACTACGACGGCAGCTTCGAGGACTTCGCGCTGCTGCTCGCGATCGCGCTGGCGCTGACCGCGGTCTCGATCGTTGCCGGCATGCACCGGATCCTGCCGCGGCTCGACGTGATCGGCCGCTGGATCGGCGGCTGCCGCGACGAGGCGTTCACCGAGCGCGCCTGGAGCTCGGCCGTCGGGTTGCCGCTGGCGCTGGTCCGCGACGAGATGGTGCTGCCGCTGGTCGGCGTCGTCGTCCCCGGCACCGTCGCCGCCGTCGTGATCTTCGACCTCGGCTGGCTCAACCTGCTGCCGCTGCTGGCGGCGGGGATGGTCGCCGTCGGCTACGGCGCGGTCCTCCATCACCTGACGCTGGAGCTCGGCCTGCGGCCGGTGCTGATCGACATGAACCGCGCCGTCAAGCCGGCCCAGACGCGCGAGGCGACCGTGCTGCCGCTGCGCTGGCGGCTGCTCGCGGTGCTGCCGATGATCAACGTGATCACCGGGCTGACGGTGGCGGCGCTGAGCGGCGCCGACAGCCTCGGCGTCGCCGTGGTCGCCGCGATCGGCGTCGCGACGACGATCTCGCTCGAGCTGACGCTGCTTCTGACGAGGTCGGTGATGCAGCCGATCAAGGACCTGCAGCGGGCGACCGACGAGCTCGGCGCCGGCGACCTCGAGGCCGCGGTGCCGGTGACGACGGCGGACGAGATCGGCGAGCTCGCGGCCTCGTTCAACGAGATGGTCGGCGGCCTGCGCGAGCGCGAGCGGATCCGCGATGCGTTCGGCACCTACCTCGACCGCGGCGTCGCCGAGCACATCCTCAGCGACGGCTTCAGCGAGGGCGGCGAGCAGGTCGAGGTCTCGATCCTGTTCGGCGACGTCAAGGACTTCACCGCGTTCGCAGCCGACGCCGAGGCGAGCGAGCTCGTGAGCTGCCTCAACGCGCTGTTCGAGGTCGTCGTGCCGATCATCGCCGCCGAGGGCGGCCACGTCGACAAGTTCGAGGGCGACGGGTTGATGGCCGTCTTCGGCGCGCCCCGGCAGTTCCCCGACCACGCCGACCGGGCGCTGCGGGCGGCGATCGAGATCGATCGCCGCGTCAACCGGCTCGGCGAGGGCGGGCCGTTCGAGCTCGGCGTCGGCATCAACACCGGAGCGGTCGTCGCGGGCTCGGTCGGCGGTGCCGGCAGGCTCAACTTCAGCGTGATCGGCGACGCCGTCAACATCGCTGCCCGGGTCGAGGCCGAGACCCGCCTGACCGGCGACGACCTGCTGCTGACCGCGGCGACCCGCGAGCGCCTGACCGGCGATTACGCGCTGCGCCGGCTCGGCGAGCGCGAGCTGCGCGGGCTCGAGCGGCCGATCGAGCTGTTCACGCCGGCGGGCGCGCCGCAGCAGCCGGCGCCGGCGGTCGGCGCGGTGCGCGCGGTGTACGCTCGCGTGCGTGGCAACCGAGCAGCAGGCTGAGCCCGAGGCGAAGGGCGGGGTCGGCAACCCCGGCGCCGCGCACGGCGGGCGGCTCGCCGCCAAGGCGCTGCGAGCGCGCGGGGTCAGCCACCTGTTCACGCTCTCGGGCGGGCACCTGTTCTCGCTCTACGACGGCTGTCGCGAGGAGGGGATCGAGGTCGTCGACTTCCGCCACGAGCAGTCGGCCGCGTTCGCCGCCGAGGGCTGGGCGAAGGCGACGCGCAGGCCCGGCGTCTGCGCGCTGACCGCCGGCCCCGGCGTCACCAACGCGATCAGCGCCCTGGCCAGCGCCGCCGCCAACGGCACCCCGATCGTGGTCCTCGGCGGCCGCGCGCCGGAGATGCGCTGGGGCTCGGGCAGCCTTCAGGAGATCGACCACCTGCCGCTCGTCGCGCCGCTGGCGAAGTCGGCGGAGACGGTCAAGGACCCGAACCTGATCGGCGCGGCGACGGCGGCGGCGTTCGACGCCGCCGCCGCGTCTCCGACCGGCCCGGCGTTCCTCGACTACCCGCTCGACGTCGTCTTCATGGAGGCCGACGCCGAGATCCCGGCCGCGCCCACGACAGGCCCCGGCGCCGTCGGCGACGGCCTCGAGCGCGCGGCCGAGCTGCTGGCCGCGGCCGAGCGGCCGGCGATCATGGCCGGCACCGGCCTCTACTGGTCCGGCGGCGAGGCGGCGCTGCGCGAGCTCGCCGAGCGCCACCGCGTCCCCGTCTTCCTCAACGGCCTCGGCCGCGGCTGCCTGCCCGCCGACCACGAGCTCGCCTTCAGCCGCACCCGCGGGACGGCGCTGCGCGAGGCCGACGTCGCGATCGTCGCCGGCGTGCCGCTCGACTTCCGGCTCGGGTTCGGGGCGGCGATCGGCGAGGACACGAAGCTGATCCGGGTCGACGCCGAGCCGAACCGGCTCGAGCGCAACCGCGCCGCCGACGTCGACCTCGTCGGTGACGTCGCGGCGACGCTGGCGGCGCTCGCCGGCACCGATCCCGGCGCTCGCAGCGACGCCTGGGTCGAGCGGCTGCGGGCCGAGGAGGCGGAGCGGCGGGCGGCGGAGGCCGGCGACCGCGCCGACCCGCGGGCGCCGCTGCACCCGATGCGCCTCTACGAGGAGCTCGGCCGGGTCCTCGACCGCGACACCGTCGTCGTCGGCGACGGCGGCGACTTCGTCTCCTACGCCGGCCGCGCGATCGAGACCTTCGAGCCGGGCACCTGGATGGACCCGGGCCCGTTCGGCTGCCTCGGCGCCGGCCCCGGGCAGGCGATCGGCGCCGCCTGCGCGAACCCCGGCAGGCCGGTCTGCCTGCTGCTCGGCGACGGCGCCTTCGGGTTCAGCGGCCTCGAGTTCGACACGATGGTCCGCCATGGGCTGCCGATCGTCGGGGTGATCGGCAACAACGGGATCTGGGCGCTGGAGAAGCACCCGATGGAGTTCCTCTACGGGTACTCGATCGCGGCGGAGCTGCGGCCCGAGACGCCGTACGAGCGGATCGTCGAGGCGCTCGGGGGCCACGGCGAGCTCGTCCGCGAGCCGGGCGAGCTGCGGGCCGCGCTCGAGCGCGCCTTCGCCTCCGGCAAGCCGGCGCTGGTCAACGTGCTCACCGACCCCGACGTGGTCTACCCGCGTCGCGCGGCGCTGGTCTGAGCGGCTCGCGGTCGGCGATGGGGCTGCGGATCGGTCGTCACAACTTCACCTACGTCACCTACGACGCCGCCAGCGACGTGATCTACGCGAAGCGCGACCGGTCGCCGTCGGCGCGCCGCGAGCCGACGCCGGAGGACCACGTCTGGCTGTTCGACGCCGACGATCGCTTCCACGGCGTCGCGCTGATGGAGCCGCGCGAGCGGCTCGAGCGCGACGGCGCCGTGCGCGTGACGCTGCCCAGCGGCGAGCAGGAGCGGGTCGTCGGGGTCGAGTTCGCCGTTCGCGGCGGTGGGATTGCGTAACCTCGACGGGGTGAGCGACGGTTGCGGAGATCGGGTGCGGTGTTGAACCCGAACGCAGGCCGCTCGCAGACGGGGCCGGAGATCGCGCTCGAGACCGACGAGCAGCTGCTCGCGCGGTTCGCGGCGACCCGCGACCTGGCCGCCCGCGATGAGCTCGCGAGCCGGTTCCTGCCGCTGGCCGCCGCGCTCGCGGCCCGCTACCGCGACCGCGGCGAGAGCATCGAGGACCTCGAGCAGGTCGCGCGCCTCGGCCTGCTGAAGGCGATCGACGGCTACGACGCCGGCCGCGCCAACCGCTTCGGCGCCTACGCGACGCCGACGATCCTCGGCGAGATCCGGCGCTACTTCCGCGATCGCTCCTGGGCGATGCGCGTTCCCCGCGACCTCAAGGAGGCGCTGCCGCGGATCCGCGCCGCGATCGCCGACCTCGCGGCCGAGAACGGCCGGATGCCCGACAGCGAGGAGGTCGCCGCGGCGACCAACCTGAACCGGGCCGAGGTCGACGAGGCGATCGCCGTCGCGAGCGCCGCGCGCCCGGCGTCGCTCGACGCGCCCGCCTCGGCGCGGCCGACGGAGGATGGCGCGGTGCCGCTGGTCGAGCAGGTCGGCCTCGACGACGAGCACCTCGCGCAGGTCGAGTACAACGTGATCCTCGAGCAGCGCCTGCGGGCGCTATCCGACCGCGACCGCGAGGTCCTGCATCTGAGCTTCGTCGAGGACCTGACCCAGCGCGAGATCGGCGAGCGCGTCGGCGTCTCGCAGATGCAGGTCTCGCGGATCCTGCGCAGCGCCCTGCACCGGCTGCGCGAGGCGGGGCCCGCGTAGGGCGCCGCTCAGCCGCCCGCGGCGACGCTGATCGTCGCCGCGGCCGCGCCCCCGGGATCGCAGATCCACAGCATCGCGCCGGCGCGATGCACGAGCGCCGGCCCGGCGCCGATCCCGCCCCGGTACTCGGCCTCGAGCGTCGCCGCCGAGCCCGCCAGCCCGGCGAGCCCGAACAGCTCCTCGGCCGGCCGCCAGTACATCGTGTTGTTGACGTGGCCGGCGTAGTCGACGTCGGCGCGGGCGAAGCGCCAGTCGTGGCGCTCGGCGCCCTCCGGCGGCGCCGGCGGATGGCGCAGCGAGCTGCGCGGCCGGCGACCGGCGGCGGCCTCGCCGTAGACGGCGAGGAACTGCTCCGGCAGCCGCGACGGGCGCCGTAGGCGCGGGTCGAGGTGGACCCAGATCGCGACCGCCTCGATGCCGGCGCCGGCGTCGCCGGCGATCGTCGTCGTCCGCTCCGCCACCGACTTCGCGGCGCCGCTGCAGCGGGTCCGCAGCTCGAGCCGCTCGCCGAAGCGCGGCAGGCGCTCGCTGCCGAGCGTCGTGCGGCGCACGATCCAGGCGGTCTCGCGGCCGATCCCGGCGTCGATCGCGTCGGCGACCGCGACCTGCTGCAGCCAGCGCCCGATCGCGTGCAGGTGGGCGATGCCGTCAGCGTCGACGTCGATCCCGTCGACGACCAGCTCCTCCGTGTAGACGCGAGCGGTCAGCTTCCGCGGTTGCTCTCGACGTGCTCCTTGAGCCCCTCGGCCGCGCCCCTGGTGAGGAACTCCTTGACCCTGCCCTCGACCGGGCCGCGCAGCAGCAACCCGAGCACGCGCCCGGGGTCGGCGACGAGCGCGAACGTCGCCCGCGTGCGATCGCCGCCGTCGAGCTCCTCGAAGGTCCAGCTCCCGTGCAGCGACTTCGTGTCGCCCTGCTCCTGGACCCAGCTCATCCCGGCGGGCTCGTCGTCGTAGTTGAAGCGCAGGCGCTGATGGGTGGTCTTGACCTTGGCATCGGAGGAACTGTCGACCAGCGTCGCGCGGCCGCGCTCGTCGGTCTCGATCGTCGCCACGGTCTGCAGCGCCGGCTGCCAGGCCGGCGAGGCGGGAACGTCGGCGGCGACCTCGAACACGCGCTGCCGTGGCGCGTCGATCTCGACCATCCAGCTCGCCTCGAGCAGTCCCATCGCTCTCGCACCCTAGCCGAGGACCGAAACCGTCCCGGCTCCCTCCCGGGAGGCCGCCGCTGCGTTCCCGTCCCCGGCTTGCCGTGTCCGCCGCCATCTACAGTCCCCGCCGTGCCGCGACGCCCCGACATGCCGCCGTTCACCGAGGCCGATCTGACCGCGGAGCCGTTCGAGCTGCTCGACCGCTGGTACGAGCTCGCGCGCGCGCAGGCGCCGCTGCCGGAGGCGGTCTGTTTGGCGACGGTCGACGAGGACGGGATGCCGGACGCGCGGATGGTCCTGCTCAAGGGCTTCGGCCCCGAGGGCTTCCGCTTCTTCACCAACCACGGCTCGGCCAAGGGCGGCCAGCTCGCGGCCCGTCCGGCGGCGGCGCTCGTGCTCTACTGGCGCGAGCTCGATCGCCAGGTCCGGGTCCGCGGCATCGTCGAGCGGCTTCCCGACGCCGACTCCGACGAGTACTTCGCGACCCGCCTGCGCGAGAGCCGGATCGGCGCCTGGGCGAGCCCGCAGAGCCGCGAGCTCGCCGATCGCGACGAGCTCGACCGCCGCGTCGCCGAGGTCGAGCAGCGGTTCGGGAGCGGCGAGGTCCCGCGGCCCGGGTTCTGGGGCGGCTACCGCGTCGTGCCGGAGCGAATCGAGTTCTGGCAGGGCCAGGTCGGCCGCCTCCACGACCGCTTCGTCTACCGCCGCGCCGGCGAGGGCTGGTCGGTCGCGCGGCTCGCCCCCTGAGCGCCGTCGGCCGCCGCGGCGCCCGCGCCCCCGCCGAACGTCGATTTCTACCCCGCATAGCAAGGAGCGGTCGACGCTCGGCGGCGAGATGAGCGCGCGCCGCGGGAGGTGGATGGGCGCGGAGCCCAGGGGTCAGTGGGATCGTGCCTGCGGCCGCCGTGGCGCCCGCGCCTTGCGCCGAACGTCGATTTCTACCCCGCATGGCGAGGAGCGGTCGACGCTCGGCGGCGAGGTGAGCGCCTACAGGGGTGGCGACGAAAGCGTGCGCGAGGCCGCGGAGTTCGCGGCCTCTCGTGCCGGTTCGCCCGGCCGTAGCAGCCGCCGGGCCGCGTTCGACGCGCGGCCGCCCGGCCGTAGCCGCCGCCGGCTGCAGTCGCCGGGGCGTGTTCGCCGCAGCCGCCGGGCCGCGTTCGCCGCCGCCGCCGCGCCGCCCGCGGCTCAGGAGCTGAGCTTCGAGGCCGGGCGACCGTTGCCGTTCGCGTTGGCGGCCGCCTCGAGCGCGGCGCCGTAGAGGATGTCGCGCTCGGAGACCGCGACCCGGTCGAGGCCGAAGGCGCGCACGGGCATGCTGGCGTAGGCAGCGTAGAGCGTCT
>CAZCFA010000039.1:13257-25745 GCA_964497825.1 uncultured Conexibacter sp.
GAAGGCGCGCATCGCCTTGAGCAGGATGATCACGCCGGCGACGATCGTCGGCGCCCGGTCGGGATCGATCCCGGTCAGCGCCGCTCGCTCGGCGAGCGGCAGCGAGGCGAGCCGGGAGCAGGCCTGCTGGGCGCCGGCGAGGGTCAGCTGGTGGCCCTCGACGAGGTCGGCGTCGAAGTCGGCGAGCCCGATCTCGATCGCGGCGAGCGTCGCCGGCGTCCCGGCCAGCGCGATCGCCCGCTCGGCGGTGAGCCCCGGGTGGCCGGCGAGCTCGGCCTCGAGCCGGGCGCCGACGTCGGCGGCGAGCGCCTCGAGCTCATCGGTCCGCGGCGGATCGGCGTGGATGTGGCGCTCGCTGTGGCGGACGACACCGACCTGCAGCGAGGCGTGGAACTCGGGCTCGGGGCCGGAGCCGACGATCAGCTCGGTCGAGCCGCCGCCGATGTCGACGATCAGCGTGTGGGCGCCGACGTGACCGCCGCTGCGGGCGCCGCGATAGGTCAGCCGCGCCTCGCGCAGCCCGTCGAGCACCCGCGCGTCGAGCGCGAAGCGCTCGCGCAGCTCGGCCAGGAACGCGTCGCCGTTGCCGGCGTCGCGGACGGCGCTGGTCGCGAACGCGACCGTCCGCTCGGCGCCGAGCTCGGCGGCCTCGTCGACGTAGTCGCCGACCGCCGCGCACACGGCCTCGACGTTCTCGGTCGCGAGCCGGCCCGAGGTCTCGACCCCGCGGCCAAGGCCGGTGACGCGGGAGCGGCGGCGGACCGCCGCCACGGCCTCGCCGGCGCCGGCGTCGGCGATCAGCAGCCGGGTCGAGTTGGTTCCGATGTCGATCGCCGCGACCCGCACGGCCGCCGATCGTAGCCCTCGCGCCGCGAGCCCGCTGACAGCCCGTCAACGGTGCCGTCACCATGGCCCGCGGGAGGCGTAGGCGCCGGCGCAGGGCAGTCCCGGGCTCCGGCGCCGACGCCCGATCCGTCAACGGCGCCGCGACCACCGCAGCCCGGCCCCAGGTGCCCGCGTTGCCGCGGCAGAACCGGGCAGCGGCGCCGGCGCGATCGCGGCTCAGGCCGGAAGGGCGGCGCGCCCGCGCTCGAAGCCGCGCAGGGTCGCCACTACCAGCGGCCCGATCGTCTCGAGCTCGTAGCCGCCCTCCTGGACGAGCACGGTCGGCAGCCCGAGCGCGGCGAGGATGCGGCCCGCCTCGCCGAAGCCGCCGGCGTTGACGCCGAGCGGGCTCTCCGGGTCGCCGCCGGCGGCGTCGACGCCGAGCGCGACGACCAGCGCCCGGGCGCCGCCGGCGCGGGCCCACTCGGCCAGCGTCGCGATCGCGGCCAGCCAGTCCGCGTCGCCGCTGCCGGGCGCGAGCGTGAGGTTGCGGTTGGCGCCGGCGCCGGCGCCGGTCCCGCGCTCGTCCTCGAAGCCGGCGAAGTGGGGGAACCAGCCGGCGCCGGGATCGACGTGGACCGAGCCGGTCAGCACCGTCGGATCGGCGGCGAAGATCGCCTCGGTGCCGTTGCCGTGGTGGGCGTCGATGTCGATCACGGCGACCGGCGCGCCGAGCCCGGCGCGCAGCCGCGCCGCCGCCAGCGCGCCGTTGTTGAGGTAGCAGGAGCCGCCGAAGCCGGCCGCGGTGGCGTGGTGGCCGGGCGGGCGGCAGCAGGCGTAGGCGGCGGCGGCGCCGGCGAGGACGAGGTCGGCCGCGGTCAGCGCCGCATCGGCGGCGCCGCGGGCACCGGCCCAGGTGCCGGGCCCGATCAGCGTCATCGTGTCGTAGGCGTACCAGCCGGCCCGCGCCGCGATCGCCGCCGGCCGGCGCGGCGCCGCGGCGCCGCGCATCGCCGGCGTCGGGAAGATGTAGGGGACGACGCGGTCCTGGCCCGGCTCGGCGAGCAGGCCCGCCGCCCGCCAGCGCTCCCAGGCGTGCTCGAGGTGGTCGAGCAGGCCGGCGTCGTGGACGGCGAGCAGGTCGGCGGCGGGGTGGGGCTCGGCGGCGACGATCGGCGCGCCCGCTCGCTCGAGCGCGGCGCGGATCCGCTGCGCCCGCTGCGGCAGCTCGGTGCCGGGCGTGCGGACGCCGACCCAGACCTCGCCGCCGGGCTCGTGGTCGGCGTGCCGGTCGCTCCAGGTGACCGGCATCGAGATCGCCGCCGCCGGCTCCTCCGCGCTCATCGCGCCGCCGATCTTGACAAGCCGCGCCCGATCCGATTAGCCTAACGATCGTTCATGAGGGAGGAAGGAACTGCTGGGCTACAGCGATGGCTCGGTGCCGATCGCGTGATCGCGCCGCGCGGCCGGCTGCCGCAGCCCGCCGAGCGGCTCGACCCGGGCGGCCCGCTGCGCGCGGCCGAGCTCGAGATCGCGGTCGAGCGCCTCTGCCTCGACTCGACCTCGATGCGGGAGCTGCGCGAGCGCTGCGGCCCCGACCCGGCCGCGATCGCGGCCCGGATCGAGGAGATCGTCGCCGCCCGCGGCAAGATGCACAACCCGGCCACCGGCTCGGGCGGGGTGCTGCTCGGCACCGTCGCCGCCGTCGGCGCCGGCTACCCGGACCCGCCCGAGCCCGGGACCGCGATCGTCGCCCTGGCGTCGCTGACGCTGACGCCGCTGCGGCTCGAGTCGGTCGACCGCGTCGATCCGGGCTCGCCGCTGGTCGAGGTCACCGGCACCGCCTACCTGCCCGCGAGCGCGCCCTGGGGGCCGCTGCCCGAGGAGATCGACGCCGCGATCGCGATCGCGCTCTACGACGTCTACGGGGCGGGCTCGCACACGCGCGAGCTGACGCCGCCGGGCGGTACCGTCTGCGTGCTCGGCGCCGGCCACGCCGGCAAGCTCGCGCTGGCCGCCGCGCGCGACGCCGGCGCCGGCACCGTCGTCGCCGTCGACGTCGACGGCGCCGCGCTCGAGCGGCTCGCCGCGCTCGGCCTCTGCGACACCGCCGTCAGCGCCGACCTCCGCGATCCGCTCGCCGCCGTCGCCGCGGTGCGGGAGGCGGGGGCGCCGGCCGCCGATCTGACCGTCGTCGTCGTCAACGCGAGCGGCTGCGAGACGGCCGCGATCCTGCTCACCGGGGACGCCGGCACCGTGCTCTTCTACTCGATGGCGACGAGCTTCCAGACGGCGGCGCTGAGCGCCGACGGGATCAGCCGCGACGTGCGGATGCTGATCGGCAACGGCTTCGCCCCCGACCGCGGTGGCTACGCGCTCGACCTGTTCCGGCGCGACCCGGCGCTGCGCGAGGCGCTGGCCCCCGGCCCGGCTAGGGAGGCGGCATGACCGAGCGCCGCGTCCAGGTCCGCTGGGGCGACCTCGACGGTCTTGGCCACGTCAACCACACGGTCGTGCTCGTCTACCTCGAGGAGGGCCGCGACGCCTTCCTCGAGCGCTGCGGGATCAGCCGCGAGCAGTACGTCGTCGGCCGCTGCGCGGTCACCTTCCGCGATGAGATCGACCCGGCGACGCGCGAGGTCAGGGTCAGCTGCGCCGCCCGCGAGCTCGGCCGCACGAGCGTGCGGACCAGCGAGGCGATCCGCGCCGCCGACGGCGGCTCGCTGGTCGAGGCCGAGTTCGGGATCGTGCTCTGGGACCCGGAGGCGCGCGGCCCGCGGCCGATCACCGAGGCCGAGCGCGCGGCGCTGACCCGCGAGTCGGAGGCGGTCTCGACGTGAGCTCCTGGGACGCCGATCCGGTCGTCGTCACCGTCGCCGTCACCGGCGCCGACGTGTTCCGCGACAACAACCCGAACATCCCCTACACGACGGCCGAGATCGCCGATTCGGCGATCGAGGCGGCGGCCGCGGGGGCGGCGGTCGCGCACCTGCACGTGCGCGAGGACGACGGCACGCCGAGCGGCCGCCCGGAGCTGTTCGTCGACGTGATCGAGCGGATCCGCGCCGGCGCCCCGGAGCTTCTGACGATGGTCTCGACCGGCGGCAGCAACGAGATGACGATCGAGCAGCGGACGACCGGCCTCGAGGCGTCGCCGGACATCTCCGGGGTCGAGTCGGGGTCGATGAACTTCGGCGACGAGACCTTCATCACGCCGCCGCCCGCCGGCCGCGGGATCGCCGCCCGCGCGCTCGAGCAGGGGATCGCGCTCGAGGTCGAGGTCTTCGACGTCGGCCACGTCGTCAGCGCCGTGCGCTGGCTCGAGCAGGGCGTGATCCCGGAGCCGCTGCGGATCAACCTCGTCTTCGGCGTGCCGGGCGGGATCGACGCCTCGCCGGAGGCGCTCGAGGCGATGCTGCGGCCGCTGCCGCCGGAGACGTTCTGGACCGTCACCTGCATCGGCCGCCATCACCGGCGGATGCTGGCGCTGGCGCTGCTGCGGGGCGCGCCGGGGATCCGCACCGGGCTCGAGGACGTCGCCTACATCGCGCGCGGCGTCCACGCTCCCTCGAACGCGGCCCTGGTCGAGATGGCGGTCGAGCTGGCCCGCGATCTCGGCCGCGAGGTCGCCACCCCCGAACGGGCGCGGGAGCTGCTCGGTGTTGGCTGAGGCGGTGCCCGAGACGCCGGCGGGCAACGGCCGCTCCTCCGGCCGCCGCGGGCCCGAGACGCGCGCCGCGATCGACCGCGCCGCGACCGAGCTGTTCGCCCGGCGCGGCTACCACGCGACCTCGATGCGCGAGATCGCCGCCGCCGCCGGCGTCCAGCCGGCGGCGATCTACCACTGGTACCCGGGCAAGGAGGCGATCCTGATCGGCCTCCAGGACGACTTCATGGAGCGGCTCACCGCCGGCGTCGTCGCCGCCCGCGAGCGCCAGCGGCGGCCGGCGCTGCGACTCGCGGCGGCGGTCCGCGAGCACGTCGTCTTCCACGGGCTGCACCGGCGCGAGGCGTTCGTCACCGACAGCGAGATCCGCGCCCTGGAGCCGGCCCCGCGGCGGGCGCTGATCGGCCAGCGCGACGCCTACGAGGAGCTGTTCGCGGCCGAGATCCGGGCCGGGGTCGACGACGGCTCGCTGCGCAGCTCCGATCCCGCCGTCGCCGCCTACGCGATCCTTCTGCACTGCACCGGGGTCGCGCTCTGGTTCAACCCCGGCGGCGCGCTCAGCCTCGACCGGGTCGCCGACCTCCACATCGAGATCAGCCTCGGCGCGGTCGGCGCCTCGGCGCGGCTGATCGGCGAGGCGATCGAGCGCGTCGGCGGCGAGGGGGCGCGATGAGCGCGATCAAGCCACCGGCGCTGCCCGAGCAGGCGACGATCGCCGTCGTCGCGACCGCGAGCCCGCCGCAGACGCGCTCGGAGCTCGAGCAGGCCGTCGCCTACTTCGAGGCGCGCGGCCACACGGTCCTGCTCGGGCCCAACCACCGCAAGGTCCACGGCTATCTGGCCGGCAGCGACGCGGAGCGCGCCGCCGACCTGCAGTGGGCGCTGAGCGAGCCCGGGATCGACATGGTCCACGCGCTCGAGGGCGGCTACGGGACGGCGCGGCTGTACCCGCTGATCGACTGGGACGCGATCGGCGAGCCGCGGATCGTCTGCGGGTTCAGCGACCTGACCGCGCTGCACCTGTTCATCCAGCGCCACGCGGGCTGGGTCAGCCTCTACGGCCCGAGCTTTCTGCGCTTCACCCGCGCCAAGGGCGACTACGAGCTGACGCCCGAGACCGAGCGCTGGTTCCACCGGGCGCTGCGGCCGGAGCCGCTCGGCAAGGTGTTCGAGGACCCCGAGAACCCCTACGTGCTGACGCTCGGCACCGGCGTCGCCGAGGCGCCGCTGGTCGGCGGCTGCATGACGCTTCTGTGCTCGAGCATCGGCACCCCCTACGAGGTCGAGACCGAGGGCAGGATCCTGCTCGTCGAGGACCTCAACACCGATCCGTACCTGATCGACACCGGGCTCAACCACCTGCGGCTGGCCGGCAAGCTCGACGGCATCGCCGGCTTCGCCTTCGGCACCAGCGTCAACCTCACCTACCAGACGCTGCCCGAGGGGCCGGAGTCGACGCTGTCGATCGAGGAGATCCTCGACGAGCTGATCGCGCCGCTCGGGGTGCCGGCGATCTCGAACCTGCCGTTCGGCCACGGCAAGCACCTGGCGGCGATGCCGCTGGGCGCGATGGCGCGGATCGACGGCGGCGGCAAGAGCCTCGAGCTGATCGAGCCGGCGGTGGAGCCGATATGAATCCGACCCGCCCGCGCGAGGCGAGGGCTGTGAGAGAGAGGGAGGGCGCACGATGAGCGCGAGGTTGAGAGTGGCGATCGCGACCCTGGCGGGTCTGCTCAGCGCGGGGCTGGCCGTCGTCGCGCTGCCCGCCTCGGCCCAGGAGGACACCGCGGCGAGCAGCGGCGCCCGCACCGTGCTGCGGTTCGGCTGGGACCAGGAGCCCGACAACCTCAACCCGTTCGTCGGCCAGAACGAGGAGGACTACACGATCTGGGCGATCAACTGGGACCTGCCGATCGACCTCGATCCGAAGGACCTGAGCCCGACCTCCGGGATCGCCGAGAGCTGGCAGGTCTCCGACGACCGCAAGACGGTGACGATGAAGATCGCGCCCGACATGAAGTGGTCGGACGGCAAGCCGATCACCTCCGAGGACGTCCGCTGGTCGCTGGAGAAGCTCGGCGGCGAGGGGATCCTGTTCACGACCTACACGTCGAGCATCACGAAGATGGAGACGCCGGACCCGCAGACGCTGGTGATCCACACGAAGCGGCCCGACGCCCGGCTGATCGGCGGCCTGCTCGTCTACGTGCTGCCCAAGCACGTCTGGGGCAAGGTCTCCGACGACGATCTCACCGGCCAGTACAAGCCGCAGCTGCCGATGGTCGGCAGCGGCCCCTACATCGTCACCGAGTACGAGAAGGGGCGGATCACGCGGATGGAGCGCAACCCGAACTGGCGCGGCGAGCCCGGCCCCTACGACGAGATCCAGTTCATCAAGTACGGCAGCCAGGACGCCGTCGAGCGGGCGCTGCAGCTGGGCGAGATCGACATCATCGGCGAGGTCGAGGCCGGCAGCTTCGATCGCCTCGGCAGCCAGGACAACGTCGACACGCTGAAGAGCCCGCTGCCCTCCTACACCCAGCTCGCGTTCAACAGCTGTCCGCCGAAGATCTGCCCCGACGCCGAGCTCAACCCGGCGGTCCAGGACCAGACGATCCGCCAGGCGGTCGCCTACGCGGTCGACCGCAACAAGATCAACGAGATCGCCGCGCGCGGGACCTCGTTCGTCGCCAACGGAATCCTGCCCTCCTACTACAAGTCGTTCTACGAGACGCCGGAGCAGACCTACCCCTACGACCCCGACCGCGCCAACCAGATGCTCGACGACGCGGGCTGGACGATGAACGACGACGGCGTCCGCGAGAAGGACGGCGAGACCGCCTCGTTCAACCTCTACGTGCGCTCGGAGTCGCCCTACAACATCCAGGCGGCGAAGCTGGTCGCGGAGATGGCGGCCGACGTCGGGATCGAGTTCAAGGTCCAGGTCGTCAGCACCGACAAGCTCTACGACGTCACCGTCCGCAAGCAGGACGGCAAGCCGGCGCCCGCCTTCGACACCTTCATCTGGGGCTGGGGCGGCGACCCCTACGACCCGAGCTTCCTGCTCAGCATCCTCACCACCGACGAGATCGGCGGCTCCTCCGACTCGTTCTACTCGAACCCCGAGTACGACCAGCTCTACGAGCAGCAGCTGGGCGAGTTCGACGTCGACGCGCGCCGCGACGTGATCGCGCAGATGGTCGCGCAGACCCAGGAGGACCTGCCCTACCTGGTGCTGACCGAGGACCCGGCGCTGCAGGCCTACCGGACCGACCGGATCGAGAAGATCGCGCCGATCTGCCCGGCCGAGACCGGCGACCTGTTCTGCGATGGCGTCTCCTCCGCCGGCATCCTCGCGCTCAAGCCGCTCTCCAGCGGCAGCTCCGAGGTCGGCGCCGGCAACCCCGGGCTGGCGGCGCTGATCGGGCTCGTCGCCGGCTTCCTCGCCGGCGTCCTCATCACCCGCCGCCGTCACGGCAGCGCCGAGCCGCTGGAGCTGCCCGAGTGATCGCGGGGGCGGCAGGATGAGCGGGCGCTGGCTCGCGGGCAAGGTCGGGGCCGCGGTCCTGACCCTGATCTTCGTCCTGATCTTCAACTTCTTCCTGTTCCGGGCGGTCGGCGACCCGACCACCCAGCTCGCCCGGCTGCCGGGCGCGACCGACGCCGAGATCGAGCAGCTGCGCGAGGACTACGGGCTCGACAAGCCGCTGCTGGGCCAGTTCGCCGACTACCTCGGCGACACCGCCACGCTCGACCTCGGGGTCAGCCAGCAGACCCGCGAGGACGTCTGGGACGAGATCCTCGACGCGCTGCCGTGGACGCTGCTGCTGGTCGGGACCGGGACCCTGATGGCGACGCTGATCGGCAGCTGGATGGGGGTGGTGGCGGCGACCAAGCGGGGGACGAAGACCGACGACGGCCTGCTCGGGTTCAGCCTGTTCACCTACGCCGCGCCCGAGTACTGGATCGGGATCATCCTGATCCTCGTCTTCGCGGTCGCCCTGCCGTGGTTCCCGGCCGGCCAGCAGGTGACGCCCGGGGTCGAGTTCTCGAGCTGGTTCGCGAACGCCTGGGACGTCGTCGACCACCTGGTGCTGCCGGCGACGGCGATGACGCTGATGCTGCTCGGCCAGTACTTCCTGATCATGCGCTCGTCGATGGTCGACGTGATGACCGAGGACTTCATCACCGTCAAGCGCGCGATCGGGCTGCCGCGCGAGCGCGTGATCAACCGCCACGCGGTGCCCAACGCGCTGCTGCCGCTGGTCACGATCTCGGCGATCCAGTTCGGCGCCGTCGCCGGCGGCGCGATCACGATCGAGACGATCTTCTCCTGGCCCGGCCTCGGCGAGCTCAGCTACAACGCGATCACCGACAAGGACTTCCCGGTGCTGCAGGGGACGTTCCTCGTCTTCAGCTTCGGCGTGATCCTCGCCAACCTGCTCGCCGACTGCCTCTACTTCGCGCTCGACCCGCGGGTGAAGTCGGAATGAGCGGCGAGCGCGTACGCGAGCTGCTGTTCGGGACCTGGCGCGGCCGGTTCGGGATCGGCGTCCTCGGCCTGGCGCTGCTCGCCGCGATCTTCGGCAACCTGATCGCTCCCTACGACCCCTACGCGTCGAGCACCGACGTGCTGCAGGCGCCGAGCTGGTCGCATCCGCTGGGCACGACCGAGAGCGGCTCCGACGTGCTCTCGCAGCTGCTCGTCGGCGCCCGCGTCTCGATCGTCGTCGGCTTCTCGGCGGCGATCATCTCGGCCGTGCTGGGCTCGATCGTCGGCCTCGTCGGCGGCTACTACGGCGGCTGGACCGACCGCGGCCTCGACGCGCTGGAGAACTGGTTCCTGGTGATCCCGACGCTGCCGCTGATGATCGTGCTGGCGCGGCTGCTCGAGCCCTCGCTGACGGTGCTGATCGCGGTCATCGGCCTGACCTCGTGGGCCGGCACCGGCCGGATCGTCCGCGCCCAGGTGCTGACCCTGCGCGAGCGCGCCTTCGTCGAGCGCGCGCGGGCGCTCGGGGCCGGCGACGGCTACATCATCCGCACCCACATCCTCCCCAACACGCTGCCCCTGATCTTCGCCAACACGGTGCTGATCGTCGCCGTCGCGATCCTCTCGGAGGCGGCGCTGGCGTTCCTCGGCCTCGGCGACCCGAGCCGGATCTCGTGGGGGACGATGCTCGAGAACGCGTTCACCAACAGCGCCCCGAGCGCCGGCGCCTGGTGGTACGTGATCCCGCCCGGGCTCTGCATCACGATGGTCGTGCTCGCCGTCTCGCTGCTCGGCTTCCTGTTCGAGGAGTACGTCAACCCGCGGCTGCGCGACGCGGAGGCGGTCTGATGAGCCCGTTGCTCGAGGTCGAGGAGCTGCGGGTCGACGCCGGCGAGCAGCCGATCGTCGACGGCGTCAGCTTCGAGCTCGCCGCCGGCGAGGCGCTCGGGCTGGCGGGCGAGTCGGGCTGCGGCAAGACGACGACGGCGCTGGCGGTGATGAAGCTGCTGCCGCCGTCGCTGCGCCAGAGCGGCACCGTGACGCTGCGGCCGCCGGGGGCCGCCAAGCAGGTCAACATCGGCCGCCGGACCGAGACCGGGATGCAGGTCGTGCGCTGGCGCCACGTCTCGCTCGTCTTCCAGGGGGCGATGAACTCGCTCAACCCGGTCCGCAAGGTCGGCCCGCAGATCGCCGAGGCGATCCGGTTGCACGAGCGCGGCATCGACTCCGGCGAGGTCGGCGAGCGCGTCGACGAGCTGCTCGGCACCGTCGGGCTGCCGCCCGCGGTCGGCGGCCGCTACGCCCACCAGCTCTCGGGCGGGCAGCGGCAGCGGGCGATGATCGCGCTGGCGCTCGCCTGCCGGCCGCCGCTGGTGATCGCCGACGAGCCGACGACGGCGCTCGACGTCGTCACCCAGGCGCAGGTGCTGCAGCTGCTCGAGCGGCTGCGGGCCGAGCTCGGCCTGGCGCTGATCCTGATCTCCCACGACCTCGGCGTGCTGGCCGAGACCTGCGACCGGATCGCGATCATGAACGCCGGCAGGATCGTCGAGACCGGCAGCGTCGAGTCGGTCTACGACTCGCCCCGCGATCCCTACACGCGGAAGCTGCTCGAGGCGCTGCCGGTGATCGGCGCGACGGCGAACGGCGAGGCGACGAGCGGCGCCGAGAAGCCGAAGCCGCGGCCGCCGGCGGCGGAGCCGCTGATGGAGGTCGCCGACCTGCGGGTCGAGTTCAAGACCCGCCAGGGGATCGCCCGCGCCGTCGACGGCGTCACGCTCGGCTGGCGGCCGGGCGAGATCCTCGGCATCGTCGGCGAGTCGGGCTGCGGCAAGTCGACGCTGGCGCGGACGATGATGGGGCTCGAGAAGCCGGCCGCGGGCACGATCGCGCTCGGCGGCGAGACGGTCGCCGGCAAGCGCGCGCAGCAGGCGCTGCGGCGGCGCGTGCAGATGGTCTTCCAGGACCCCTACCAGACGCTGAACCCGCGCCAGCGCGTGCGCACGATCGTCACCGAGCCGCTGCGGGTGCAGGGGGTCGCCGAGGAGCTCCGCGAGGAGCGGGTGCGGCGGGCGCTGAGCGACGTCGGCCTCGACCCCGACGAGTACATGGAGCGCTACCCGCACCAGATCTCCGGCGGCCAGCGCCAGCGCGTGTCGATCGCCGCCGCGCTCGTGCTCGAGCCCGACGGCCTGATCTGCGACGAGCCGGTGTCGATGCTCGACACCTCGGTCCGGACCCAGATCCTCGACGTGCTGATCGAGCTGCAGCGCTCGCGCGGGCTCGCGATCGTCTTCATCACCCACGACCTCAGCCTCGCCTGGTCGCTGTGCGACCGGATCGCGGTCATGTACATGGGGCGGATCGTCGAGCAGGGCCAGGCGGCGGACGTGATCGAGCGCCCCCAGCACCCCTACACGCAGGCGCTGGTGACCGCGGTGCCGGTGCCGGTCCCCGGCGGCGGCGGCGAGCGCGACCTGCTCGGCGGCGAGCTGCCCGACCCGACCCAGGTGCCGCCCGGCTGCCGCTTCCATCCGCGCTGCCCGAAGCGGTTCGAGCCCTGCGACAAGGTCGATCCGGCGCTCGTCCCCGCCGGCGCCCCCGACCAGCGGGCGGCCTGCCTCCTGCACGGCGGTGTCTGAGCGCTGGCGCGAGATCGCCGGCCCGGTCGGCCGGCTCGAGCCGGGGCCGCGCAACGCGATCAGCGACGTGCCGGGGGTCCGGGTCGGCCACGCGCAGGCGGGCTCGGGCGAGCGCTCCGGGGTCAGCGTGGTGGCGCCGCCGGCGCTGCCCGCCGCCGCCGCTGTGCGCGCGGTCAACGGCACCGGCGAGCTCAGCTCGAAGCTCGAGATCGACGAGCGCGGGGCGATCGAGACGCCGGTGTACCTGTGCGGGACGCACGCGGTCGGGACCGTCTACCAGGCGGCGGTGAGCGCCTCCGGCCGCGGGCCCGACGACGTCGTCATCCCGGTCGTCGGCGAGTGCGACGACGGCGATATGGCCGACTCGCGGACGGTCGCGGCGGCCGACGTCGAGGCGGCGCTGGCGAACCTCGGGGACGAGGTGGGGGAGGGGTCGGTCGGCGCCGGCACCGGGATGAGCTGCTTCGACTTCCCGGGCGGCATCGGCACCGCCTCGCGGCGAACCGGCGCCCACACCGTCGGCGTGCTGCTGCTCTGCAACTTCGGCGACCGCGAGTACCTCGACCTGCTCGGGACCCACCTCGACCCGGCCACGGATCCGCGCCCCTCGCAGGGCTCCTGCATCGCCGTCTGCGCGACCGACGCGCCGCTCGGCCCGCACGCGCTGCGGCGGCTGGCGCTGCGGCCGCTGCTCGGCCTCGCCCGCGCCGGCTCCTATGCCGCCGAGGGCTCGGGCGAGATCGGGATCGCGTTTTCGACCGGAGGCTCGCCGGGCGCCGCCGCGGCCGAGCCGCCAACCGGCGGCGGCGGTGATGCCGGCGCCGGCGGCGAACTCGGCGCTGCTGCCGAGCCGCCGGCCACG
>CAZCFA010000040.1:0-25230 GCA_964497825.1 uncultured Conexibacter sp.
GGCGAGCTGGTCGGCCTCCTCGAGGTACTGGGTGGTCAAGAACACCGTCGTGCCGTCGTCGTTGAGCCGCCGCACCTCCGCCCAGATCGCCTTGCGGCTGACCGGATCGAGCCCGGTCGTCGGCTCGTCGAGGAACAGGACCCGCGGCTCGTGCACCAGCGCCGAGGCGAGGTCGAGGCGCCGCTTCATGCCGCCCGAGTAGGTGCCGACGCGACGCCCGGCGGCATCGCTGAGCCCGACCCGGCGCAGCAGCGCCGCCGCCCGGCGCGCGCCCTGCTCGCGCGGGAGCCCGTGCAGCGTCGCCTGCATCCGGATCAGCTCCTCGCCGGTCATCAGCGGGTCGAGCGCCGCCTCCTGCAGGGCGACGCCGATCGCCCGCCTGACCGCGGGCGCCTCGCTGACGACGTCGTGGCCGGCGACCGTCGCCGAGCCGCCGGTCGGACGCAGCAGCGTCGTCAGCATCCGCACCGTGGTCGTCTTGCCGGCGCCGTTGGGCCCGAGGAACGAGTAGATCTCGCCGGCGCCGACCGCGAGGTCGATGCCGGCGACCGCGAGCACCCCGGCGGAGAAGGCCCGCTGCAAGTTGGCGACCTCGATTGCGGGCACGGAGCGTCAGTCTATGCGCGGTGCGGCAGGATTCCGGGCTCCGGCGCCCTAGACTGCCGAAGGCGCCGCGGAAGCCGTCCGCAACCCTGCCGAGGTCGGCGTGTTAGGGACTATCCGATGAGCCTTCGAGCGAACACCACCGCCCGCAACGCCGCGATCTTCGCCGGCGTCCTGCTGCTGGCCGTCTGGGTCGGCCTCGGGATGCGCGCCGGCGAAGCCGACGGCGTCGCCGCCGAGGTCGTGCAGCCGGCCGGCAAGACGCCGCGGCCGAGCTGCCCGACGCCGAAGCGCAAGAAGGACCCGACCTACTCGCCGCCGCGGTCGAAGGTCTGCCAGGCGGTCGGTGAGGTCACCGGCCTGCAGAAGCTCGCCAACGGCGACCGCAACCCCTACAAGGTGCCTGCAAAGGGCCGGATCGTCGCTTTCGGCGTGAGCCTGTCGAAGCCGAGCTCGCAGGAGCGCGCCTTCTTCACCGACGCGCCGGCGAGCGGCCCCAGCGTCGAGGACGGCGTCGGCTGGGGCGATCCCTCGGTCAAGCTCAGCATCCTCAAGAAGCTCAAGCACCAGCGGTTCAAGCTCGTCAAGCAGTCGGTCAAGGTCAAGGTTAAGCACGAGCTCGGCCGCAACCCGATCTTCACGCTGCGCAAGCCGCTCAAGGTCAAGGCCGGCCTGTTCGTGGCGATCACGACCGGCAACTGGATGCCGGCGCTCGCCCACGATCCGCCGGCGGCGAAGCCGAACAAGGACCAGTGGCTGGCGAGCCGCGGCTCCAAGCACTGCGGCAACGCCCCGGCGGGGTCGAGCAGCCAGGAGATCATCGCCGCCCAGCAGGACGCGATCGATCACTCCAAGCCGCACAACAAGGTCGGATCGGTCCGCTCCTACGCCTGCACCTACACGGCGGCGCGGTTGCTCTACCGCGCCTACTTCGTGCCGAACTCGGGCGACGGCTCCGGCGGCGGGGGCGGCGGCCACGGCGGCGGCCAGGGCTGAGGGCCGGCGCCGCCGCGGCGGGCGGCGCTCAGCCGCAGCGCTCGGGGTGCCGCTCGCACTGCTGCTCGAACGCCTCCTGGGGTGAGCCCGGCTCGGGCGGCGTGTCGTTGCCGGCGCTGTCCTCGGCGGTCGTCGTCGGCGTCTGCTCGGCGGTCGAGGTCGTCGCGGGCGTGGGCGTCGTCGTCGTCGTAGCCGGCGCAGCCGTCGGCGTCGCGGTCGTCGTGCTCGTCGCCGCGGTCGTCGTGCTCGTCGCCGGCGCCTTGCCGGTGGCGCCGGTCGCCGGCTCGTCGTCGCCGTCGCAGCCGGCGGCGAGCGCGGCGACGACGGTCGCGAGCGCGAGCGCGGCCGCGAGCGGCCGCGGCCTCACGAGCCGCCGTTGGTCGCTTCCTGGCGCAGCCCGCAGTGCGGGCAGTCGCTGACGTCGATGCCGATCAGCTGATCGCAGCGGCGGCACTCGCGCAGGTTCTCGGGGCTGCGCAGCAGCGCCGACGGCGAGGGGGCGAGCGGCAGCACGCGGGTCACCGGCTGCAGCTCCTCGCCGGTCTCGCGATCGACGTAGACGGCGTCGACCTCGGCCTCGACCAGGGCCTCCCGGCCCGAGGCCGGGGCGCGCAGCCGGTATGTCTGGCGCTCGGGCATCGGCCCGCAGGTTATCCGAGCGGCGCGCCAGGATGGCTGCTGATGCGGGTCCTGATCTTCCACGGCTACCTGCTGCGCGGCACCGGCAGCAACGTCTACAACGCCGCCGTCGCCCAGGCCCTGGCCCGGCTCGGCCACGAGGTCCACCTGCTCTGCCAGGATCGCGAGGCCGAGCGGCTCGACTGGATCGATGCGGTCGGCGACTGGCCGGGCGGCGAGCTCACGGTCACGCCGACCGATCGGCGCCGAACGCCCGGCGCCGGCACGATCACCGCCTACCGGCCCGACATCGGCGGCCTGCTGCCGGTCTACGTGGCCGATCGCTACGAGGGGTTCGAGGTCCGCCCGTTCAGCGCCCTCAGCACGGCCGCGATCGAGGCCTACGTCGGCGCCAACGTCGCCGCCGTCGGCGACGTCGCCGCCCGCGCCGGCGGCATCGACGCGGCGCTCGCCAACCACCTGGTGATGGGCCCGGCGATCCTCGCCCGCAGCGACCTGCCGTTCGCGGCCAAGGTCCACGGCAGCGCCCTCTCCTACACGGTCATCCCCGAGCCGGAGCGCTTCGGCCCCTACGCCCGCGAGGGCCTGGCGGCGGCGCGTGCGGTCCTCGTCGGCTCCCGCCACACCGCCGAGTCGCTGTGGCGGACGCTGGCGCTCGACGGCCTTGAGCGCCGGACGCGGCTCGGACCGCCCGGGGTCGACGTCGAGCTGTTCGCGCCGCTGGGACGGGCCGAGGCGCCGGCGACGCTGCGCGAGCTCGCGGCCGCGGTCGAGGCGCTGCCGGCCGCGGGCCTCGACCGCGACCCGCCGCGCGCCGCCGCCGCGCTCCGCGCCTACGCCGGCGCCGCCGGGCCGCGGCTGATCTTCGTCGGCAAGCTGATCGTCTCGAAGGGCTGCGACCTGCTGCTCGCGGCCTGGCCGCTGATCGCCCGCGCGCACCCCGGCGCCCGGCTGCTGCTCGTCGGCTTCGGCGAGTACCGGGACGGGCTGCTGCGGCTCTGGCAGGCGCTGAGCGCCGGTGACCTCGACGCGGCGCGGCGGATCGCCGCCCGCGGCCGCGCGCTCGAGGGCGGCGAGCCGGGCGAGCTGTCGTTCCTGCGGGCGTTTCTCGACGAGCCGCCGCGCGGCTACGCGGAGGCGGCGATGGCGGCGCGGGGCAGCATCGATCTCGCCGGCAGGCTCGAGTACGGGGAGGTGGCGCGGGCGGTTCGCGCGAGCGACGCGCTGATCGTCCCGAGCACCTTCCCGGAGGCGTTCGGCATGGTCGCCGCCGAGGCCGCCGCGACCGGGGCGCTGCCGGTCTGCGCCCGCCACTCCGGCCTCGCCGAGGTCGCCGGCACGCTCGCCGCCGGGCTCGGCGCCGCCCCCGCGACGGCGATGGTGGCGCCGCTGACCGCCTTCGACCTCGGTCCCGGCGCCGTCGCGGCGCTCGCCGGCCGCCTCAACGCCTGGCTCGCGCTCGATCCGGCGGCGCGGGCGGCGGCGAGCGCCGTGCTCGTCGAGGTCGCCCGCTCGCGCTGGAGCTGGGAGCGGGTCGCGCGGGCCGTCCTCGCCGCCGCCGCGGCCGATCTCGAGGCGCTCGATCCGGTGCCGGCGGGCTGATCCCCAGCCCCGGCAAGCGTCCGCGGCCCCCGCCGCCGCCGGCCTCGCCGGCGGCTACCGCGCCCGGCCCCCCGACGGTGCCGGTGCCGTCGCCGCGCGGTGAATAGAATGCGCGGCCGATGAAGGACATGACGAAGGCGACATTCTTCAAGCTGGCCGCCGCGGCGGCGGCTCTGACCGTGCTCATCTCGCTGATCATGGTCAACATCAACTGGATGGGCGAGGTCGGCTCGAAGGAGAAGGCCGACATCGTCGATCTGCTCAACGTGATGATCGTGCTCAGCGCCGCCGTCTTCAGCATCGTCGTCGTGATGATGGGCTACGCGATCTTGAAGTACCGGGCCAAGCCCGGCGACGAGTCCGATGGCGAGCCGATCCACGGCAACACCCGGCTCGAGATCATCTGGACCCTGATCCCGACCGTGATCGTGATCTTCTCGGGCGTCTACTCGGCGATCGTCCTCAACGACATCGAGGCCAAGGCCGACAACGGCAAGGTGATGGAGGTCGACGTCACCGCCCAGCAGTTCGCCTGGCGCTTCGACTATCCCGACCAGGGCGTGACCTCGACCGAGCTGCATGCGCCCTCGGGGACGCAGCTCGAGCTGCACCTGAACGCGCTCGACGTGATCCACTCGTTCTGGGTCCCCGAGTGGGGGATCAAGCGCGACCTCGTGCCCGGCGCCGACCTGCCCGGCGGCGACGACATCGACAGCACCGTCCGGGTCACCCCCGACGAGGAGGGCGTCTTCTCCGTCGTCTGCACCGAGCTCTGCGGCTGGGGCCACGCGACGATGCGGGCGCCGGCCGTGGTCGAGACCCAGCAGCAGTTCGACAGCTGGATCAAGGACCAGACGAAGATCCCCGAGCAGGGCGTGGTCAGCACCGGCGCGGCCGGCGGCAACGGCGCGGGCGTACTCGACGACCGGCGCTTGGACGAGAACCCGTAGGAGGAGCCGGGACTTGGCAGCAGCGCTGAAGAACCCCGGCATGCCGCGCGCCCTGCTCGGCGCGCTGGCCGGCGGCCTGTTCGGCCTCGGCCTGGTGCTGGCGCTGCGGGCGATCGCCGGGCTCGAGCTGCTGCAGACCGAGCAGACCGGCTACCCGCACGTGATCGTCCCCGCGATCACCGCGCCGGTCGGCTTCCTGCTCGGGCTCGGCTGCTTCGACTACTGGTTCCGCTGGGCGGCGGGGGCGGCGACCGTGCCCGAGGATCACTCCCAGCACGGCGCGACCCGCTGGCAGGACTACTTCAAGTTCAACACCGACCACAAGGTGATCGGGATCCAGTACGTCGTCACGACGCTGTTCTTCTTCCTCGTCGGCGGCCTGATGGCGATGGGGATCCGCGCCGAGCTCGCCAACCCCGGAACCCAGATCGTCGACCCGAGCCTGTTCAACGGCCTGTTCTCGACTCACGCGGCGATCATGATCTTCCTGTTCGTCGTCCCGGTCTTCGCCGGGATCGCCAACTACGTGCTGCCGCTGATGATCGGCGCGCCCGACATGGCGTTCCCGCGGCTCAACGCGCTCTCGTTCTGGATGCTGCCGTTCGCCGGGATCCTGTTCGTGCTCAGCTTCCTGGCGCCGGGCGGCGCCTTCGACGCCGGCTGGACCGGCTACGCGCCGCTGTCGACCGGGGCGCCGCTGGGGCAGTCGTTCTTCAACCTCGGCGTCCAGTTCGCCGGCGCCTCGTCGGTCGCGACCGCGCTCAACTTCCTGGTCACGATCGTGACGATGCGGGCGCCGGGGATGAGCTTCTGGCGGATGCCGCTGCTCGCCTGGGCGAACATGGCGACCTCGATCCTGATCGTCGGCGCGACGCCGTTCATCGCCGGCGTCCAGCTGATGGTGCTGCTCGACCGCGCGGTCGGCACCAACTTCTTCCAGGCGGCGGCCGGCGGCGACGTGATCTCCTACCAGCACATCTTCTGGTTCTACTCGCACCCCGCCGTCTACATCATGATGCTGCCCGGCTTCGGCGTGATCAGCGAGGTGATCTCGGCCCATGCCCGCAAGACGATCTTCGGCTACCGGCTGATGGCGATCGCGCTGCTCGGGATCGTCGTCCTCGCCTACGCGGTCTGGGCCCACCACATGTTCGTCTCCGGCATGTTCGGCTGGCTGCGGGTGCCGATGATGCTGACGACGCTGCTGATCGCGGTCCCGACTGGGATCAAGATCTTCTCCTGGCTGGGGACGCTGTTCGACTCGAAGCTGCACATCCGGTCGACCTCGATGCTGTTCGCGCTCGGCTTCATCATCACGTTCCTGATCGGCGGCATCAGCGGCGTGATGACGGCGATCATCCCGCTCGACATCCATATCTCCGACACCTACTTCATCGTCGCCCACATCCACTTCGTGCTGTTCGGCGGTTCGGTGTTCACGATCTTCGCCGGGATCTACCACTGGTTCCCGAAGATGACCGGGCGGATGTATGACGAGCGGCTCGGCCGCTGGCACTTCTGGCTCACCTTCATCGGCACCTGGGGTACCTTCGTGCCGATGCACTGGATCGGGATGGAGGGGATGCCGCGCCGCGTCGCCGACTACGCGGTCCAGTTCGGCAGCTGGAACCTCGTGATCAGCACCTTCGCCTTCATCCTCGGCGCCGCGCAGCTGATATTCGTCTACAACATGATCGTCTCCTGGCGCTTCGGCCCGAAGGCGGGCGCGAACCCGTGGCGCGCGAAGACGATCGAGTGGCAGGTCTCCTCGCCGCCGCCGATCTTCAACTTCGATCAGCTGCCGCGGGTCGTCGGCGGCCCCTACGAGTACGGCGTCCCCGGCGCCCGTCACGCGATCATGCACGACGACGAGGGCGCCGAGGTCGGCGGCCCTGAGCCGGCCGTCGCGGGCGTCGCATCCGGCGGCGGAGGCGGATCATGAACGCCACCGGCGGCACCGTCCTCGCCTTCCTGAACGAGGTCGCGGGCGGCCGCAAGCTGCTCACCGCCCTGCGTGAGCGGGTCGACGCCGGCGCCGAGCACGTGGCGCTCGCGGCGCCGCAGAACCAGCCCGTCTCGGGCCAGATCGTCGATGTCGACGAGATCCGCGAGGCGGCGCAGAGCCGGGTCGAGGTCACCCAGCGGGTGCTGGCGGAGTTCGGCATCGAGGCGACCGCGTCGATCTTCGACCCCGATCCGCCGCTCGCGCTCGACGACGCTGTCCGCGCCTTCCAGCCCTCGGAGGTGCTGATCTCGGCGCTGCTCGAGAGCCGCTTCGGGCTCGCGCGCAAGGACCTGATCGAGTGGGCGCGGGCGCGCTTCGACGTTCCCGTCGAGCACATTCCGGTCCGGATCGACGACGACGCGATCGCGCTCGACATCACCCACACGCTTGTCGTCGCGACGCAGACCGTCAACGCGCCCGACCTGATCGAGCGCCTGATCGCCCGTAACCGCGAGGGCACGCACCGCTTCACCTTCATCTGCCCGGCCTCGGGCGACACCCCGCGCGAGGTCGTCGTCGACCGGCTTGCCGAGACGCTCGCGGCGCTCTACCGTGACGAGATCGATGCGACCGGACAGCCGATGAGCCCCGAGCCCTTCGCCGCCGTCGAGAACGCGATCCGCCATTACCGGGTCGACGACATCCTCGTCTCGACCTTCGCGGGCCGGCGGTCGCGATGGATCGAGGGCGGCCTGCTCGACGAGATCGCCGGCATCACCGACAAGCCGATCGAGCATTTCGAGTCGCAGGGAGACGGCGCCGCGGGCGCGCCGGTCGCCGCGGGCACCGAGAGGAGTGAGGTCTGATGGAGTCGGCTTCGATCCCGGTCGACGGCGGCCACGCGCACGACCACCACGGCCCGCCCGAGGCCCACGCCTCCTCGAAGATCGACCGGCAGACGCTCGGGATCCTCCTGTTCATCGTCTCCGAGGCGATGCTGTTCGGCGCCTTCTTCGCCTCCTACTTCTTCATCCGTGAGGTCGCCAACCCGACCGGCGCCTGGCCGCCCGAGGGCTTCGAGCTCCCGAAGGCCGTGGCCGGCGTCAACACGGCGATCCTCATCTCCTCCTCGTTCACCGTCCACTGGGCGCTCGAGGGCGCCCGCAAGGGCAACCGCAACGCGATGAAGATGGGCCTGGCGATGACCTGGCTGCTCGGCGCCACCTTCCTCTTCATCCAGGTCAACGAGTACGTCCACATCGGCTTCAGCGCCCGCGACGGTGCCTTCGGCTCGATCTTCTACGGCCTCACCGGCCTGCACGGCGCCCACGTCTTCGTCGGGCTGATGCTGCTCACCTTCGCCAACATCCGCGCCTGGCGCGGCCACTTCGGCACCAAGGCGGAGGACCACCTCGGCGTCGAGGTGCCGGGGATCTACTGGCACTTCGTCGACGTGATGTGGATCGTCGTCTTCACGACCGTCTACATCCTCTAGCCGCGGCCTTCGATCGAGGCTCGCCGGGCGCCGGGCCCGGGCGGGCGGGCGGGCCCGGGCGCTGGGTGGCGGCGGGTCCGGGCGCCGGACGGGCGCCGGGCGGGACGCCGGGCCCGGGCTCTGGCCGCTTGGCCGACGGCAGGTCCGGGCTCCGGGCGGCCGGCGGGTCCGGGCGCCGGGCGTGCGCCGGGCCCGGGCGCCAAGCGGTCAGCGGGCCGGCGAGTGATGGCCGGCTCCGTCGCCGTGGCCGGCCAGCGGCGGCGCGTGGCTGGCGGTCCCGCGCTATGGCCGGCGAGCCGCGGATTCCGGCGATACCGGTGCCGCAATCTGCGGCTCGGCGCCGGGATCGACGCTGAGCGACCCCGTTTACGCCGCCACCCGTCGAGGCCGGCGGATGGCGCCGCGCCGCGCCGTCGAGGCCGGCGGATGGCGGCGCGCCGGGCCCGCAGAGGCCGGCGGATGGCGCCGCGCCGCGCCGCGCCGCCGGCGCCGGCGGGTGGTGGCGCCGGGATCTACGGGCGACGGCGCCGCGAGGCGGGGGTGGTGGCTCCGGCCGCCGGCGGGTGATGGCGCCGCGGCCGGCGAGCCGCGGATTCCGGCGATACCGGTGCCGCAATCTGCGGCTCGACGGCGGAATCGATGCTGAGCGACCCCGTTTACGCCGCCGCGGACGCTCCAGGCCCACCGGCCCCTGAGGCGACCGGCTGCCCGCCGCCGGTAGAGGCGGGGGAGGGGTCCTTCAGCCGGTCCAGCCGCCGCCGATGTTGCGGTTGGTCGCGTTACGGGGGTCGTCGCCGACGTCGGGGCGCTCGTCGGCCCGGGTCTCGGTCGTCAGCTGATCGGTCGGCGGCGGCAGCGCGATCTTGACTACCTGCCAGCCGTTGTCGGTGCGGCGCGGCATCCACTGATGGGTGTCGCGGTCGGCGTGGGTGGCGCCGAGGTGGTCGCAGATCTCCTTCGCGCGCTGCTCGCTGAGCTCGCCACGGGACTGGGCGGCGTGATCGGCCTCGTCGGGCGGGCGGCCGATTCCGGGGCGGGCGCGGTGCAGGGTCACAGCCGCAAGTTCAGCAGGTCGTGACGAACGCTGCGGCGATCAGCGCCAGCCCGGCTAGGGCGACGGCGATCGGATAGAGGCTGAGCTCGGCGTCGGTGTGGGCGCCGGGGCGCAGGCTGGTCCCGACCCGCAGCGTCGTCAGCGCGATCGGGAACGCGGCGAGGAAGAAGACCACCGACGCCGACCAGAGGACGAGCTGCTGGGTGCCGGTGGAGGGCGCGCCGCAGTCCGCCGCGGTGGCGCTCAGCCATCCCGGGGCGTCGAGGGCGAGGCGCAGCGCCAGCGCCGTCAGCAGCCCGCCCGCGAGTGCCGTGAGGGCGGCCGGCAGCAGCGGCGCCGGGCGCCGGCGGCGCGAGCGGCCGGCGGCGGCGTTCGCCGCCACCGGGAAGACCAGCAGCGCCGCGACGGCGGGCAACCACAGCGGCTCGGAGCCGAGCAGCGCGAGCGCGACGCCGACCGCGGCGGCGAGTGCGAACAGGGCGATGCGCATGCGCATGGCGGAACGGTATCCGCCGCCGTGGCCGGGCTGCGATGATCAGGCGGTGGCCGACCGAGGCGAGTGGCGCAACCCGTTGCGGAACGAGGCCGACGCGTTCCGCGTCCTCGTGATGATCCTCGCTGCCGCGGCGATCGTGATCGCCGCGGCGGAGATCGTCGGCAGCTGGCTCGGCGCGACGCTCGGCTTGGTCGCGATCGCGGTCGGGCTCTACGCCGCGATCGGCTGGCTCCGCGTCGGCCTCGGCGAGCGCGACGAGGGCTCGGGCGGCCCGTCCGGCTGAGCCCTCGCACCGCGCCGGCGCCGCTGCCGCGCCTCGATCGAGTCGGCGTCGGCGAGCGCCCACTCGATCCGTTCGACCAGGTGGCTGACGAACAGCTCCGACTCGAGGTCGCTCGCGGCGACCCGCTCGCGCAAGACCTCGCGCCCCGTCCGGGCCGAGAGCCCGTTGCCTGCGGTTACGACTATCTGCGGCATCCGACCGTCTCCTTCCCGTGTCGTTGGCGAGCCGAGGGTGGCAGCGCGCGGTAAAGCTGCGGTCAAACTTCGGCGGCCGCGAGAGAGGGCGCGGCTACTTGCCGCCGCCGGCGCAGGAGCCGTCGCTCTCGAACTTCGGCGAGCCGCCGACCCCGGCGCAGGTCGATAGGTAGTTGACGAGCTTGTCGAGGTCATCGGGCGGGATCGAGTCACCGAAGTTCGTCGGCATGATGCCGCCGCTGAAGCCCTGCGTGATCTTCGCCTCGGGATCGACGATCGACTCGCGGATCTCCTTCGGCGACTGCCCGCGCAGCTCCGTGTCGAGGTCGGGGCCGACGGTGGCGACGCTCTGCGAGGTCGCGAGCATGTGGCAGGCGGAGCAGCCGTTGTTGGCGAAGACCTGGCCGCCGGGACCACCGGGCGCCTCCGGCGGCTCGATCCCGGGCACGCCCGCGACCGAGGCGACGTAGGCGGCGACGTCATCGGCGTCCTGGCCCTCGACGATCTTCGGCGGCATGTAGGTCGGGTCGGAGGGGTCGGTCTCGCGCGGCTCGGCGATCTGGGCGCTGACGACGCCCTCGACCGTGTCCGAGTCCATGCCGGCCGCGCGCGAGGCGGCGAACGCGGCGTCGAGATCGGGCCCCGTGGTCGCGGTCGTGCCGGCCTCCTTGAGCGTGTGGCAGGTGCCGCAGTCGGTCTTGAACAGCTCGCGGCCGTTGGCGACGTCGGCGTTCTCGTTCGCGTTGCAGCCGCTGACCGCGGCGACGGCGATCGTGCCGAGCGCGATCGCGAGGGCGAGCTTGGTCCGCGAGCGGTTCACGAGGCGTGAATCCTATCTGTCCCGGCGGCCGCCGGAGCCTCGGGGCGAGCCATCGGATAAGGTTGAGACGATCGGCACAAACCGCCGCCGCAAGCGGCATCGAGCCTGAGGAGGGTGAACGCAGACGATGGAGGTACGGGAGGGCATGTCGGACCTGGTCCTGACGATCGGATTGGGCCACAGCCTGCGCGAGGCGGCCCGGATGATGTCCCAGCGGGGGGTCGGCGCCGCGGTCATCCTCGACGAGGAATCGCCGGGCCCGCGGGTGATCAGCGAACGTGACGTGCTGGTCTCGGTCGGCCGCGGCGAGGACCCCGATCAGGAGCGTGTGGGCGACCACATGAGCGACTCGGTGATCACCGCCGCGCCGGACTGGAGCCTGGAGCGCGCCGCCGCCGAGATGGCGAGCCGCGGCGTTCGCCATCTCGTCATCGTCGACGGCTCCGAGATCGTCGGGATGCTCTCGATGCGGGACATCATGCGCGTCTGGACCCGGGAAGGCGCGACCTCGGCGATGACGCCCGGGTAGCGCGCTCGCGACAGCTAGCCGCGCTTGATCGGCTCGGCGGGGATCACCGCCGTGTCGGTGCGCTGCTCGCGGCGCATCCGCGAGATCTCGTCGTCGGCCGTCTTCCACCAGGCGACGGCGGCGATGATCACGAAGGCGGCCCCGAGCAGCCACAGGAACCAGCCCATGAAGACGCCGGCCGCCAGCAGCGCGATCCCGGCGGCGACGAAGATCGGCGCCGCGCTCGCGTTCGGCGCGTAGATCAGCTCGGTCGGCTCGGAGCTCACCGGATCAGCCGAGGTAGACCATCGCGATGTAGAAGCTCAGCGCGAACGCCAGCAGCGCGATCCCGAGCGCCCAGAGCCCGGCGTGGATGCTGCGGTTGGCGCGGTTGCGATCCATGCGGCCCGATTATCTATCAGACCGCGATCAGGCGGTCGGCCGCCATCGCCGCGAACAGCAGGAACAGGTAGCCGAGCGAGCCGAGGTAGAGCCGCAGCGCCGTCTTGCGGGAGTGATCGCGGCGCAGCCGGGCGGCGGCGGCGATGAAGCCGGCGCCGAGCGCGAGCGCGGCGACGAGGTAGAGGGCGCCGAACAGGCCGGTGATCACCGGCAGCACCGTGAACGCGACGAGGACGATCGAGTAGGCGAGGATCCGCGAGCGGGTGAAGCCGGCGCCGCGCACGACCGGCAGCATCGGGATCCCGCTGCGCTTGTAGTCGTCGGAGATCAGCAGCGCCAGCGCCCAGAAGTGCGGCGGCGTCCAGAGGAAGATGATCGCGAACGGGTAGAAGGCGTCGAAGGCGAGGCCGCCGGTCGCCGCCGCCCAGCCGACCAGCGGCGGGATCGCGCCGGCGGCACCGCCGATGACGATGTTCTGCGGCGTTCGCGGCTTCAGCCAGGCCGTGTACATCAGCGTGTAGCCGAGCAGGCCGGCCAGCGACAGGGCCGCCGCGAGCGCGTTGACGGTGATCGCGAGCTGCACCGTGGCGAGCACGCCGAGCGCGATCCCGAAGGTCAGCGCGTGCGCGGGCTCGATCCGGCCCGAGACGATCGGCCGGCCGCGGGTGCGGCCCATGCGGGCATCGATGTCACGGTCGATGTAGTGGTTGATCGCGCCCGCCCCGCCTGCCGCGAGATAGCCGCCGAGGCAGGTCCAGAGCACGGTCGAGAGCGCGAGGCCGCTGGGGCGGGCGACCAGCATCGTCGTCACCGTCGTCCACAGCAGCAGCGAGATGATCCGTGGCTTGGTCAGCGTCAGGTAATCGCCGACGTGGGCGACCAGCCCGTCCTCGGCAAGCACCGAGCGCCGCGTCTCGCGACCGGGCAGCGCCCGGTCGCCGCCCCGGAGGGCGGTTCCACTGCGCTGTGCGATCCCTGCTGAAGTTTCCATCTATCGCGTCATCCGTCGGCGGCAGCGGGCCCGCTCGCGCCGACGGCCATCGGTCAGGCTACCGGGCGGTCATCCTCGTCGCCGCCGGTCGCCCCGTCGGCGGGCTCGGAGGCGGTGACGACGGGCTCGGGTTCGGGCGGCGGCTCCGCGGCCCGCGCCGGGGGCGGGGTCCAGCGGGTGCCGCGGCGACGAATCGCCTCGCGGATGTCCTCCAGCGGCCGGTCGCTGCGGACGTCGGGGACGAGGTCGAAGTTGTGCACCGGGGGCGGGGAGGGGGCGAACCACTCGAGCGTGCTGCCGCCCCACGGGTCGGGACCGACGGCGACGCCGTTGTTGTAGCTGACCGCGGCGTTGATCATCGCGAGCAGGAAGCCGGCGGCGAAGATCAGGCAGCCCGCGGTCGCGATCGCGTTCAGCGCGTCGAGCCCCGAATCGCCGTAGAACTTGAAGCCGTCGACCGGCATCCCCTCGAGGCCGGCGAGCTGCATCGGCACGATCATCACGATCGCGCCGATGAACAGCGCCCAGAACGAGCCCCGGCCGAGGCCCTCGCTCATCATCGTGCCGTTGAGCTTCGGGAACCAGTAGTGGAGCGCGGCGAAGCCGCCGAGGACGCCGGCGCCGACGAGCGCGGCGTGGGTGTCGCCCCACGCGGTCGCGGTGTTGTTGAGCTGCCAGCCGACCGGCGGGATCGACTGCACCATCTCGCCGACGAGGCCGGCGAAGGTGATGAAGATCGCGCCGAGCGCGAACAGCGACGGCGCTCCGATGCGAAGGTTGCCGGCGCCCAGCGTCGCGAACCAGTTGAACAGGATCAGCCCGGCGGGCACGGCGGCGGCGAGCGCCATCAGCATCGCGAAGTAGAGCAGCCCGATCGGGATCGCGCCGGCGATCATGTTCTGCATCCAGGCGAGCACCGCGAGCACCGCGAGGGCGATCAACGAGCCCGCGATCGTGCCGGGGCCGAACTGCGGCCGGCGCGCGAAGGTCGGCAGGATCTCGGAGATCGCGCCGAAGGCGGCGATCACGACCGAGATGTAGGCGCCGGCGAGGAAGATCGAGCTCATGTGCTCGTAGAGCACCGGCGAGCCGCCCTCCATCGGATCGAAGAAGGCGCCGTCGAACTGACGGTCGATCATCAGCATCACCAGCGCCGCGATCATGATCGGCGCGACGACGACGAGCGTCCAGCTGACGACGCCGGCGGACCACGAGAAGGGCGGCACCCGCCGCCAGACCATGCCCGGGGCGCGGTTGAGGCGCAGCGTCGCGATCATGCTGACCGCGAAGGCGACGAAGCCGATCAGCGACACCCCGAGCCCGACGATCCAGGCGTCGTTGCCGTGGCTGGGGAGGAAGGCGGCGCTCGACAGCGGCGTCAGCGCGATCGTCCCCGCCTGGGCGGGCCGGTAGAGGAAGCTCAGGTAGATGATCACGCCGCCGAACAGGAACAGCCAGTAGGAGAGGTGATGGAGGCGCGGCAGCGCCATCCCGCGGGCGCCGATCTGCAGCGGCACGACCGTCGAGAACAGCCCCAGCGCGAGCGGGATCGCGAACAGGACCAGGGCCGAGACCCCGTAGGCGGAGAGCAGCCGGTCGAACAGGTCGGGCGCGATGAAGGTGTTCTCTGGCACCAGCAGCTGCAGCCGCATCAGCACGAGCTCGGTCAGCGCCACCGCCGCGAACAGGAACGAGGTCGCGACGTACATCCGCCCGACCGCCTTGTGGTCGGCGCTGGTGACGAGCTTGATCCAGGCCCGCCGCCGGCGCGGGACCCGCTCGGAGACGATCTCGGGGCGGGCGGCGCCCCGCAGCGGCGGCGTCACTTGCCCTCTCCCCTGCTCTCGAGCGCGACGCCGGGCGCGCTGCCGTCGTCGACCCGGGCCTGGACGGCGGCGCGGGCGTCCTTGATGTCCTTGATCCGCTGCGCCAGGAACGACTTGTACTCGTCCTCGGAGACGACGTGGACCGCGGTCCGCATCGTCGCGTAGCCGGGGCCCGAGAACTCGGTCGAGCGACCGTCGTAGGTGCCCTCCTCGTCGGCGACGAAGGTGACCGACTGGTGCTCACCGGGAACGGCGTCGACCGAGCGCGCCAGCTGCGGCACCCACCAGCGGTGGATCACGTCGGTCGAGCCGATGTTGAGCGTGATCGGCGTGTCGACCGGGACCACGAGGTCGTAGTAGCTGTAGGGCGTGTTCGCCGAGAAGCCGTCGGTGGTCGGCTCCGCCTCCGGGTACTCGTAGCGCCACAGCCACTGCTGGCCGGTGACCTCGATCGCGATCGGCTTCGCCTGCGAGGCCTCGACGTCGCGGGCGCGCTCGGTGAAGACGATGCCGACGACGAACAGGACCAGCGCGGCGGCGCCGATCGCGGCGCCGACGCGGCGCTGGACCGTGCCCGTTCCCCGGGTGCGGCCCTCGCCCTCACCCTCGCCGCGACGCGCGAGCACGGCGCGCAGCAGCGCCGCCGCGATCGCGACGATCACGGCCACCGTGACGACCAGGCCGATCCAGTACATCGTCTGGGTCGCGTCCGCGTTCGAGCTCGCCGGCGAGTCGGGGGCGATGATGCCGGCCGAGGCCGCGGCCGGCGCGAGCGCCGGCGCGAGCGCGCTCAGCGCCGCGGCCGTCAGGGCTGCTTTGCGACGGGACGGGGACAAGGGCGGGTCATTCTATGGGGATGCCGGATCGACCGTCGCCGCGGCCGCCGGCCCCTCTCCGCGCCCCCCGTTCGCCGCCCGCGCCGCCCGTTTCGGCCGCCGCCGCGGCCCTATACTCGCCCGGCCCTTGGCGTCGTCCCTCCCGTCGACATGAGGCGGTCGCATCCGCTGCGCCCGCTGCTGCGCGCCGCCGCCGCGACGGCGCTCGTCGCCTCGGTCGCGGTGCCGCTGCTGCGCCGCCGCCGCCACGTTCCGGCGACGCTGACGGTCGCCTGCGTCGCCTCCGGCCCGTTCGCGATCGCGACGCTGTGGCACCGGACCCCGCTCCGCGACGCGTTCATCTACGCCTCGCAGATGTGGGCGTTCATCATGGTCCACGAGCTTCCCTACGACGAGCCCGAGCGCCTGCGCGCGCGGCTGCGGATCCGCTACCCGATCCGGATCGACCGCGCGATCGGAGCCGGGCGGCTGCCGAACGCGCGGCTGCAGCAGGCGCTGATGCGCGGCGACGGCGAGGTCACCGCGCTCGACCGCGTGCTCAGCATCGGCCACTGGGCGTGGTTCATGGAGCCGCACCTGTCGCTGGTCTTCATCCTGCTTCGCGACGAGCGCCGGTTCGTGCGTGCGGCGCGCCAGATGGCGATCGCCTTCGACGCCGGCTGCGCGATCTACATCGCGCTGCCGACGGCGCCGCCGTGGTGGGCCGCCGCCAACGGCTACACCGGCGCGGAGACGGTCGACCGGCGGATGGTCGCGGTCGGCGAGCGCGTCTGGGGGCGGGCCTGGCCGACGCTGTTCAACGGCGTCGACGGCAACCCCTGGGCGGCGATGCCGTCGCTGCACTTCGGCGCGTCGGTGCTGGCGGCGCTCCTGCTCGCGGAGGCCGACCCGCGGGCGGGCGCGGTCGGCTGGGGCTACGCGCTCGGCCTCGGCTTCGCCCTCGTCTACCTCGGCGAGCACTACGTGGTCGACCTGATCGCCGGCCTCGGCCTCGTCGCCGCCGTCCGCCTGATCGACCCCCTGGCCGAGCCGCTGGCGCTGGCGATCAGCCGCGGCGTCCAGCGGCTCGAGGCGATCGCGGCCTAGCCGCGGGCGGCCCGCGAGCCGCCGCGGCTGCGAGACTCCGCGTCCGTGACGGGAGACGGGGAGAGCCGATTGGCGAGCGGCGACGGACGCCCCGCGGCGGACGCGATCGGGCCCGATTCCGACGACGACGAGGAGGAGCCGTCGTTCTTCCAGGACCCGCGCCAGGTCGCGCTGACCTTCGCCCTCGTGATCCTCGGCTTCGCGGCGATCTACCTGCTGCTGCCGAAGCTGATCGGCCTCGAGGACGCGATCGAGAAGCTCGGCGAGGGCTCGTGGCCATGGGTCGCCGTCGCCGTCGCCTTCAACGTCGCCGCGTTCGGCGCCTACGTGGCCCTGTTCCGCGCCGTGGTCGGCGAGAACGTCGTCGACCTCGACTGGCGCGAGAGCTACCAGATCACGATGGCCGGCCTGGCCGCGTCGCGGCTGGTCTCGGCCGGCGGCGCCGGCGGCGTCGTGCTCAGCTACTGGGCGCTGCGCAAGGCGGGGATGGCGCGTCCGGAGGCGGCCCGGCGGATGGTCGCGTTCATGGTGATGCTCTACTCGGTCTACATCCTCGCGGTGATCATCTTCGGCGTGCTGCTGCGAACCGGGACGCTGGCGGGCGCCGCGCCGGTGTCGGTCACGGTCGTGCCGGCGGCGATCGCCGGCGGGGTCGCGATCGTGCTCGTCCTGATCGGGCTGATCCCCGGCGACCTGCAGGGGCGGCTGTCGTTCGACGGCCAGAGCCGGGTGATGGGCTGGATCGTCAGGCTCAGCAGCGTCCCGGCGACGCTCGCGCAGGGCATCCGCACCGGCCGCGCCTTCCTCCGCAACCGCCGCAAGAGGGCGCTGGCGATCGGCGGCGCCGTCGGCTTCTGGGCGGCGAACATCGGCATCCTCTGGGCCAGCTTCGAGGCGTTCGGCGAGTCGGTCCCGATCGGCGTCGTCGTGATGGGCTTCTTCGTCGGCATGGTCGGCAACCTGATCCCCGACCCGGCCGGGGTCGGCGGCGTCGACGCGGGCCTGATCGGCACCTTCGTGATCTTCGGGCTGCCGGCGGCGACGGTGATCGCCGCGGTGCTCGTCTACCGGCTGATCGCCTTCTGGCTGCCGCTGCCGCCGGGCATCGTCGCCTTCCTGCAGCTGCGCAAGACCGTCGCCAGGTGGGAGAGCGAGGGGCGCCCGGCAGCGGCGGCGACCGCGGCCATCGCCAATGCTTCAGAAAGTAAAGTATGATTGCGCGAGCAACCGGTTCCGCAACGACGACCGACGCCGAGGAGAAGGCAGTGAGCGACGAGCGCATCGAGAACCTGATCATCATCGGCGGCGCCTGCGCCGGCTACACGGCCGCGATCTACGCCGCCCGCGCCGACCTCGAGCCGCTCGTGATCGAGGGGTTCCAGTGGGGCGGGCAGCTCCAGAACACGACCGAGGTCGAGAACTACCCCGGCTTCCCGGAGGGGATCATGGGGCCGGAGCTGATGGTCAACTTCCGCGCCCAGGCGGAGCGGTTCGGGGCCCGCTTCATCACCGACGACGCGACGCGGGTCGAGCTCTCCGACGGCGGCATCCAGGAGGTCTGGGTCAACGACGAGCGCCACCGGGCGCGGGCGGTGATCCTGGCGATGGGCGCGCAGCCGAAGCGGCTCGGCATCCCCGGCGAGGTCGAGCTCGGCGGCCGCGGCGTCTCGACCTGCGGCGTCTGCGACGGCGCCTTCTTCAAGGGCCGCGACGTGATCGTGATCGGCGGCGGCGACACCGCGATGGAGGACTCGATCTTCGTCTCCAAGTACGCCGACAAGCTCAGCGTCGTCCACCGGCGCGACGAGTTCCGCGCCTCCCAGATCATGCAGGAGAAGGCGCAGGAGCGGCCCAACATCGACTTCAAGACGCCGTTCGTGCCGGACGAGTTCATCGCCGGCGACGACGGCGCGCTGGCGCGGGTGCGGCTGCGCAACGCGGTCAGCGGTGAGAGCGAGGAGGTCGAGGTCGGCGGCGCCTTCGTCGCGATCGGCCACATCCCCGGCTCGGAGCTGGTCGCGGGCCAGGTCGACCTGCACGACAACGGCTACGTCAAGGTCGACGAGCCCTCGACCCGCACCAACCTCGCCGGCGTCTTCGCGATCGGCGACCTCGTCGACTTCACCTACCGCCAGGCGGTCACCGCCGCCGGCTCCGGCTGCCGCGGCGCGCTCGACGCCGAGTGGTACCTGCGCGACACGCCGCCGACCGAGGAGCAGGTCGAGGTCGGGGCGGAGCGCAGCGGCGTCGGCTCCTGACCCGGCGCGGGGCCCCTACCCGCCCTGGGCCAGCATCTCGGAGAAGACCGCGCGCTCCTCGGGCGGCCGCTCGCCCGCGGCCTGCTCGTCGGCGATCACCTGGCTGACCGCGTTGATCAGCGCCAGGTGGGTGAACGCCTGCGGGAAGTTGCCGAGCTGGCGTCCCGTCTGCGAGGAGATCTCCTCGGCGTAGAGGTCGAGGTGGCCGCCCATGCCGAGCAGCCGCTCGCAGAGCTTGTGGGCCTCGTGCCGCTCGCCGATCTCGGCCAGCGCCGAGACGAGCCAGAACGAGCAGATCGTGAACGTGCCCTCGGCGCCGTGCAGGCCGTCGGTCGTGCGATCGACCCGGTAGCGGAGGACGAGGCCGCGCTCGGTCAGCTCGTCCTTGATCGCCATCACGGTGTTGCGCAGCCGCTCGTCGTCACCGGGCAGGAAGCGGACCAGCGCGGCGAGCAGGGTCGAGGCGTCGAGCTCGTCGCTGTCGTAGTGCTGGCGCAGCACGCCGCGCTCGCTGACGCCGCGGCTGAGGATGTCGCGCTTGATCCGATCGGCCTCGGCGCGCCAGCGCTCGGCCCGGGCGCCCTCGCCGCGCCGGGCGGCGATCCGGGCGCCGCGGTCGACCGCGACCCAGCACATCAGCTTCGAGGAGACGTAGTGCTTGGGCTCGTCACGGGCCTCCCAGATCCCCTGGTCGGGCTCCTCCCAGACGGCGACCGCCCGCTCGACCTGCTCGGCGGCGAGCTCCCAGAGCGAGCTGCTGACGCCGCCGAGCGCGCGGGCGTGGATGTAGATCGAGTCGAGCAGCGCCCCGTAGACGTCGTTCTGGCGCTGCGCGTAGGCGGCGTTGCCGATCCGCACCGGCTTCGAGTCCTCGTAGCCCGAGAGCTCGTCGAGGGTGGACTCGGTCAGCTCCTTCTCGCCGCCGATCCCGTACATGATCTGCATCCGCTTCTCGCCCTTGCAGACGCCCTCGACGAAGTCCATGAAGTCGCGCGCCTCGTCGTCGAGGCCGAGCCCGTGCAGGCCCCACAGCGCGAAGGTCGCGTCGCGGATCCAGGTGTAGCGGTAGTCCCAGTTGCGGACCCCTCCCGGCGTCTCCGGCAGCGACGTGGTCAGCGCCGCGACCATGCCGCCGGTCGGCGCGTGCATCAGCCCCTTCAGGGTCAGCGCCGAGCGCTGCAGCTCGTCGCGCCAGGGGTGGTCGGGGAAGCGGCCGCGCTCGAGCCAGCGGCGCCAGACCCGCCCGGTCTCGTAGATCTTCGCGAAGGCGCTGCCGGCGTCGCCGGGCAGCTCCGCCTGCGGCGACCAGGTCAGCGCGCAGAAGGCGTTGGCGTCGGTGTCGAGCCGGCGGCCGCCGCGGAGCACGCCGGCGTCGTCGAGCTCGAGCTCGAGGTCGGCGGCGAGCCGCAGATCGAGCTCGCCGCAGCGCGCGGTCGCCAGCCCGAGCTCGCGGTCGACATCCCACTCGATCGCGCCGCGCGCGTAGTCGGGGCGGGCGTCGCAGACGAGCTCGATCTCGGTCGTGCCCTCGGGGCAGTGGACGCTGCGGATCAGCATCCGCTCGGCGGCGACGATGCTGCGGCCGCCGAAGTGCGGGCCGGGGTCCATCCGCACCGCGAGCGCGTCGCGGACGACCGCCCAGCCGGTCTCGGTCGCCCAGGTCGTCTCGATCACGTTCGTGCCGGGCTCGTAGCGGCGCGCGACCGGGACCATCTCGTCGGGGCCGAAGCGGAGCCGGCCGGCGGCGCGGTCGAGGATCGCGCCGAACAGCGACGGCGAGTCGAACCGGGGCAGGCAGAGCCACTCGATCGAGCCGTCGGCCGACAGCAGCGCCCCGGTCTCGCAGTCGGAGAGGAAGCCGTAGGTGCCGATCGGCGGGAAGTGCTCGCCGCTGCTGCCGAGCTCGGCCCTGTCCTCGCTCCGGCTCACGGCGACGACTCTATCCGGATCGCGCCCTTACTCTGCTCCGGTGGATCGCCGCTCGACCTCGCTGCTGCTGGCCCTGGCGGCGATCTGGGGCGCCAGCTACCTGTTCATCGAGATCGGCCTTCGCGACCTCTCGGCGCCGCTCGTCGCCTGGCTGCGGATCGCCCTCGGCGCCGCCGTTCTCGTGCCGCTGGCGCTGCGCGGCGGCGCCCTGCGCGGGCTCGGCGGCCTGTGGCCCGTGATCGTCCTCGTCGCGGTCGCCCAGGTCGCGGCGCCGTTCCTGCTGATCGCGCTCGGCCAGGAGCGGATCACCTCGTCGCTGGCCGGGATCCTGGTCGGCTCGGCGCCGATCTGGACGGCGCTGCTGGCGTCGCTGTTCGTCGCCGAGGAGCGCTCCGAGGGCATCCGGCTGCTCGGCATCGCGATCGGGGTCGCCGGCCTCGTGCTGCTGCTCGGCGTCGATCTCGGCGGCGAGCTGCTCGGCGGCCTCGCGGTCGTCCTCGCGGCGCTCGGCTACGCGATCGGCGGGCTGCTGGCGAAGCGCCGCCTCGGCCGCGTGCCGCCGATCGGCGTCGCCGCGATCGTCCTCGCCGTCAGCACGGCGCTGTCGCTGCCGGCGGCGCTGCTGACGCTTCCCGACGCGGCGCCGGGGATCGGCCCGCTGGCGGCGATCGCCGCGCTCGGCGTCGTCGGCACCGGGCTCGCCTTCGCGATCTTCTACGAGCTGATCGCGACGATCGGCCCGGCGCGGACCTTCCTCGTCACCTACCTCGCCCCGATCTTCGCCGTCGGCTACGGGGTCGTCCTGCTCGACGAGCCGTTCGGCGCCAGCAGCATCGCCGGCCTGCTGCTGATCCTCGCCGGTAGCTACCTCGCGGCCGGTGGCACGCTGCCGCGGGCCCGCCGCCGGCGGCTGATCGACGACGCGGGCGAGCGCACGGCACCGCCGCTGTGAGGGCCGCCTCGCGGCGGGTCGCATCGACCGAGGGCCGCTGACCGGCGCCGCTCAGCCGCGCTCGGCCGCGACCGCGGCCGCCAGCGCCCGCCGCGCCCGCTCCGCCTGCGGGCCGCCGATCGTCGGCAGCTCGGCGCCGTCGATCGACGAGATCGGCTGGATCTCGCGGTTGGTGCCGGCGAGGAAGGCCGACTCGGCGGCGAGCAGGTCGGCGCGGTCGAACTCGCCCTGCTCGACCTCGAGCGCGTCGACGACGACGCGGCGGGTGATCGAGTCGAGGATGCGGAGGCTGAGCGCCGGGGTGCGGAGGACGCCGTCCGCCGTCGTCCAGAAGACCGACGAGGTCGGGGCCTCGAGCACGACGCCGTCGGGACGCGCCCAGACCGCGTCCGCGGCGCCGCGGGCGATCGCGATCCGGGTCGCCTGCATGTTGGCGGCGTAGGAGATCGACTTGACGCCGCCGAGGATCTCGCTCGGCGTCAGCTCGACCAGCGCGACGGCGACGTGCGGCGCGAACGCAGCCAGCGTCTCGGCCGTGAGGATGCGGCGACCGCCGCGGGTGACGATCACCCGCAGGCAGCCGTCGGGCGGCGGACCGGCGGCGAGCAGCGCCTCGATCTCGCGTTCGAGCGCCGCGCGGTCGAGGTCGAGCTCGATCGCGGCGGCCGAGCGGCCGAGGCGGTCGAGGTGGGCGCCGAGGCGGAACGGATGGCCGCCGTAGAGCTTCAGCACCTCGAAGGCGCCGTCGCCGCGGACCAGCCCCTCGTCGAGGATCGAGATCGTCGCCTCGGCCGGCGGCGTGATCCGCCCGTCGACGCTCGCGATCACCGCCTCGCCCATCACCCGAGCCTAGCGGCAGCGCGCGCCGCGCTTGGCCCGGACCTCTATCGTGGTCGGGAGCGCATGAGCTTCGCTCTTCTCAGCCTCGGGATGGTCGCGTTCATCGCCGCCGTCCTCGTCCTCATCGCCCGCTCCTATCCGGGCAGCGGCGCCGACCTGGTCGACTGGAAGCCGACCCGCGACTACGAGACCGAGTTCAAGCTCGAGGGCGACGACGTCGCGCAGATGATCGCCGCCCAGAACGCCTACCGCCGCCGCCGCGGGGCGCGCGAGCTGACCGCTCTCGATGCCGAGCGGATGGCGCGCGAGGACCAGCGGGTCCGCGAGCGCGGCCGCATGGACGAGGGCTCGCTGCGGGAGCTCGACCGGGCGCTGCGCGAGCGCGAGCCGGACGAGGCCTGAGCGCTTGGCGCGAGCGCTGCTGGTCGGCTGCGGCTGCCGCGGCCGGATGCTCGGGCGGGCCCTGCTCGACGACGGCTGGACGGTTCGCGGCAGCTCGCGCGGCGCCGCGCTGAGCGCGATCGAGGCGGCCGGGATCGAGGCGGTCGCCGCCGACCCGGACCGGCTCGGCACCGTCACCGACCTGATCGGCGACGTGACCGTGCTCGGCTGGCTGATGGGCGCCGCCGGCGCCGAGGTCAACGGACCGCGGCTCTCGGGCCTGCTCGAGAAGCTCGTCGACAGCCCCGTGCGAGGGCTGCTGTACGAGGCTCGCGGCAGCGGCGACGCGGCGACGCTGGCGGCCGGGGCCGAGCGCGTCGAGGCCTGGGGCGAGCGCTTCCGGGTCCCGGTCGCGGTCCTGCGCGCCGACCCCGGCGAGGCCGGGGCCTGGGTCGCCGCCGCCCGCGCCGGGGTCAACGGCCTGCTCGCGCCGCGGCGCTGACGCCGGCCCGCCGCGCAGCGGTCGAAGTCCCTCAGCGGTTGAAGATCCTCTCGACCGGGATCGTCACGTCGCTGTTGCAGGGCGCCGCGCAGCGGTCCGGGTGGGGGCCGTTGGCCTTGAAATCGACGTCGCGCGGCGGCCGCGTGTCGGCGGCCCCCGCCCACGGGGCGGTGTTTTCGATCGGCTGGTCGCGGTCGTCGTAGCTGCTGACCACGGTGAGGAAGGCGATCACGACGACGGCGATCACGGCGACCGCGGCGCCGTAGACGAGCAGCCGCTTGCGCAGCGTCGCCCCGTACTGGCCGCCGACGACGTGGCGCCGCTTGTCGTTGCCCATCGAGTCGAGATCGCGATCGCCGGGCGGCGGGGCTTCGCGGTGCTGCTGCTCGGCCATCGGTTCAGCCTACCGCCGCCGCAGCGACTCGCCGTCGAGCCGCTCGAACAGCTGCTCGAGCATCCGCGCGGTCGCGCCCCAAACGAGCGTGTCGTCGACGACGAAGGTCGGCGTGCGGAACGGGACGCCGCGGCGGATCAGCCGCCGCAGCCCCCAGCCGTCGCGGAGCTCGTCGAGCCGCAGCTCGATCACCCGCTCGACCTCGCGCGGGCTGAGCACGTGGCGGCGCCCGGCGGGGATCAGGCCGACGATCGGCACGACGCGGTAGGAGGTGACGACGGTCGAGGTCGGCGGCAGCGCCCCGGCGATCTCGACCACGGCCGGGTCGAGCCCGATCTCCTCCTCGGCCTCGCGCAGGGCGCAGGCGACGGCCGACTCGCCCGGCTCCGAGCGGCCGCCGGGGAACGAGACCTCGCCGGCGTGGCGGCGCATGTCGTGGCGGCGCTCGGTCAGCACCAGGCCGGGGCGCTCGGGCCAGTCGTAGATCGCGATCAGGACGGCGGCATCGTCGCGGCCGTGGGCGCTGATCGCGGCGGCCTCGCCCGGGTCGAGCAGCAGCTCGCCGAGCCCGGGGCTCAGACGATCACCTGCACGGTGCCGCCGTCGACGCTCCAGGCGGCGCCGGCGACGTAGGAGGCGCGCTGCGAGCAGAGGAAGGCGATCGCGGCGGCGACTTCGTCGACCTCGGCGAGGCGGCCGATCGGGCGCTTGGCCCCGGTCGCGGCGAGCGCCTCGTCGCGCTCGCTCTCCCCCCGCGACTGGTCGAGCAGCCCGCCCTCGTCGATCCACATCCCCGACGCGACCGGGCCCGGGCAGATCGCGTTGACGAGCACGCCGTCGGCGGCGTAGCGGTCGGCGTACAGGCGCGAGAGCGAGAGCAGCCCCGCCTTCGCCACCGAGTACTCGCCCATCATCGGCGAGGGCCGCTTGGCGGCGCTCGAGGCGACGTTGACGACCCGTCCCCAGCCGCGCTCGGCCATCGCCGGGACCGCGGCGCGCATCAGCCGCATCGGCGCCAGCACGTTGAGCTCGTGCGCCTGCTGCCAGGCCTCGTCGGGAATCTCCTCGAGCCGGCGCCAGGCGGCGGCGCCGGCGTTGTTGACGAGCACGTCGAGGGCGCCGAAACGGTCGCCCGCCTCGGCGGCGATCCGCTCGGCGGCGCCTGCCGCGGTGACGTCGAGGGCGAGGTGGGCGGCGCGCCCGTGGGCGCCGGCGCCGGCCCGACCGGCCGCCGCGGCGGCGTCGAGC
>CAZCFA010000041.1:0-23086 GCA_964497825.1 uncultured Conexibacter sp.
CCCAAGAATCAGAAACGCCCGACCGCGCGGGCCGTCCTCGGACCGCGCACCACGGGCTTGGCGGCGGGCAACTATAGCGAGGCGATTCGCTCGCGCACAAGGCCCAGATCGGCAGCCCGCTCGAGACCCTGAGCAGCGCCGGACGGGACCCCCAAACGGGCCAGATACCAGGGATAAAACTTGCGCAGGTAGCGGGCCGCGCGGGCGGCGCCGAAATGCTCCTCGGCGCGGTCGATGACCCACAGCAGCTCGGCCCGGATCCGCTCCCGCGGCGGCCCCTCCGGCTGCTCGCCGGCCAGCTCGGCGAAGATCCAGGGGTTGCCGAACGAGCCGCGCGCGATCATCACCGCGTCGGCGCCCGAGGCCGCGTAGGCGGCCCGCGCGAGCTCGGCGCTGGCGAGGCCGCCGGAGACGATCACCGGCACCTCGACCCGCCCGGCCAGCGCCCGCACGAGGCCGTAGTCGGGGCTGCCCTTGTGGCCGACCGTGGCCGGTCGCGGATGCAGCGCGATCGCGGCGACCCCGGCCTCCTCGACCAGCCGCACGGCGAGCTCGACGCCGGAGCTGTCGCCCGCGACCAGCCCGGAGCGCAGCTTCACCGTGACCGGCCGGTCGCAGCCCGCGACCGCGGCGGCGGCGACGGCGACGGCGCGGCCGGGATCGGCGAGCAGCTCGGCCCCGGCGCCGGTCTTGCGGACCTTGCGCACCGGGCAGCCCATGTTGAGGTCGATGATGTCGGCGCCGGCCGCGGCGGCCTCGCCGGCCGCCTCGCGCATGATCTCCGGGTCGGACCCGAACAGCTGCAGCGCGACCGGATGCTCGTCGGGGTGGACCGTCAGCAGCTCGGTCAGCGTGCGCTCGTTGCGGTAGTGGATCGCGTGGCTGGAGACCATCTCCGAGAACGCGAGGCCGGCCCCGTGGCGGCGCGCCTGCAGGCGCACGAACCAGTTGCCGATCCCGGCCAGCGGCGCCAGCAGCACCCGGTTGGCGATCGCGACGTCGCCGATCGCGAACGGCTCGGTCAGCGCCGGCCGTCCGGCCGTCGCCACGGCGGCGCCCGCCGCCCGCTCCCCGGTTGCGCTCTCAGTTGCGCTCATGGACCAGCCTCAGGCCCTGCAGCGTCAGGATCGGATCGACCTCGTCGATCGTCTCGCACAGCGGCGCGATCGCGCCCGCCATGCCGCCGGTGGCGATCACGGCGGCGTCGTCGCCGAGCTCGGGCAGCATCCGGCGGACGATCCCGTCGACGAGCCCGGCGAACCCGTAGACGAAGCCCGACTGCAGCGCCGCCAGCGTGCCGCGGCCGATCGCCCGCTCGGGCTCGGCGATCTCGATCCGCGGCAGCCTCGCGGTGTGGTCGGCGAGCGCCTCGATCGAGACCTCGAGGCCGGGGCCGATCACCCCGCCGAGGTACTCGCCGGCGGCGGAGACCGCGTCGATGTTGATCGAGGTGCCGAAGTCGACCGCGAGGCAGGCGGCGCCGAACCGGTCGAAGGCGGCGACGGCGTTGACGAGGCGGTCGGAGCCGAGCTCGCGGGGGTTGTCGATCAGGATCGGCATGCCGGTCTTCAGCGCCGGCCCGACGATCAGGCAGCGGGCCCCGAGCTGGCGCTCGCAGGCCCGCAGGTACTCGGGGCCGAGCCGGGGGACGACGGTCGAGACGATCGCGGCGTCGACCGCGGCGGCGTCGAGGCCGCGGAACCCGAGCGCCCCGGCCGTCGCCAGCGCCAGCTCGTCGGCGGTCGAGTGGCCGCGCGTCGCCAGCCGCCAGTCGGCGACGAGCGCGGCGCCGTCGAAGGCGCCGACGTGGGTCTGGGTGTTGCCGACGTCGACCGCGAGCAGCATCGGCCTGATGATGACAAGCGCCCCCGGCCCGCCGTGAGTAGAGTCGGCGGCGTGAACGCGAGGCTGTTCACGATCCCCGCCTCCCACCCGTCCTGGGCGGCGCGGCTGATGCTCGAACGCAAGGGAATCGCCTACAGGCGCGTCGACCTGGTCGAGGGCGTCCACCGGCTGATCCTCCGCGCGGTCCGGTTCCCGGGCGTGACCGTGCCGGCGCTGATCCTCGACGGCCGGCGGATCCAGGGAACCGGGGCGATCGCCCGCGAGCTCGATCGCGTCGTCCCGGAGCCGCCGCTGCTGCCCGCCGAGCCGGAGCAGCGGGCGCGGGTCGAGGCGGCCGAGCGCTGGGGCGACGAGGAGCTGCAGCCGGTGCCGCGGCGGCTCGCCTGGAACCTGCTGAAGCGCGACCGGGCGCCGATCCGCGGCTACCTCGAGGGCTCGCGCACCGGCCTGCCGGTCGCCGTCGCGGCGGCGACGGCGGGTCCGATCGTCGCCCTCGGCGCCAAGCTCAACGCCGCCGACGACGATCGCGTCCGCGCCGATCTCGCGGCGCTGCCGGCGATGGCCGACCGGATCGACGCGCTGATCGCCGACGGCGTGATCGGCGCCGAGGACCCGAACGTCGCCGATTACCAGATCGCCACCAGCGTCGCGCTGCTGCTGACGATGGCGGACGTCCGGCCGCTGTTCGCCGGCCGCCCGGGCGAGCGGCTCGCGCGCCGCCTCGTACCCGGCTTCCCCGGCGATGTGCCGCCGGCGCTGCCGGCCGAGTGGCTGCAGCCGCTGGCGGCCGCCCGCGCCTGAATCAGGCGTCGAGCGGGCCCGCGGGCTCGACCCGCTCGCCGGCGCCGAGCGCGGCCAGGGCGGCGGCGAGCGCCGTGCCGTCGGGCAGGGTCAGATCGGGGTCGAGCTCGAGCAGCGGCACCAGCACGAACCGCCGCGAGCTCGCCTGCGGATGCGGCAGCACGAGGCGATCGCTGCGCAGCACGCGGTCGCCGAGCAGCAGCAGGTCGACGTCGAGCGGCCGCGGGCCGTGGCGCGGGCCGCCGGCGACGCGGCCGGCCGCCGCCTCGATCGCCTTGCAGAGGTCGAGCAGCCGCTCGGGCTCGAGGTCGGTCCTGATCCGGACCGCGGCGTTGAGGAAGTCGGGCTGCTCGAGGATCTCGCCGACCGGCTCGGTCTCGTAGGCGGAGGAGACCGCCTCGACGGCGATCCCGCGCTCGCGCAGCGCCGCGACCGCGCCCCGCAGCTGCGCCCGGCGGTCGCCGACGTTGGAGCCGAGCCCGAGGTATCCGACCGCCATGCGCTATCGCCCGCGCCGCAGCGTCACGGCGACGTCGGTCAAGCGCTCGTTCATCGGCGGCTCCGGCTTGGCGGCGCGGATCGCCAGCGCGGCGACGTCGAACCGGACCTCGATCTCATCGGCGAGCGCCGCGCAGAGCCGCTCGAGCGTGTGGAAGCTGTGCCCGGCGACGAACCCGCTCGCCAGCCTCGCGACCTCGCCGTAGTCGACCGTGCCGCCGATCGCGTCGGTCGCGGTGGCGGCGGCGGTGACGGTGAGCTCGATGTCGAGCACCACCCGGCAGCCCGCCTCGCGCTCGGCCGCGGTGACGCCGTGCGGCCCGAACGTCTCGAGGCCGCGGACCTCGACCGTCACCCGCTCGCTCACGCGAACGTCCGAGCGCCGCGGCCGCGGATCGCGGCGGCGACGGTCAGCGCGTCGCGGGTCGGGCCGACGTCGTGGACGCGGAGGACGTCGGCGCCGTTGACCGCGCCGAGGACGGCGGCGGCGAGGCTCGCCGCCAGCCGGTCGTCGACCTCGCGGCCGGTGAGCTCGCCGAGGAACCGCTTTCGCGAGGCGCCGAGGACGACCGGCTGGCCGAGCTCCCGCAGCTCGTCGAGCCGCTCGATCAGCTCGAGGTTGTGATCGACCGTCTTGCCGAAGCCGATTCCCGGATCGAGCCAGATCCGCTCCGCCTCGACCCCGGCGGCGATCGCGATCGCGAGCCGCTCGGCGAGGAAGTCACGGACCTCGCTGACGACCTCCTCGTAGCTGGGGTCGTCCTGCATCGTCCGCGGCGTCCCCTTCATGTGCATCAGGACGAGGCCGGCTCCGGCAGCGGCGCAGACCGCCGCCATCGCGGGGTCGCCGAGCGCGGTGACGTCGTTGACGATCGTCGCGCCCGCGGCCAGCGCCCGCTCGGCGACGGTCGCCTTCGAGCTGTCGACCGAGACCCGGTGGCCGGCGGCGGCGAGCGCCGTGATCACCGGCAGCACCCGGGCGAGCTCCTCCTCGGCGCCGACCGCCGCGGCCCCCGGGCGGGTCGACTCGCCGCCGACGTCGAGCACGTCGGCGCCCGCCGCGGCGAGCTCGATGCCGTGGGCGATCGCCGCCTCGGGATCGAGGTAGCGGCCGCCGTCGGAGAACGAGTCGGGCGTCACGTTGACGATTCCCATCAGCACGGTCACGCAAGGATTATCCGCACTCGGCGGGCGCGCGCGGGCGGCGGTCCCGCCGAACGCGCTGGGGGCGCGGGGCGCGGGAGGCGTCAGGCGGGCGGCGCGGGCCGCGGCGGCGGCTCGTCGGAACGCATCTCGGCGGCGCCGCCGGCGAACCCCGGCCGCGGCCGCGGCAGCGTCCGCGGCCCCTCGCGGCCGGCGCCCTTGGCGGCGCCGTCCTCGGCCTCGGGGGCGGGGGTCTCGCCGGCCTCGTCGTCGTCGTCTCCGGCGCCGAAGACGTCCTCCTCGCTGGCGCCGTCGATCAGCGCCACGAACTCCTTCGAGTCGATCGTCTCGCGCTCGAGCAGGATCCGCGAGATCTCCTCGAGCCGCTCGCGGCGCTCGGTGAGGATGTCCTTGGCCGACTGGTGCGCCTCCTCGACGACGCGGCGGATCTCGTCGTCGATCTCGCGCGCGATCTCGTCCGAGTAGTCGGGCTCGGCGTTGAACTCGCGGCCAAGGAACGGCTGGCCGCGGTTGTGGCCGAAGACGCGCGGGCCGAGCCGCTCCGACATCCCGTAGCGCATCACCATCTGCTTCGCGGTCTCGGTCACCTTCTCGAGGTCGTTCGAGGCGCCGGTCGTGATCTCGCCGAAGACGATCTCCTCGGCGGCGCGGCCGCCGAGCGTCATCGCCATCGTGTCGGCGAGCTCGGCCCGGGTCGTCAGGAACTTGTCCTCGGTCGGCAGCGAGATCGTGTAGCCGAGCGCCTGGCCGCGGCTGATGATCGAAATCTTGTGGACCGGGTCGGTGTTCGGCAGCACGTGGCCGACGATCGCGTGGCCCATCTCGTGGTAGGCGGTGACGAGCCGCTCCTTCTCGCTCATCACCCGGGTCTTCTTCTCGGGGCCGGCGATCACCCGCATGATCCCCTCCTCGAGCTCGACCATCGTGATCTCCTTGTTGCCCTTGCGGGCGGTCAGCAGCGCCGACTCGTTGATCAGGTTCGCGAGGTCGGCGCCGGTGAAGCCGGGCGTCTGGCCGGCGAGCACGTCGAGGTCGAGCTCGGTCGACAGCGGCTTGCCGCGCGTGTGCACCTCGAGGATCCTCTTGCGGCCCTTGCGGTCGGGCCGGTCGACCGCGATCTGGCGGTCGAAGCGGCCCGGGCGCAGCAGCGCCGGATCGAGGATGTCGGGCCGGTTGGTCGCCGCGATCAGGATGATGTTGTCGGTCATCTCGAACCCGTCCATCTCGACCAGCAGCTGGTTCAGGGTCTGCTCGCGCTCGTCGTGGCCGCCGCCCATGCCGGCGCCGCGGTGGCGGCCGACGGCATCGATCTCGTCCATGAAGATGATGCAGGGGGAGTTCTGCTTCGCCTGCTCGAACAGGTCGCGGACGCGGCTGGCGCCGACGCCGACGAACATCTCGACGAAGTCGGAGCCGGAGATCGAGAAGAACGGCACCCCGGCCTCGCCGGCGACGGCGCGGGCGAGCAGCGTCTTGCCGGTGCCGGGCGGCCCGTACAGCAGCACGCCCTTCGGGATCCGGGCGCCGAGCGCCTGGAACTTCTTCGGGTTCTCGAGGAACTCCTTGATCTCGTGCAGCTCCTGCACCGCCTCGTCGGCGCCGGCGACATCGCGGAAGGTGATCTTCGGGGCGTCGACCGACATCCGCTTCGCCTTCGACTTGCCGAAGTTCATCACCCGCGAGCCGCCGCCCTGCATCTGGTTCATCAGAAACAGCCAGAAGCCGAAGATCAGCACGAACGGCAGGATGTAGGTCAGAAGCGACAGCAGCCCCGAGCCGCCCTTGCCCTTGACGCTGGTGTCGATCTGCTGGCGCTCGAGCGTGTTGACCAGGCTCTCCTCGGTGTTGCTCGGGTAGCCGGTCGAGTACTCGTTGCCGTCGGACTTGGTGACGTCGACGGTGTTGTCGTTGGTGTTGATCGTGACCGAGTCGATCTGGTCCGGCGCGTCGTTGATCTGGGCGATGAAGTCGGAGTAGTTGGGCTCGTCGCCGGACTGCGGCGGCGAGATGATCCGCTGCGCGAAGAACGCGAGCACGATCACGATCAGGATCGGCACCAGGGCGCCGCTGCGCGACATCCGCTTCACGAGGCGCTGCTTTCGCTGAAAATCGGCATGGGAAAAGGGCTGCTCAGCCGCCGTCCAGCGTACCAGGGGTGCGGGTCCGCTCGACCCGGCTCGAGCGCTCTGCGATGCGCCTCAGTCGGGGCGGCGCGGCTCGAGCGCCGCGACGTAGTCGAGGTTGCGCCAGCGCTGCTCGTGGTCGAGCCCGTAGCCGATCGCGAACCAGTTCGGGATCTCGAAGCCGACGTAGCGGATCGGCAGCTCGACCCGGCGCCGCTGCGGCTTCGTCAGCAGCGAGCAGACCTCGAGCGAGGCCGGGCCGCGGGCGCGCAGGTTCCGCATCAGGTACTGCAGCGTCAGCCCCGAGTCGATGATGTCCTCGACGACGAGCACGTCGCGGCCCTCGATCGAGGTGTCGAGGTCCTTGAGGATCCGGACGACGCCGGAGGAGGCGGTCGAGGAGCCGTAGCTGGAGACCGCCATCAGGTCGATCTCGCAGGGGACGGTGAGCGCCCGCATCAGGTCGGCCATGAAGATCAGCGCCCCCTTGAGGACGCCGACCAGGACCAGGTCCCGGCCGCGGTAGTCGGCGTCGATCTCGGCGCCGAGCTCGGCGACCCGGGCGTGCAGGCGCTCGCGGTCGATCAGGACCCGGCCGAGCCGATCGGCGTCACCGCTGCGCTCGGGCTCGCCCATGCTGGCCGCAGTCTAGATCGAGCGCGTGGGGCTCCCCGGCGCCGGCGCTCAGGCCGCGGGGCGCAGCCTGATCACGGCGATCTCGCCCGAGCGCTCGCCGAGCCGGAACTCCTCGCTGACCGCCACCCCGGCGACCCAGGCGACGCGCCCACCGGCGGTGACGACCGGCACCCGGGAGCGCTCGGAGCGCGGCACGCGGTGGTCGGTGAACAGGTCCTGCAGGCTCTTGCTGCCGCCGAGCCCGAGCGGCCGGATGCGATCGCCGCGGCGCCAGCCGCGGACCTCGAGCCGGGGACCGAGCGCGGCGGCGTCGAGCGTCGCCAGCTCGGGCCCGGGGTCGGCATCGGCGTCACGGCAGATCTCGGCGATCAGCTCCCAGTCACCGAATCGCGCCCGCCCGGGAACGCTCATCGGCACCGGCGGCGGGCACGCCGCCGCGTCCTCCTCGGCGACCGCGAACCGCACCAGCCCCGACTCGCAGCGGGCCTCGAGGCCGCCGCCGAGCTCGATGACGCCGCCCTCGGGGTCGCCTGCGAGCCGGGCGATCGCCGCCGCCCGCGCGCGGTTCAGCGGCACCGCCCGCCGCGCCGCCCGCTCGGCGAGCTCGCGCAGCAGCAGCCGCCGCAGCCCGGTCCCGAGCGGCTCGAGCCGCGCCGCCGCGATCGCGGTGCCGGCGGGATCGACCCCGGCCTCGCGCAGCGCCTCCTCGACGAGCCCGGCGAGCAGCTCGGCCTGCTCGTGCAGCTCGGCGTGGGTGGCGGCCAGGTTGCGCTCCGCCTCGGGCCCGATCTCGGTCAGGACCGGCAGCACCTCGGCCCGGATCCGGTTGCGCGCGTAGCGGCCGGTCGCGTTCGTGGGGTCGTCGCGGAACGGCAGCCCTGAGCCCGCGGCGATCGCCCGCGTCTGCGCCCGCGAGACCGTGTGCAGCGGCCTGATCACGCGGCCGCTGCGGGGAGCGAGGCCGAGCAGCGGCCGCGTTCCGGGCGAGACCGCGAGCCGGTAGAGCATCGTCTCGGCGACGTCGCTGCGCGTGTGGCCGGTCGCGACCCAGTCGGCGCCGAGCCGCTGCCGCAGCCGCTCGGCGGCCTCGTAGCGTGCCTCCCGCGCCCGCGCCTGGACGTTGCCGGGGCCGAGCTCGGGGCGCTCGACGTGGAGGTCGATCAGCAGCTGCGCGCAGAGCGCGCGAGCGCTGCGCTCGTCCTCGTCGGAGTCGAGCCGCAGGGCGTAGTTGACGTGCAGGGCCGCGACCGACTCGGGCCCGAGCAGCCGGGCGAGCGCGGCGGCGGCGCAGGCCGAGTCGGCGCCGCCGGAGACGAGCACGACGCCGTGGCTGCGCGACGGCGCCAGCTCGGTCGCGCCGACGGCCTCGGCGAGGGCCTCGATCGCGGGAACGGGCAGCACGGTCGCGATGATAGGCGCGGCCGCAGGCGGATTCGGCCGCTACCCGGGCCCGCGGGCGCTCGCCACGAACAGCTCGGTCGGCTCCGGGAATCCCTTCAGCGACAGCTCGCCGAGCGACTCCAGGCTGAGCTGGTCCGACTCGCCGATCTGCTCGACCGCCGAGCGGGTGACGATCACCTCGCCGCCGAGCGCTCTGGCGACGATCCGGTGGGTGAGGTTGACGTCGCCGCCGAAGTAGTCGCCGTCGCGGTAGACGGCGCCGCCGTAGTGGATCCCGGTCCGCGGCCGCGGCCGCTCCTCGAACAGGGTCAGGAAGCCGACCGCCCACTCGGTCAGCGGCTGCGGATCGGGGGCGACGATCATCACCTCGTCGCCGATCGTCTTGACGATCGTCGCCTCCGCCGGCAGCGTCGCCTCGACCGTGTCGACGAAGCGCTCGACCGCCTCCAGCGCCTCCTCGTCGCCCTCCTCCTCGGTGTAGCGCGTGAAGCCGGTGAGGTCGACGAAGCAGAAGGTCATCAGCACCCGGTCGGCGCTGGGGCGGGTCAGCGGCAGATCGGCCTCCATGTGCCCGACGACGTCCTGCTCCATGAAGAAGCGCAGGTAGCGCCGGTGGATGTAGTCGAGGAACGGGGTCACGGTCGGCAGCAGCTCGGCCGCCATCCGCTGCATGTCCGCGGCCATCTCGAGCGGCGGCACGCCGTCGCGGATCATCGGCTCGTGCACGAACAGGTGGAAGAGCCGGACCTCGGACTCGGCCACCTTGCGCACCGACTGCGCGTAGACCCGGACCAGCTGCAGCAGCGCGACCAGCGGGAAGCCGTTGCGGAGCACGTCGGCGAACATCTCGAGCGCCGCGACGTCGTCCTCGGTGACCCGGCCGGCGATCGCCATCGGCGTTCCGAGCAGGGCCAGGATCCGCTCGATCAGCTCCTCCTCGAGGCCGGTTGCCGCCGCCGCCTCGGCCAGCGTGTGGACCCGCCGCGGCCGCGGCACCAGGTCCTCGAGCGCGCCGGTCGCCAGGCGGCCGTCGCGGACCGCGCCGCGGATCTCGGCCAGCGAGTGGCCGCGCTCGCGCATCCGGGCGACGAGCCGGGCCTGGGCCGCGGCGGCGGCGGTCCAGCTGCCGCGCTCGACCGCGACAACGCCCTGCGCCGCCCAGCGCCGCAGCGTGCTCGCCGACACGCCCGAGCGCCGGCCCGCTTCGCTGATCGAGATCGGCTCGTCCATCGCCTCTGCTTGTACCGCAACCCCGGACGCGCCGACGGGGCCTCGCGGGCCCCGTCGCCGTGGCGGACATTCGGTCCGCATTCGTCGGCCTGCGGCGCCGGTGGCGCCTAGCTGCCCTCCGTGCGTCTCGTCGCGCAGGGAGGGTGCTCACGGCCTCCTGTCAACTGTGCTGATTGACACTAGCGCCGACGCGGCCGCCGGTCAAGCACCGCCGGCCGGATGACCGGCGGCTAGAGAAAGGCGGGGCCGCGCGCGACCAGGTTGTCGAGCAGCTTCGCCTGGATCGTCTCGCGGACCCGCTCGGAGATCTCGAAGACGATCCGGCGGTCCTCGGCCGCCTCGGGACCGAGGCCGCCGAGGTCGATCGGATCGCAGAACTCGATCCGCCACCTCGACGGCAGCGGGATCAGGCCGAGCGGTCCGAGCCACGGGAAGGTCGGCGTGATCGGGACGAACGGGGCGCCGGTCAGCTTCGCGAGCGGGCGGTTGTCGGCGAGCATCGGATAGATCTCCTCGGCGCCGACGACCGCGATCGGGATGATCGGGGACCCGGTCCGCAGCGCGATCTCGACGAAGCCGCCGCGGCCGAAGCGCTGCAGCCGGTAGCGCTCGGAGAACCGCTTTCCGGTTCCCTTCGCGCCCTCGGGGAAGACCATCATCAGGCCGTCGGCGTCGAGGATCCGCGTCGCGTTGAAGCGGCTCGCGGGGACGCCGCCGACCTTGCGCACGAACGCCGACAGGTACGGCACCGTGAACGCCCAGTCGAGGACCATGAACCGCGGCCAGCGCGGCAGCGGGTGCAGCTTCATGATCGCGCCGGTGATCATCGAGGCGTCGAACGGGAACAGCGCGCCGGCGTGGTTGGCGACCAGCATCGCCCGGCCGTGCGCGGGCACGTTGGCGACGCCGCTCGCCTCGACCCGCCACCAGTGGTCGTAGAGCAGCTCGAAGAACGGGTAGGCGGCCTCGGCGAACTCCTCGTCGAAGCCCCACTCGTCCTCGTGGTAGTCGCCGCGCAGCCGCCGCGCCATCCGCTCGATCCCGTCACGGAGCGCCTTCGGCAGGTCGGCCGAGGCGGCCTCGGCGGCGGCGAGCGGATCGGCGCCCGCCTCGACGGCGCCGCGAACGCCGCGCAGGAACCGGATGCCGGCCTCGGCGCCGGCCGCGCCGCTCACCGCCCGCCGCCGATCGCGGCGAGGATCGAGGCGACGCCGGGGGCCGGCGCGAGCCGCATCCCGGCGCCGTGGCGAGCGAAGTTGGCGACCGCCCCGGCGGCGTCGAAGCGGGGCTCGAACCCGAGCTGCTCGCGCATCCGCCGGTTGTCGACGCCGCGGCCGAAGCGCAGCAGCCGGACCGCGTCGCCGTAGAGCCCGCCGGCGCCGAGCCGGCTGCCGAGCCGCGCCAGCGCCGGGCCGAACAGCGGGTGCGGGACGGGCAGCTGGGCCGCGCCGATGATCCGCAGCGCCCGCGACAGCGAGATCGACCCGTCGGGGGCGACGTTGACGGCGCCGCGCACCGGCTCGAGCGTCGCCTGCAGCAGCGCCCCGGTCGCGTCCTCGGCGTGGATCAGCTGCAGTCGCGGGTCGAAGCCGAGCTGGGTCGGGACCAGCGGCAGCGACAGGTACCGGCACAGCGGCGCCTCGAGGCCGGGGCCGATCTCGGGCTGGTAGCGCAGCATGCAGCAGGTCAGCTCCGGGTGGCGGCGGGCGAAGTTCTCGAAGTAGGCCTCGAGCTCGCCGATGTCACGCTGGAACCGGGTTCGCAGCGGGAAGCTCCGCGCCATCTCCTCGCTGAAGAACGAGGGGCCGGCGGGCTCGCAGCCGTAGATCGCCGCCGAGCCACGGACGACCACCCGCTCGATCGCCGGGCTGCGCTCGCAGGCGGCGAGCAGCTGCAGCGTCCCGATCACGTTGATGTCGTGCAGCGCCCGGGCCGGCTTGCCGCGCTCCGGATACCAGAGGATCCCCGCGTGCACGAGCGTGTCGGCGCCGGTCGCCGGGATCAGCCGCGCGATCAGCGGGCTGCGGATGTCGGCCTCGAGCAGCTCGGTCCGCTCGAGGTCGGCGTCGGGGAGCACCGTGTCGATCCCGATCACCTGCTCGACCCGCGGGTCCCGAGCCAGCCGCCGGGCCAGCATCGTCCCCCACATGTTGCCGATCCCGGCGATCAGGATCCGGCGACCGCCCGGCAAGCTAACCCGCTTGCCCGTGCGGTTTATTCGGCGTACCTTCAGCCTCCGCCTTAGGGTTAGGCTCGGCCCTGGTGGCGGCTTCGAGCGCGGCCAGCCGGCGCTCGACCGCCGCGAGCCGGTCGGCCAGCTCGGCGACGCCGGCGGCGTCCTCGCGGCGCAGCTCGCCGAGCGCCTCGGCCAGCTTCGTCGTCGCCTCCTCGCGCCGTCTCGTGACCTCCTCGCGCGCCCCCTGACCGCGCCTGACGACCTCGTCGAGCAGGTCCTGCGCACGGCGCCGCGTGTCCTCGGCCGAGTCGGCGGTCGCCGCGAGCGTGCGCTCGACCGCGGTCCGCAGGGCATCGCCGACGCGCTCGCCCTCGGGTGCCGAGCCGGGCGCGTCGCCGCCGTCGCTGTCGGGCTGATCGCTCACCGGTCGATCCTATTCTCCCATCCGAGCCGTCAATGCCCGTCCATCTCAGACCGAGCGCGCCGACCGCAGCCGACGCGATCCTCTGCGGCGATCCGAGCCGGGCGCTGACGATCGCCCAGGCGGTGCTCCCGAAGCCGCGGATGAGCAACCACCACCGCGGCCTCTGGGGCTACTGGGGCGAGACCGCCGACGGCGGCGAGCTGACCGTGCAGGCGACCGGGATCGGCGGCCCGAGCGCGGTGACGGTCCTCTCGGAGCTGGTCGAGCTCGGCCTGCGGCGCGCGATCCGGGTCGGCACCTGCGTCGCGAGCGGATCGTCGCCGCCGCTGGGCTCGTCGCTCGTCGTCACCGCGGCGATCGCCGCCGACGGCGCCTCGGCGGCGCTCGGCGCCGCGCCCGGCAGCGACCTCGCCCCCGACCCCGAGCTCACCCGGCGGCTGCTGCGGGCGACGGCGGCGGCGCCGGCGAGCGTCGTCAGCCGCGATCTGCAGCCGGTCGCCGGCGACGGCGGCGGCGGCGCCGTCGCCGCCGACCTGCAGACCGCCGCGACGCTGGCCTTCGCCGCCCGCACTGGGATCGCGCTCGCGGCGACGCTGGCGGTGGCCGGCGCCGGCGGGCGCCGGCTCGAGGACGAGCCGCTCGAGGCGGAGCTGCTGCGGCTCGCCCGCGCCGCCGCCGCCGTCCTCGCCGGGTGAGCCTGTGGCGCCGGTCCGGCTCGGGGTCACCGACCGCGACCGGGCGCCGGGGCGGCCGCGACGCCGCGGTTCCGGCCTCGGGTCCGGGACCCGCGCCGCCGTGGCGCAACCATCTACGTCAACCTCAGGTCGAGGGTGCTTTTTCGGCCGTCCGGGCCTCGCGCTGGATCCGGTCGAACGCGTCCTCGAGCGCCTCGATCCGATCGGAGAGCGCCCGCACCCGCCGGCTCAGCCGCTCGACGTCGGCGGCGCTGGAAACGTCGAGCGCGCCGAGCGCCGCCCGCTGCGCCTGGGCGGCGCGCTCGCCGGCGCCGAGCGCCTTGCCGAGCGCCTGCGAGAACAGCGGGTTCTCGAGCAGCGCCTGGGCGAGGTCGCCGACGGCCTCCTCGCCGCGCCGGCGGATTCCGGGACCGCCCGGTCCGTCGGCGCTCACCGCTGCCCGTCCGCGCTCGATCGCATCGTCGCCCACCGTACCCGAAGCGCCCGCGCTGCGCCCCGCCGCAACCCGGCGCCCAGCCCCGGTTTCAAGCCCGCTACGGTGGCTGCCGATGGGTCCAAACCGATGAGCGAAGACGCCCCGATCGACGGCTGGCGGGAGCCGGCGCCCACCGGCCCCGCTACCGCGTTGCATTCCGCTGGCGGGGCGGATAGCTTTTGCGGGCCGCTGGAGGAGGATGCGGGGCCGATCGGAAGCGGTCGGCTGCAGCCGCCGGGCGGAGCGCCACAGGAATGAGGAATCGTCTCGTCATAGCAACTGCGCTCGCGGTGCTCGTCGCCGTCCTCGGCGCCGGCGCCGGCAGCGCCAGCTCCGGCTCAGCGGTCTCGGTCGACCTGCCCGGCGGCGGCAGCGCCGGCGTCGCGCTCCCGGCCTGCGCCAACAGCGCCGATGACGACGGTGACGGCCTGATCGACCTCGCCGACCCGGGCTGCGAGAACGCGCTCGACGGCGACGAGGTCGACCCGGACGCGACGGCGCCGCCGCCGACCACGACCACCACGCCCGAACCGCCGACCACCACCCCCGAGCCCGCGACGCCGCCCGAGTCCGGCGGCGACGGCCCCGGCACCGAGGGCGGCGGCGGCGAGAAGGGCGCCTCCGGCGGCGAGCGGCCGACCGAGTTCGGCCCCGGCGAAGAGGGGGGCAAGGGCGGCAAGGGCGGCGGCAAGGACGAGCCGGACGGCAAGGGCGAGAAGGACGGCCCCGAGCATTCGTTCGGCGGTGACGACGTCGAGGACGAGGGCGAGGGCGACGCGCCGGCGCCGATCGAGACCCCCGAGATCCGGCGCCCCGACGGCACGCCCACCGCTCACAACCCGACGGTGACGATCGGCGACATCGGCGCCGCCCCGGTCGGCGTCCCGAACTTCATCATCGACCAGTTCTCGATCCCGCCGTTCCTGCTGCCGATCTACCAGGCCTGCGGCACCCAGTACGGGGTCCCCTGGGAGGTGCTCGCCTCGATCAACCGGATCGAGACCGCGTTCGGAACCAACCTCAACGTCTCCACCGCCGGCGCGCTCGGCTGGATGCAGTTCATGCCCTCGAGCTGGGCGATGTACGGGGTCGACGCCAACGACGACGGCAAGAAGGACCCCTACAACCCGGTCGACGCGATCTGCGCCGCCGCCCGCTACCTGAAGGCGGCCGGGGCGCAGGACAACCTCTACGACGCGATCTTCGCCTACAACCACGCCGACTGGTACGTCGACGAGGTCCTGCTCTACGCGAAGCAGTACGGCAACCTGCCCTCGGTCCTGGTCGACTCGCTGACCGGGCTCACCGAGGGCGCCCACTTCCCGGTCGCCGCCAAGGCGCGCTACGCCGACGACATCTCCGAGCGCAAGGCGGCCCGGCGCGCCAGCGGGGGCGGCGGCAGCGGCAACGTCGCCGACGTGATCAGCGACTCGCCGACCCGGCGCGGGATCGACATCTACGCCGAGCAGGGCGCCCCCGTCGTCGCCGTCAACGACGGCGTGATCAAGAAGGTCGGCGAGAGCAAGAAGCTCGGCAAGTTCATCGTCCTCCGCGACGCCTACGGCAACGAGTTCACCTACGCCGAGCTCGGCGAGATCAGCGACGTCGTCCCGGTCCCGAAGGAGCGCAAGCTCAAGGGCGACGACTTCGACCTGATCACCCCCGGCGCCGGCGACAAGCCGCCGAAGGTCGAGGCCAGCGAGACGACGCGGGACGAGGCCGGCGACGTCGAGTCCGACCCGCTCGGCGACGACGGCGACGGTGACCGATCGACGCCCGACGTCGCGGCGAGCGGCCCCGATACCGGCCCGACCAACACCGAGGACAGCCGCGACCGGATCTTCGCCAACCCGGACCGGCCCAACACCCGCGAGCGGGCCGACGGCGGCGACGAGCAGGGACCCGGCAAGGGGACGCCCGGCTACGAGACGTTCAAGTCCTACTTCTCCGGCGTCCTCCGTTTCGACGACAGCAAGATGGACACTGAACCTCTACGTGAGGGTTCGCATGTGGTCGCGGGGACGATCCTCGGCCGGATCGGCGCCGGCGACGATCAGGCCCCGCACCTGAACTTCGCGATCACCCCCGCCGGCCGCGGCTCGCACACGATCGACCCGAAGCCGATCCTCGACGGCTGGAAGCTGCTCGAGGCGACGGCGATCTACCGCGCGGCGGGCAAGAACCCGTTCGACGACCAGGCGACCGTCGGGCAGGTGCTGCTTGCGTCGAAGTCGCAGCTGCAACGGCAGGTGCTCAACGACCCCAACATCGAGATCTACTCGTGCGGCCGCGAGGACATCGCCAGCGGCCAGATCGACCGCCGGATCCTGGCGACGCTCGAGTACCTCGTGCAGCGCGGGTTCCGGCTGACGATCACGTCGCTGAAGTGCGGCCACAGCATCATGACCACCTCGGGCAACGTCAGCGCCCACTCGACCGGCGACGCCGTCGACATCGCCCAGGTGAACGGGATCCCGATCTTCGGCCACCAGGGCAAGGGCTCGATCACCGAGGCCGTGATCAAGGAGCTGCTGAAGCTACAGGGGCCGATGCAGCCGGCGCAGATCATCTCGCTGATGGAGATGGGCGGCCCGACCTTCGCGATGGGCGACCACGACGACCACATCCACGTCGGCTTCACCCCCGACAGCCGGGGCGGCGGCGGCTCGCCGCTGAAGGAGAGCCTGCTCTCCCCCGGTCAGTGGGACAAGCTGCTCGACCGGATCGGCGAGCTCGACCAGCCCGACGTGCCGACGAAGCCCTCCGACGCCGCCCTCCCCGCCGGCAAGGGCGGGCGCGCGAGCCACGCCCACGTCGGCGAGTAGCCGAGCGGCTGCCCTGCCCCCGCTCCTGCCCTTCGCCCAGCTCGACCTTCCCGGCCGGCTGGGACCGGGCGACGGCCGCTACCTGCTGCGACCCGAGGGCGAGCCCGGCGCCGACCCCGACGTGCTCGTGATCACGACGCTGGCGGCCCCGGCGGCCGCCGGTCCGCGTCTGCGCCGCCCGCGGCCGCGACAGCTGGCCGCCGCCCCCGACCCGGCGCGCCCGGCGATCACCCGCGCGAGCGTGATCCGGCCGCGGCCGTTCGGCTCCGAGGCCGACGCCGACCGCTGGCTCGCCGCCGTCGGCGCCGACGCCGACCTCGCCGCCGCGCTCGCCGCCGAGGCGATCGCGCTGCTGAACCGCGCGCTCCACGCTCACCGCACCGCCGCCGGCGATCCGACCGTCGCCGACGTCGCTTCCGCCCGCGCGCTCGCGATCCGGTTCGGTTTCGGGACCGGCGAGGACGTCGCCGACGGCCGCTGGCGGCGCGCGATCGAGCTCCCCGAGCGGCAGCGCCGCGGCCTGCTGCGCCGCGATTACGAGGCGCTGCGACCGCAGGAGCGGGTCGCGGCGGTGCTCGGCGGCCGCGAGCGGGTCCGCCCCTACGAGGAGCTGATCGTCCGCGCCCGCGGCGACGTCGACGCGGGCCGGCTGGCGACCGCCGCGCTCGGCCTGCGGGCGGCGCTCGAGGCGCTGGCCGCGGACGAGAAGCCGCCGGCGGCCGGCGATGAGCCGCTGACGACGCGGCTCGCCGACGCCGGCGCCGCCGTCGCCGAGGCGCACCGCGCCGTGCTCGCCGGCGCCGGCGACGACGACCTCGACGGCGCCGCGCTCGAGCGCGCCCTCAGGGCGGCCGAGGCCGCGCTCCGCCGCCGCGCGCTCGGGTAGCCATCGCGGTATCCGGTGCCGGAATACCGGGACGGGATCACCGCGCTGACCGCACCGGGCGCCCCGGGGGCGCCGGCGGGCGCCTCAGAGCGCCGCGACGAGCGCCGGCAGCACCTCGGCGACGTCGCCGTCGAGGCGGACCTCGGCGTCGCCGTCGTAGGGCGTCGGGCCCCTGGTGACGATCGCGAGGCGGCCGCCGCGGGCGAGGGTCAGCTCGGGCAGGCCGGCCGCCGGGAACACCTCGAGCGAGGAGCCGACGCAGAGCATCAGGTCGGCGCCCTCGGCGAGCGCTCGCGCGCGCTCGATCGCGGCCGCGGGCAGCAGCTCCCCGAACAGGACGACGTCGGGCTTGACCTTGCCCATGCACCCGGTGCAGACCGCGATCCCCTCCTCGTCGAAGAGCGCCTCGACCTGCTCCAGCGGCCACGAGGCGCCGCAGCTGGTGCAGGAGGAGGTCGCGATCGAGCCGTGGATCTCGATCAGCTCACGCGTTCCCGCCCGGTGATGGAGCCGGTCGATGTTCTGGGTGATCACCGCCTCGAGCCGGCCGCGGCGCTCGAGCTCGGCCAGCGCCAGGTGGGCGGGGTTCGGCCGCTTGTCGCCGAGCAGGTCGAACCGCGGCCGGTAGAAGCTCCAAAACGCGCGCGTGTCGCGGTGGAACGCGTCGATCGTGGCGACCTGCATCGGATCGACCTTCTCCCAGACCCCCTCACCGGGGCTGCGGAAGTCGGGGATCCCGGACGGGACCGAGATCCCGGCCCCGGTCAGCGCGACGACGCGCCCGCCGGCGCCGACGAGCTCGGCCAGCCGCCCGACCGCGGTCGTGGTCGTCACCGGCCGCTCGCCGCGCCGGCCGGCCTCATTCGCCCTTCCAGTGCGGCGTCCGCTTGCCGAGGAAGGCGCCGATCCCCTCCTTCGCGTCGGCGGAGAAGAACGCCGTCGCGAAGCCCTGCTTCTCGGCCTCGATCCCCTCGTCGAGATCGCCCCGGGCGGAGGCCCGCTTGATCTCGCGGACCGCGATCGGCGCCTGGCCGGCGAGCTTGCGCGCCCACATCAGGGCGGTGTCGAACAGCTCGTGGTCGGGGACGACCCGGTTGGCGAGGCCGTGGACGCCCGCCTCGGGCGCGGTGATCTCGTCGCCGATCAGGTTCATCTCGAGCGCCTTGTGCGGGCCGACCAGCCGCGGCAGCCGCTGGGTGCCGCCGAAGCCGGGGATGATCCCGAGGTTGACCTCGGGCTGGCCGAACGAGGCCGACTCGGCGGCGATCCGGAAGTCGCAGGCCATCGCCAGCTCGCAGCCGCCGCCGAAGGCGAGCGAGTTGACCGCGGCGATCGTCGTCACCGGTGACTGCGAGAACGAGCGCAGCAGCGCGTGGCCCTGGTCGATCAGCTCCTTGCCCCCCGCCTCGTCCATCTTCGTGAACGCCTTGATGTCGGCGCCGGCGCTGAACACGACCGGGATCGACGAGGCGATCACGAGCGCGCGGACATCGGCGCCCTCGACCCGCTCCCAGACGGTTCCGAGGTCGCGGATCACGTCGGGCGAGATCGAGTTCATCGGCGCGTTGTCGAGCCAGGCGATCGCGACCCCGTGCTCGCGGGTCTCGAGCTTGACGGTCTCGGTCTGCTCGCCCTCGTCGGGCTGCGGATAGGCGTAGAAGCCCTGGCCGCTCCCCGCGCCGAGCCGCCCCTGCGCGACCAGGCGCCTGACCGTCGTCGGCGGCGCGAACCGCTCGCCGTGCTCGGCCTCGAGCCGCTCGAGCGTCTCGAGCACGACGTCGAGGCCGGTGACGTCGGCCTTCATCAGCGGCGGGAACAGGCCGCGGCGGGGGTCGAGGCCGGCGCCGGCCATCATCCCGAAGTCGATCTCGCGGGCCGAGCAGACGCCCTCCTCGAGCACCAGGCAGGCCTCGACCAGCGCCTTCATCGTCCACAGCTCGGCGAGCTGCTCGCCGTCGGCATCGGCGTCGCCGGGGATCTGCGGCTCGCCGTCCTTGTAGAAGCCGTCGCCGCCGGACTTGGCGCCGAGCTTGCCGTCGGCGACCAGCTTCCGCATCCCCTCGTGGACGTAGAAGCTCTCGCCGTAGGACTCGCGCAGGTGCTCGGCGACGTGCGAGACGGTGTCGAGGCCGAGCATGTCGACGAGCACGAACGGGCCCATCGGGGCGACGTTGGCGGCGGCGACGCCCTCGTCGATCGACTTGATCGACAGGCCCTGCTCCTCCTGCGCGCGCCAGATCTCGCCGACCGCGGAGTTGAGGATGCGGTTGACGACGAAGCCCGGCACCTCGGCGCAGGTGATCGGCTGCTTGCGGATCTTGCGGGCGAAGTTGACCGCGGCGGTGACCGTCTCCGGCGCGGTCTCGGCGCCCTCGACGATCTCCAGCAGCGGCATGATCGACGCCGGGTAGAAGAAGTGGAAGCCGACGACGCGATCGGGTCGCAGCGTCGCCTCCGCCATCTCCGAGATCGACAGCGACGAGGTGTTCGAGGCGAGGATCGCGTGGCCGGGGGTCGCCTCGTCGAGCTCGGCGAACACGGTCCGCTTGACCTCGATCCGCTCCGGCGCCGCCTCGATCACGAAATCGACGTCGCCGAACCCGGAGTAGTCGGTCGTGCCCTCGATCCGGCCGACCACCTCCTCGAGCCGCGCGTCGGCCTGCTCCTGGGTCAGCTTCTCCTTCTTGACGAGCCGGCCGAGCTGGCCCTCGGTGACGGCGCGGGCGTGCGCGATACCGGCGTCGACGAACTCCTGATCGACGTCCTTGAGCACGACGTCGATGTCGGCGGCGGCGATCGCCTGCGCGATCTCACCGCCCATCGTTCCGGCGCCTACGACTGCGGCCTTGAACACGAACATGGGACTCCTGTAGGGGGTTGAGCGAAAGGCTTGGTCAAAGAGAAAGAGAAACCCGCTCGGGGAGCGGGTACCGCAAGGGTATCCGGCCCGGCTTCAGCGGGCCTTCCCGGCCGCCTCGCCGGGCCTCGCCGCCGCCGCCTCGGTGCCCCCCGACCGCTCCGCCTCGAGCCGCAGCTCGATCAGCGAGCGCTCGAGCGAGCGCCGCATCTGCGAGCGGACGAACAGGTAGTCGAGAAGCGGCCGCAGCGGCCCGCCGGCCTTGACCGCGTAGGCGAGCCGCTGGGTGACCCGGGTGCGGCGGCCCGACCCGGCCGACTCGGCCGGGAGCATCGCGAAGGCGACCTCGAGCGTGCCGCTGGAGCCGGGGTCGTCGTAGTCGATCCGGTGCAGCGAGCGGGGCTCGTGGGCGCTGACTCGCTCGCGCACCTCGCCGCGCCCGGCCGGGGTCGAGCGCCAGGTCAGGGTCCCACCGCTCGCGGGGTAGCCGGACTCGGCGCTGATCGCGGCGAAGCCGTCGACCCACGCGGGCCAGCGGTCGCGATCGAAGTAGAGGTCCCAGACCTGGGCCAGCGGCGCGGCGATCTCGACGCTGGCCTCGACCCTGCCCATCAGTCGTCGCCGTAGATCTCGCGCTTGATCAGCGACACCGTGCGGATCATCGAGTCGAGGAACGGGCCGAGCTCGTCGCGCAGGCGCTCGTACTCCTCGGTACCCGCCGCCGTGATCGAGTAGAAGCGGCGCGTGCGGCGGTCGGGGTGCTCCCAGCGACCCGCGATCAGCCGCCGCCGCTCGAGGTCGCGCAGCAGCGGGTACATCGTGTTCGGGTTGACGGTGATCACGCCGCCGCTGATCGCCTCGATCTCCTCGATCAGGCGGTTGCCGAACGAGGGCTCGCGGGCGATCAGGTGGAGCACGAGCAGCGGGAAGACGTCGCGGCGCCGCAGCTCGCCGCCGAACACGTCGGAGGCGCGGCCGCGCCGCGCCGGCCGGCGGGCGCGCTTGGCGACGCGGGCCGTCTCAGCGACGGCCTCCGCGACCGGCTTGCGGGCACCGTCAGCCACGGGCGGATTGTCGCAGCGGCGCCCGCGGCGGCGTCCAGAGCCGGCACGAATCGTCAAGAACGCGCTTCGGCGGGCCGATGAACCGGGTTGTAGACGGCCGGGAACCGGTCGCATGAGGTGAGCCAGGGGAGCTGAAGTGGAGGCAGCAGGCAACGTCCAGATCCAGCGGATCGACCGGCGCGTCGCGGCCGTGCTCCGCAACGGCTCGCTGGCCGTCTACGCGGCGGTCGCGATCGCCGCGCTGACGATGGTCGCGCTGTGGGTCGCCGGCGACCTGCTGCCGGCGCTCGGGTTGCCGGGACCGCCGGCGGTCCCGGCCTCGCCGATCTGCATCGGCCTCGTCGCCGTCGCCGGCGCCCTGGCGATGCGCGGCCGCCGCCGCCCGGCAGCCGCGCTCGCCGCGATCGCCTTCGCGCTCGCCGCCGCCGCCGCGGTCGAGCACCTGCTGGGCGCGGACCTCGGCGCCGACCTGTCGCTGCGCGGCAGCCCGGGCAGGCTCTACCCGACGAGCGCCGCGGCGATCCTCCTGATGGCGCCCGCGGTCGCCCTGACCGGCGGCCCGCGGCCGGCGCTCGGACAGGCGCTCGCGTTCGCCGGCGGCGCGATCGCGATGACGACGCTCGCGGGACAGGTGAGCGGCGTCGAGCAGCTCAGCGGCGCGGGCGAGGGCGAGCTGCTGCGGATGGCGGCGCCGACCGCGGCGGCGCTGCTGCTCGTGGCGATCGCCCGGATCTGCAGCGAGCCCGATCGCGGCTGGGTGCGGGTGCTGGCCTCGGCCGGCCCCGGCGGCCAGCTCGTGCGCCGCTCGGTGCCGCTGCTGGTGCCGCTGCCGCTGCTGGTCGCGCTGCTCGCCAGCGCCGGCTCCGACCACGGCCTCTGGGACCGGTCGACGGCGGAGCTGATCCTGCTGATGGCGCTGATGGCGGGGCTGCTCGCGGCGCTGCTGACGCAGGCGCGGACGCTGGACCGGCTCGGGCGCGAGCAGCGCGCCGCGAGCGAGCGGACGGCGAGCTTCTTCGACCTCTCCCACGACATGCTCTGCACGCTCGGCGAGGACCGCCACCTGGTCGAGCTCAACGGCAGCTGGGCGCGCCAGCTCGGCTACACGAAGGCGGAGCTGCGGGCGCGGCCGGCGATCGAGTTCGTCCATCCCGACGACCGCCGCGCCACCCTCGACGTCGTCGGCCGCGCCGTCGCCTCCGGCGGCGCCGAGCAGGTCGCGGTCGAGAACCGGGTGATCGCCAAGGGCGGCGGCTGGCGCTGGCTGAGCTGGAGCTTCCGGCTCGGCCACGACGGCGACTACATGTACGGGCGCGCCACCGACGTCACCGAGCGCAAGCGGGCCGATCGCCGGCTCGCCTTCCTCGCCCGCCACGACCAGCTGACCGGGCTCGCCAACCGGCACAGCTTCGAGGAGCGGCTCGGCGACCACCTGGCTAGCGCCTCCCGCTACGGCTGGCGCGGATCGCTGCTGGCGATCGACCTCGACGGCCTCAAGGCGGTCAACGACGGCGCCGGCCACGCCGCCGGCGACGCGCTGCTGCGGCTCGCCGCCGAGCGGATGCGCGACGGCCTGCGGCGCAGCGACGTCCTCGCCCGGATCGGCGGCGACGAGTTCGCGGTCCTGCTGCCCGAGGCGACGGCGCAGGAGGCCGAGCTGGTCGCCGCCGGCCTCGTCCGCGAGCTGGCGGCGCCGGTCGCGGGCGGCGCGGCGCCGGTCGCCAGCATCGGCATCGCCACGCTGAGCGGCCCGATCGCCGCGATCGACCTGATGGCCGCGGCCGACCGCGCCCTCTACGCGGCGAAGCGGGCCGGCGGCGGCACCTACCGGGTCGACGGCCGGCCGCGGCCGAACGAGGGCGGGCCGGCCCCCGCCAGGAGCCGGCCCGCTCGCAGGCGCACCCGGGGCAGCCGCGTCTAGCCGGTCCGGACTAAGCGCTCACGACCTCCTCGACCTCGCGGCCCTCGTTCTGCTTCGCGATCGCC
>CAZCFA010000042.1:0-22996 GCA_964497825.1 uncultured Conexibacter sp.
ACACTTCGGGAGCCTCGAGGAGATCCTCGCGGCCACCGACGAGGAGCTCGCGAGCGTCGACGGCGTCGGCTCCGACCGCGCCGCCGACATCCGCGAGGGATTGGACCGCCTGCGCGAGTCCGACGTCTTCGATCGGTACCCGCTGACATGACAGGCGCCGCCGCCAGGGAGGCGCCACGGCAAGAGGAGGAAGACGATTCCAGAGCTAGTTGAAGAAGCGACCACCGCCGATTTCGAGCTGGAGGATCTGAGCTGCGACTTCGAGGTCGGTGACAACGTCGTCTATCCGCATCACGGGGCCGGCGTCGTGCAGGAGAAGGAGACCAAGTCGCTGCTCGGAGAGGAGCGTGACTACCTCACGATCAAGATCCTCCACAACGAGATGACGGTCCAGGTCCCCTGCGAGAACGCCCAGGCGGCGGGTCTGCGCCGGGTGATCGGGCCCGAGGACGTCAAGAAGGTCACCGCCGTGCTGACCGACGACGTCTCCGAGATGCCGAAGAACTGGAACCGCCGGTTCAAGCACAACCGCGAGAAGATCAAGACCGGTGACGTCTTCGAGCTCGCCGAGGTGGTCCGCAACCTCGCGATCCGCGAGATCGAGAAGGGCCTCTCGACCGGCGAGAAGCAGATGTACACCCGGGCGAAGAAGATCCTCGCCTCGGAGTTCATGTACGCGCTCGAGAAGGACGAGGAGGGCGCCGAGGAGTACCTCGACGGGCTGCTGACCGAGCGCTTCGCGGGAGCGACCGTCTAGTCGCGCCGGGCGCCACCAGCGCGATCGCTTGGGCGGTGCTGGCGGCCGCCGGCTCCGGGCAGCGGCTCGGTGCCGGCGGCCCGAAGGCGCTGGTCGAGGTCGCCGGCAGGCCGCTGATCGCGTGGTCGCTGGCGGCGCTCGAGCGTGCCACCGCCGTCGCCTGGATCACGATCGCGGCGCCGCCCGGTCACGAGGCCGCGATCGCCGCGCTCGCCGCCGGCGCCGAGGTCGTCACCGGCGGCGCGACCCGGGCCGAGTCGGTGGCGCTGGCGCTCGAGTCGGTGAGCGCCGAGGTCGCCGTCATCCACGACGCCGCCCGCCCGCTGCTCCGCGCCGAGCTCGTCGAGCGGCTGATCGGCCGCCTGCGCGGGTCCGAGGCCGAGGGCGTGATCGCCGCCGCCGCGGTCGCCGACACGCTGAAGCGGGCGGGGGAGGGGGGAGCGGTCGCCGCGACCGTCAGCCGCGACCGGCTCTGGGGCGCGCAGACGCCGCAGGCGTTCCGGACCGCGGCGCTGCGCCGGGCCACCGAGTCGGCGCGCGATCGCGGCGACCTCGAGCGGGCGACCGACGAGGCCTGGCTGATCGAGCGGGCCGGGGGCACGGTGCTGATCGAGCCCGCCGGGATCCCGAACCTGAAGGTCACCGACGGCGCCGACCTGGCCGTCGCCGCGGCGCTGCTGTCAGCGCCGCCCGCAGGCTGAGCGCCGGGCGGGGGGCCGCGGAGGTCGAGCCGCGGATTGCGGCGTTCGCGGTGCCGCAATCCGCGCCTCGGCGACCGGATCGGGGGATCGGTTGAGCGGCGTCCGCGGCGAGCCGGGCCGGCTCAGCGGCGCAGCACGATCACCAGCGTCGCGGCCAGCGCGAAGACGACCTGGCCGACGCCGAGCGCGGTGCCGAGGTCGGCGGCGCCGAGCGCGGCCGCGAGCGCCGTCGCCAGCGCGAAGGCGCCGAGGGCGATGCCGATGTCGGTCAAGGTGGCCAAGCGCTGCGATCCAGCATCTAGGGTAGCCCGGTGCTCACCGACTATCACGTTCACCTGCGCCCGGACGAGCCCGATACGCCGCCCGAGCGCTACTTCACGGCCGCCAACGCCGGCCGCTACCTGGAGGCCGCTGCCGCGGCCGGGATCGCCGAGCTCGGGATCTCCGAGCACATCCATCGCTTTCGCCAGGCGCTCGACATCTGGCGCCACCCGTTCTGGCTGCAGCAGGCGGTCGACGACCTCGATCCCTACGTCGAGTTCCTCGCGGCGCAGCCGCTGCGGGCCGGGATCGAGATGGACCACGTGCCCGGCGCCGAGGAGCGGATCGAGGAGCTGCTGTCGGCGCGGCCGTTCGACTACGTGATCGGCTCGGTCCACTTCGTCGGCGACGGCGCCGTCGACCATCGCGGCTACGACGTCTGGGAGCTCGAGGGGCGCGACCCCGAGCGCGTCTGGGGCCGCTACTTCGAGACGCTCGCCGCGGCGGCGGCGAGCGGCCTCTACGACACGATCGCGCACCCCGACCTGGTCAAGGTCTGGGGCGCGGCGACGCCGCTCCCCGGCGGCGACCTGCGCCGCTTCTACGAGCCCGCCGTCGAGGCAATCGCCGCCGCCGGGGTCGCGGTCGAGGTCTCGACCGCGGGGCTGGCGAAGCCGGTCGGCGAGCTCTATCCGGCGCCCGAGTTCGCGGCGCTCTGCGTCGAGGCCGGGGTCCCGTTCACGCTCGCCTCCGACGCCCACGTCGCCGCCGACGTGGGCCGCGCCTACGATCAGGCGGTGGAATTCATGCGTTCGCTCGGGATCGGCGAGATCTGCGTCTTCGAGCGCCGCCGGCGCCGGCTGGAGCCGCTCGGGTGAGCGCCCGGGTCGGGATCGGCTACGACAGCCACCGGCTCGCCGCCGGGCGGCGGCTCGTCCTCGGCGGCGTCGAGATCGCGCACGAGCTCGGGCTCGACGGCCACTCCGACGCCGACGCGCTCGCCCACGCGGTCACCGACGCGGTGCTCGGCGCCGCCGGCGCCGGCGACATCGGCACCCACTTCCCGCCCGACCAGGAGCGCTGGCGCGACGCCGACTCGGTCGAGCTGCTGCGCACGCTCGTCGAGCGGCTCGACGGCCGCGTCGTCAACGTCGATGCGACGGTGATCTGCGAGCGGCCGCGGCTCGGCCCCCACCGCGAGGAGATGGAGCGCCGGCTCGGCGCCGCGGTCGCCGCCCCGGTCGCGGTCAAGGCGACGACGAACGAGGGCCTCGGCGCGATCGGTCGCGGCGAGGGGATCGCGGCGATCGCGGTCGCCCTGTTCGAGCCCGCCGGCGATTAGGCTCTCACCTGATGGCTCTTAGGGATCTGGCCAGGGGAGCGGAATCCGCGGCGCGGCGCGTTCGGGTCGGACCGCTCGGCAGCGTCGTCGATCTCCCGTTCAACCTGCGCGTCCTCTACGAGGCCGGCGTCGTCGGGCCGATGGCGCCGGCGACGCTGCTGCGGGTCGGCAGGACGCTGCGCGACTGGGGCGCCTCGCCGGCGGCGGCGATCACCGCGGCGGCGATTCGCCGTCCCGACGCGGTCGCGCTGATCGACGACGCCGGCGAGCTCAGCTTCGCCGAGCTCGAGTCACGCTCGAACGGGCTCGCCCGGTCGCTGCGCGAAGCGGGGGTCGGCGCCGGCGAGGCGGTCGCGATCATGTGCCGCAACCACCGCGGCTTCGTCGAGGCGCTGTTCGCCTGCGCGAAGCTCGGCGCGACGGTGCTGCTGCTGAACACCGACTTCGCGGGCCCGCAGCTGCACGGCGTGATCGAGCGCGAGCAGCCGCGGGCGATCATCTACGACGCCGAGTTCCAGCCGCTGCTCGACGGGGCCGAGGACGACGCGCCGCGGATCTCCCGCTTCGTCGCCTGGGTCGACGACGGCGAGCAGGCCGGCGCGACGACGACCGCCGAGGCGATCGCGGCGAGCCCGGACGCGGCGCTCGACCCGCCGCAGGCGGCGAGCCGCTTCATCGTCCTCACCTCCGGCACCACCGGCACCCCGAAGGGAGCCCAGCGCAACTCGCCCGACTCGCTGGCGCCGCTGGCGATCATGCTCTCGAAGATCCCGCTGCGCAGCGAGCGGACGACGGTGATCGCGACGCCGATGTTCCACTCCTGGGGGTTCCTGCATTTCACCCTCGGCCTGGCGCTCGGCTCGACCTTCGTGCTGCGCCGCCGCTTCGATCCCGAGGGCACGCTCAGGGCGGTCAGCGACAACGAGGCCGACGCGCTCGTCGTCGTGCCGGTGATGCTGCAGCGGATCCTCGAGCTCGAACGCGAGGTTCGCGACCGCTACCCGCTGCCGTCGCTGCGGATCGTCGCCGCCAGCGGCTCGGCGCTGCCGGGCGAGCTCGCGATCCGCTGGATGGATCAGTTCGGCGACAACGTCTACAACCTCTACGGCTCGACCGAGGTCGCCTGGGCCTCGATCGCGACGCCCGAGGACATCCGCGCCGCGCCGGGGACCGCGGGGCGGGTGCCGCACGGGACCGTGGTCAGGCTGCTCGACGACGACGGCCGCGAGGTGGGGCGGGGCGAGACCGGGCGGATCTTCGTCGGCAACGAGATGTCGTTCGAGGGCTACACGGGCGGCGGCGGCAAGGACGTCGTCGACGGCCTGCTGAGCTCCGGCGACGTCGGCCACTTCGACGAGATGGGGCGGCTGTTCATCGACGGTCGCGACGACGAGATGATCGTCTCCGGCGGCGAGAACGTCTTCCCGCGCGAGGTCGAGGACGTGCTCGCCGACCACGACTCGATCGACGAGGCGGCGGTGATCGGCGTCGCCGATGAGCAGTTCGGCCAGCGGCTGAAGGCGTTCGTCGTCGTCAGCTCCGGCCACGACCTCGACGAGGCGGCGGTCAAGGACCACGTCAAGGCGAACCTCGCCCGCTACAAGGTCCCGCGCGAGGTCGAGTTCCTCGACGAGCTGCCGCGCAACCCGACCGGCAAGGTGCTGAAGCGCGAGCTGGCCGAGCGCGCCGGCGACTGACCGCCGTGGCGATCACCAGGCAGGAGGCGGTCGCGCGGATCCTCGCCGACCTCGGCACCGCGATCGAGCGCAGCGCGCTCGCGCTCGCCTGCCTCGGCGCCGCCTTCGAGACGCTGACTTCCGCCCCGGCCGAGCGGCTCGAGGACGAGCTCTACCGGCCCGTGCAACGTGCCTTCGGCCGCGGCAAGCGGGCCCACGCGCGGTTCGCCGAGCGCAGCGGCCTGCCCGCCGCCGGCTTCGAGCTACCCGACCCCGGCGTCGCCTCGCAGGGGGCGCGATCGTTCGTCGAGCGCGCCGTCGTCGCCGCCGCCAACGCCGACCGGGCGCTCGCGGAGCTGCAGGACACGATGCTGCCGATCGAGTTCGGCGACGCCGAGCTGCGGGCCGGCCTGGTCGAGATGCGGGAGCTGCTGGCGCCGCTGCCGCTCAGCGCCCGCGAGTTCCTGCGAACCCTCGGGCGCTGAGCGGCGCGCTCATCGCGACCAGCCGGCGCCCTCGCCCGAGTACATCAGCGACCCGGGGGTGGTCAGCTCCTCACCGGTCTCGAGCAGCGTCTTCAGGCCCGAGAGGATCATCGGCCAGCCGCCGTAGAGCTGCCCGTTGGCGCCCTCGCGGAGCTCGTCGTGGGTGACGGTGAGCCGGCAGGAGTCCTCGATCGGCTCGATCTCCCAGGTCACGCGGGAGGTGCCCTCGGCCCGCACGTCCTCACCCCAGATCGCGTTGAAGCTCTGCACGAGCCGTCGCGGCGGGTCGACCTCGAGGTTCTCGCCGATCATGATCACGAGCGCGTCGTCGCCGTCGCCGACCTGGCCGCGGTAGGTCGACCCCTGCGACCAGCTCGAGACGACCCCGACCCCGAAGCTGTAGCGGCGCCGCAGCGCCGGGTCGGTGATCGCCTCCCAGAGGCGCTCCGGCGTCGTCTTGATGTAGATCTCGAACGTCTTCTCCATCGTCTTCTCCTCGCTTTCGATTGACCGTTTGATCTCGCTGAGCGTCGCCGCCCAGGGCGCGGCGTACTTGCTCACCCAGCGGTCGTGGACGAGCCGGATCGGGACCGGGTTGAGGAAGTGCAGCTTCTCGCGCCCGCGGCGCCGGGTCAGCACCAGGCCCGCTTCCTCGAGCACCTTCAGGTGCTTCATCACGCCGAACCGGGTCATCGGCAGCCGCGCCTCGAGCGCGGTCAGCGTCTGCCCGTCGGCGCGAAACAGCTCGTCGAGCAGCTCTCTCCTCGTCGGATCCGCCAGCGCCTTGAACACCGCGTCGTCCACCGCCGCGACAATAGGTGACTAGATGGTCACATGTCAAGTCGGCGGCGCCGGCGGCGCCGGGTCCGGTCCCGTCGCGCGGCTAGAGTCGCGGCCGTGCGCGAGGTCCTGATCACCGACACGATGAGCGGCGGCAAGCTGCCGGTCGAGCCCAACGAAGACGGCGTCGTCGGGATCTACGCCTGCGGGCCCACCACCTACGGCCCGGTTCACATCGGCAACGCCCGCCCCTACGTGGTCCCGATCCTGCTGCGGCGCTTCCTCCGCTCCGAGGGCTACGACGCGCGGCTCGTGATCAACGTCACCGACGTCAACGACAAGATCTACGCCGCCGCCGCCGAGCGTGGCGTTCCCTCGGCCGCCCACGCCGAGGAGATGATCGCCGCCTACGTCGCCGACACCGACGCGCTCGGGATCGGCCGGCCCGACGATGAGCCGCGGGCGACCGCGACGATCGCCGCGATCGTCGAGCTGATCGCGGCGCTGGTCGCCTCCGGCCACGCCTACGAGTCCGGCGGCGACGTCTACTTCCGCGTCCGCAGCTTCCCGGCCTACGGCGCCCTCTCCAACCGCGACCCCGAGCGGATGGACCAGGGCGAGGAGGCGGGGGACGCGGCGCGCAAGGAGGAGCCGCTCGATTTCGCGCTCTGGAAGTCCCGCAAGCCGGGCGAGGACAGCTTCTGGCCGAGCCCGTGGGGCGAGGGCCGCCCCGGCTGGCACATCGAATGCTCGGCGATGGCCGAGCAGCTGCTCGGGCTCGAGTTCTCGATCCACGGTGGCGGCTCCGACCTGGTCTTCCCCCATCACGAGAACGAGGTCGCCCAGACCGAGGCGGCGCGGGGCCGGCCCTTGGCGCGGATCTGGATGCACAACGGCATGGTCGAGGCGGGCGCCGAGCAGAAGATGTCGAAGTCGCTCGGCAACATCTTCCTGCTCGGCGAGGCGATCGAGGCGTTCGGCGCGGCGGCGGTCGTCCGCTTCTTGATCTCCGGCCACTACCGGCAGCCGATCGCGTTCGGCGAGGCCGAGCTGCGGCAGGCGGCGGCGGCGAACGAGCGGATCCGCGAGTTCTTCCGCGACGCCGGCGACGACCGGGGAGCCGAGCCGGGAGCGCTCGCGAGCGCGCACCTCGACCGCTTCCGCGACGCCCTCGCCGACGACTTCAACACGCCGAAGGCGCTGGCCGAGCTCGCGCGGCTGATCAGCGCCGCCCGCGCGCAGCCGGTTGCCGGCGCCCGCGCGGCGGCGCGGCGGATGCTGGAGCTGCTCGGGCTCGAGTCGCTGGCCGAGGCGGCCGCCGCGCCGGTTCCGGCCGCCGCGGCGACGCTGCTCGCCGAGCGCGCCGAGGCGCGGGCGCGCCGGGACTGGGCTCGCGCCGACGAGATCCGCGACGAGCTCGTGGCGCTCGGCTACGAGGTCCGCGACGAGGCCGGCGGCGCCCGGCTGGTCCCGCGCGGCTGAGCGCCCGATGGGCCCGCCGCAGCGCCGCGAGGTCGTCTACGGGCGCAACCCGGTGCGCGAGGCGCAGCGCGGTCGCCGCCGCGTCCACCGGGTCTGGAGCGCCGCGGACACGCCCGCCGAGGAGCTGAGCCGGCGCGCGGGCTCGCCCGACCACCAGGGGGTGGTCGCCGAGGTCGATCCCTACCCCTACGCGGACCCGGGCTCGCTGCTGCGCTCGCCGGCGGCGCTGGTCGTCGCCCTCGACCAGGTCCAGGACCCACACAACCTCGGCGCGGTCTGCCGCAGCGCCGAGGCGGCGGGCGCCGCCGGCGTCGTCATCCCCGAGCGCCGCGCGGCGCCGGTGACCGCGGCGGTCGCCAAGGCGTCCGCGGGGGCGGTCGAGCACCTGCCGGTCGCCCGCGTCCGCAACCTCGCCGACTGGCTCGGCGCCGCCCGCCAGCAGGGGGCCTGGATCTACGGCGCCGACGAGCGCGCGCCGGCCGCCTACCAAACCCTCGACCTCAGCGGCAGGGTGGTGCTGGTGCTCGGCGGCGAGCGCTCGGGGATCCGGCCGCGGGTGGCGGCGGCCTGCGACGCGACCGTGCGGATCCCGACCGCGGGCCGGATCGGCTCGCTCAACGTCGCGGCGGCCGCGGCGGTGCTGCTGTTCGCGGCCGCCCGCGTGCCCGCGTCCTAGCGCGCCGGCCGGACGGATGCAAGCGCAATTGCAGAATCCGCCGGCGCGGGGTTGACAGAACTCCGCCCCGGGTTAGACTGCCGCGCACCAAGGTAACGGTGAAGTAAAGGTTCAGGTTCGAGCCTCGTCCAAGCCGCGACCGAGAAGTTGAGTTAGCAAGTCGATATCAAGGCGCGCCTGGGGAGGTAAGGCGCCACGGCCCTCGATGGAGGAGAGCAACGTGGCAGCAGCTACCCAGGAGTACTCCACGGTTCCGGCAGCCGACGAGCGCGGCGGCGAACCCGGGGGGGATCTCAACGACCGATACCTCGTCGCCCAGGCGAAGCGCGGCGATCCCGTCGCCTACGACCGGATCATCCGCCGCTACCGCGGCTTCGTCCGGCTCAAGGCCTCGTCCTACTTCCTGATCGGCGGTGAGTCGGAGGACCTGATCCAGGAGGGGCTGGTCGGCCTCTACAAGGCAATCCGCGACTACCGCTCCGATCGCGAGTCGAGCTTCCGCAACTTCGCCGAGCTCTGCATCACGCGGCAGATGATCACCGCGATCAAGACCGCCTGCCGCTACAAGCACAACCCGCTGAACCAGTCGATCAGCTTCGCGACGACGCCGGCCGCGGCCGGCGAGGGCGAGTCGACGCTGGAGGAGATCCTGCCCGGGCCGCGGACCGAGGACCCGGCGACGCAGGTGATCTCGACCGAGGAGCTCGGCAGCCTCGTCGAGTGCCTCACCTCGGTCCTCTCCGAGCTCGAGAGCGAGGTGCTGACCTGCTACCTCGACGGCCGCTCCTACGAGGAGATCGCCGGCCGGCTCGCGGTCGACACCAAGACCGTCGACAACGCCCTGCAGCGGGTCAAGCGCAAGGTCGCGAGCCACCTCGAATCGCGCGAAGTCCTGAACTGAGCGGGCGAGCGCCCGCGCCGGCCGCCGGGTTCGGCCGCGGCGGCGGCAGCCGCGGTCGGTGCCCCCCGGCCGAAGCCGGAGACGGGGATCGAACCCGTGACCTTTCGCTTACAAGGCGAATGCTCTGCCAGCTGAGCTACTCCGGCGCCGGGTTCAGGATAGGCGCGGCGGCGGGCGTCGCGGGCGGCCGCCGCCGCGGGCCCGCCGGCCGCGCCCCGGTGCTGTAACTGGCCCGCCGGCGTCGTGTACCGCTTCGCGGTGTCGGACTCGCCCGACAAGCGCCCGCCCGACGGCGACGGTTCGCGGCCGGCCAACGCCGAGCAGCCGCGGCGGGCGCCGCGGACCGGGGCCTCGGCGCGGATCGGCGAGCGGCGAATCGCCCGCTACCACGAGTTCACCCGTGAGAAGGGCGTCAACTGGCCGCTGTACCTGTTCGCCCGGCTGCTGCTCGTCCCCGCCTTCCTGATCTGGCTGCGGCTCGAGCGGCTCGGCCGCGAGCACGCGCGGGTCGAGGGGCCGCTGATCGTCGCCTCCAACCACCGCAGCTTCCTCGACCCGTTCGTGCTCGGTGCCTCGCTGCCGTGGCGGCGGCCGATGCACTACGTGGCCAAGGTCGAGCTGTTCGAGAGCGCCTGGCAGGGATGGATCCTGAACCGGCTCGGCGCCTATCCCGTCCGGCGCGGCGAGGCCGACGGCGCGACGCTGGAGACCTCCCGGCGGATCCTCGACCGCGGCGGCGCCCTCTGCATCTTCCCCGAGGGCACGCGGATCAGGCGCGGCTCGCTGGCGGTGCCCCATCGCGGCGTCGGCCGGCTCGCGCTCGAGTCCGGCGCCGCCGTGCTGCCGGTCGCCGTGATCGGCTCCGAGCAGGTGCGCCGCGGCTGGCGGATCCGGCCCCGCAAGGTCCGCCTGCGGATCGGCAAGGCGCTGACCTTCCCGCGCACCGAGAGCCCCTCGCCGTCGCTGGCGGCGACGGTCACCGCGCGGATCTGGCCCAACATCGAGCTGCAGTGGGAGTGGCTCGGCGGCCTGCCGCCGATGCGCAAGGCGGCGGTGATCGGCGCCGGCTCGTGGGGGACCGCGGTCGCGGTGCTGCTCGCCCGCGGCGGCGTCGAGGTCCAGCTCGGCTGCCGCACCGCCGAGCAGGCCGAGCGGGTCGGCGCCGAGCGCGAGAGCTCCTACCTGCCCGGGGTCGGCCTCGGCGGCGCGATCACGGTCAAGCGCGCCGCCGACATCGAGGTCGGCGGGCTCGATCTCGTCTGCCTCGCGGTGCCCTCGGCGAGCCTGCCGCAGGCGGTCGGCTCGCTGTCGGACCGGATCGGCGCCCGGACCGCGGTGCTGCTGCTCTCCAAGGGCCTGGTGCCGCCGCTGGGGACGCTTCCCTGCGAGTACGTCGACGAGCGGCTTCGCACCCGCGCGATCGCCGCGCTCGGCGGCCCCGCCCACGCCCGCGAGGCGGCCGCGGGAACGGCGGCGCTGGCGCTCGCCTCGCGCGACGAGGACCTCCGCGCGCAGCTCGGCGACGTCTTCGACCGCGCCGGGCTGATCTGCGAGCGCAGCGCCGACGTCGTCGGCGTCGAGATCGCCGGCGCCGCCAAGAACGCCGCCTCGCTGGCCGCCGCCGCGGCCGAGCCGCACGGGCTCAACGCCGCCGGGATCGCCGCCGCCGAGGTCTGGCGCGAGTGCGTCGATTACGCGGCGATGCGCGGCGCCGACCGCGAGACCTTCTCCGGGATCGCCGGGGTCGGCGACCTGACCGCGACCGTGCTCGCGCCCGGCAGCCGCAACCGCCGCGCCGGCGAGCTGCTCGGCAGCGGCGTTCCGGCGGCGCAGATCCCGGAGCGGATCGGGCAGGCCTCGGAGGGGCTCGACTCGGTGCCGCTGATCGCCGCCGCCGTCGACGGCGCCGGCGCCGAGGCGAGCGGGCTGCTCGGCCTCGCGGCGCTGATCGCCGGCGAGCTGACCGCGGTCGAGTGGGTCGCCGGCCTGCGCCGGACCGAGCGAGCCAGGAGCGCCGCGTGAGCGTGCCGGCCGCGGCGACGGCACTAGGCTTGCCGGGTGGCGAACAGCGCACCCGAGGACGCGGCCGCGGCCAACGGCAGGCCGCCGAGCGATGCCGCCAAGCGGGCGCTCGACGGCGCCTTCGAGGAACTCTACCGGGAGCACCTGCGCGACGTGTACTCCTACTGCTACTACCGGATCGGCAACCACCACGACGCCGAGGACCTGACCGAGCAGACCTTCCTGCAGGCCTACCGGCACTTCGAGCGGGCGCAGCGCGAGTCCGACGGGCGGCCGCTGCGGCCGTGGCTGATCCGGATCGCCCACAACCTCGCCGCCAACTACCACCGCGACCGCTCGCGCAAGCCGACGACGGCGCTCGACCACGTCGAGCCGGTCCAGCACCCGCACGGGACCGAGCGCGTGGTCGAGGGCCGCGAGCGGATGCGGGAGCTGATCGCGGGCCTGCAGACGCTCTCCGACGACCGCCGCGAGGCGCTGATCATGCGCTTCTCGCTGGGCATGTCGAACCGCGAGATCGCCCGCGCGCTGGGCAAGACCGACGGCGCGACGAAGGTGCTGATCCACCGCTCGATCAAGCAGCTGCAGGAGCAGCTCGAGGCCGGGGACGGCGGCGATGAGTGAGCAGGCCCGACCGCCCGACCTCGAGCGGATGCTGGCCGACGCGCTGCGGCCGATCGAGCCGCCGGAGCGGCTCGGCTCGCGGGTCGAGACGACGCTCCGCGACGTCACCGAGGCCGCCGCCGGCGAGCTCAGCTGGTTCGCCGACGAGCTCTCCGACTCCGAGCGTCAGGCGCTGCGCGATCCGCGCAACTGGATCCGCCCGATCGCCGCCGCCGCGGCCGGCGGCGTCGCCGGGACGGCGCTGGTCCTGATCGAGGTCAGGCGGCGTCGCCGGGTCGAGGGCCTGCGCGGCGTCGGTCGCGAGATCCGCGCCCGCCTCCAGTAGGTCGCCGGCGCAGCGGCCCGCGCGCGGGCGGCCGCGGCAGCGGGCCGTCGATCAGGGCGGCGCCGAGCCCGAGCACGGCGAGCGCCAGGTGCAGGCCGTTGTCGTTGTCGCCGAGCGGGACCGCGTCGAGCAGGCTGCCGATGCCGCGCTCGGTCTCGGCCAGGCCCCAGACCGCGAAGACGAGGTAGAACAGCCCGAGGCCGAGGGCGACGCGGCGCGGCCTGCGGGCGGCGAAGGCGAGCGCCAGCAGGCCGGTCGCGAGGTAGATCACGTTGCGCCAGCCGTTGACGTTGAGCAGGCCCGCGAGGTCGTCGCTGGCGAGGTTCGCGCCGGTTCCGAACTCGGCGTCGTAGAAGAAGCCGAGCACGCCGAGCAGCGCCAGCAGCGCCCCGGCCGCCAGCGCGTAGAGCCGGGCCGGACCCGGCGCACCGCCCCGCCGCTCGCTCTCCGCTGCTGCCGCCACGATCGCCTCCGGCTCGGCAGCGTATGGGGAAGCAGGCGGCGGCGGCGCGCGGTCGCGAGCCGCCGGTCGCGGCGCCGGGCTCGTCTAGGCTCCGCGACCCGATGGCGACCTGCTACCGCCACCCAGACCGCGAGACCGGCGTCGCCTGCTCCCGCTGCGGCCGGCCGATCTGCCCCGATTGCATGACCCCGACCTCGGTCGGGATGCGCTGCCCCGACTGCGCCGGCGAGCGGACCGAGGTCAAGCGGGTCGCCTACGGCGCGACGGCCGCGGGGGCGGCGCGGGCGACGGTCGTCCTGATCGCGGTCAACGTCGCCGTCTTCCTGTTCGAGGTTCTCGGCGGCTCCGGCGGCGTCGGCTCGGTCGGCGGGCGGGTGTTCGCCGACGGCGCCCTCTGCGGCAACGCGATCGGCGACGGCGGCATCTGCCTCGGCGGCAACGTCGCCGTCGCGACCGACGGCGGCGAGTGGTGGCGGATCGTCACCTCCGGCTTCCTGCACCAGGGCCTGATCCACCTCGGGCTCAACATGTTCGCCCTCTACATCCTCGGGATGGTGCTCGAGCCGGCGATCGGGACGGCGCGGTTCGTCGCCGTCTACCTCGTCTCGCTGCTGGCGGGCTCGGTCGGCGCGCTGCTGCTCAGCGATCCGCAGACGTTCACGATCGGCGCCTCGGGGGCGATCTTCGGCCTGTTTTTGGCGACGATCCTGATCGCGCGCCAGCGCGGCCACACCCAGGTCGTGCAGACGCTCGGGTTCTGGCTCGTGCTCAACCTGGTCTTCACCTTCAGCGTCTCCGGGATCAGCATCGGCGGCCACCTCGGTGGCCTCGTCGGCGGCCTGCTCGGCGGCCTGCTCGTCGTCGCCGCCGAGCGCCGCGTCGCCGGCCGCGAGACGCTGCGGGCCGAGCTCGCGCTGCTGGCGGCGCTCGGCGCCGCCTGCTTCGCCGCCGCGGTCGTCGTCGCGACGGCGGGGATCAGCCTCTGAGGCGGTATAAACGGACCCGGAGATGCCCTTGGACGAGGCTGAGATCGAGCAGCGGCTCGGCGCGCTCGCCGGCTGGAGCCGCGACGGCGACGCGATCGTGCGCGAGTTCGAGCGCGGCGACTTCGTCGGCTCGGTCCGGTTCGTCGACGCGATCGTCGCGCCGGCCGAGGAGCTCGGCCACCATCCCGACATCGCGATCGCCTGGGACACGGTGACGGTGCGGATCACGACCCACTCCGAGGGCGGGCTGACCGCCGCCGACTTCGAGCTCGCCGGCCGGATCGATCAGCTCGGCTAGCGCCGCGGGCGGACCGCGATGAGGCTCGTTCACGTCGTCGGCACGCGCCCGAACTTCGTCAAGATGGCGCCGGTCGTTGCGGCGCTGCGGGCGATCGACCCCGGCGGCCGCCACGCGCTCGTCCACACCGGCCAGCACTACGACCGGATGATGTCCGAGGTCTTCCTCGATGAGCTCGGCGTGCCGGCGCCGGACCACATGCTCGGGGTCGGGTCGGGCAGCCACGCCGAGATGCTGGCCCGGGTGCTGACCGCGATCGCGCCGGTGATCGAGGCCGAGCGGCCGCAGCTGGTGATCGTCCCCGGCGACGTCAACTCGACCCTGGCGGCGGCGCTCGCCTGCGCCCACCTGCGGGTGCCGCTCGCGCACGTCGAGGCGGGCCTGCGCTCGTTCGACCGGACGATGCCCGAGGAGGTCAACCGCGTTCTCACCGACCAGGTCGCCGAGCTGCTGTTCACGCACTCGCCCGAGGCGCTCGCCAACCTCGAGCGCGAGGGGATCGGGGCCGGGCGGGTGCGGTTCGTCGGCAACACGATGATCGACTCGCTGGTGGCGCTGCGCGACCGCTTCGGCGAGCGCCGCGCCTGCGAGCGGCACGGCCTCGAGCCCGGCTCCTACCTGCTCGTCACCCTGCACCGGCCGGCGCTCGTCGACGGCGAGCTGCTCGATCGCGCGATCGCCGAGCTGGGCGCGATCGCCGCCGCGATGCCGGTGCTGTTCCCGGTCCACCCGCGGACGCGGTCGCGGCTCGGCGCCGCGGCGGCGGAGCTGCCGGCCGGCCTGCACCTGCTCGAGCCGGTCGGCTACCTCGACTTCCTCTCGCTCGAGGCCGATGCCGGCGCGGTGCTGACCGACTCGGGCGGGATCCAGGAGGAGACGTCATACCTCGGCGTTCCCTGCTTCACGCTGCGCGACAACACCGAGCGGCCGGTGACGATCGAGGCCGGCACGAACGTGCTGCTCGGGCTCGATCCGGCGCGGATCGCCGAGATCCCGGCGCTGATCGCCGCCCGCCCGGCGCCGCCGCCGCAGCCGCCGCCGCTGTGGGACGGGCGCGCCGCCGAGCGCCTGGCGGCCCAAGTTGCGGAGTATCTGCAGGGCTGAGCTGTCCCGCGCGGCGGGCCGTCGACCCGAACTGCGATATTGGCGCCGGTGGTCAGCCTCTCGTTCGTCCCCAAGGACCGGGTCTTCTTCGACCTGCTCGCCGACTCCGGCCGCAACGCCCTGCGCTCGGCCGAGCTGCTGCGCGAGATGCTGCAGCGATGGCCCGAGGGCAGCGAGGGGCTGAACCGGGAGATCTTCAGGTCCGAGCAGGAGGGCGACCGGATCACCCACGACATCATCCGCCGCCTCAACTCGACCTTCGTCACCCCGTTCGACCGCGAGGACATCTACGGGCTCGCGACCCAGGTCGACGACGTCGTCGACTACGTCGAGGAGGCGGGCGACTTCCTCGGCCTCTACCAGATCGAGGCGCCGATGGAGCAGTCGCTGGCGCTCGCCGAGGTGCTCGTCGGCTGCTGCGCCGAGCTCAGCGCGGCGCTCGCCGGGTTGCGCGGTTTCAAGGACCTCGACCGGCACCTGATCGAGATCCACCGGCTCGAGAACGACGGCGACCGGATCTCCCGCGACGCGGTCGCGTCGCTGTTCGCCAACGGCGGCGACCCGATGTTCGTGATCCGCTGGAAGGACATCTTCGCCGTGCTCGAGAAGGCGATCGATGCGACCGAGACCGCCGCCCACATCATCGAGGGCGTCGCGATCAAGAACGCCTAGATGCCGGCTCCGGGGCAGGGTCGGCGGCGAGGGGCGTCCTGAGTGGACGGCGACCTGATCCTCGTGATCGTCGTCGCCGCGGCGCTCACCTTCGACTTCACCAACGGCTTCCACGACACCGCCAACGTCGTCGCGACCTCGATCTCGACGCACGCGCTGACGCCGCGGGTCGCGGTGGCGATGGCGGCGCTGCTCAACTTCGCCGGCGCGTTCATCTCGGTCGAGGTCGCGGCAACGATCGCCGGCGACGTCGTCGAGGCGACGGCGATCACGCCGACGGTGATCTTCTCCGGGCTCGTCGGGGCGATCTCCTGGAACCTGATCACCTGGTACTTCGGGCTGCCGTCGAGCTCCTCGCACGCGCTGATCGGCGGCGTCGTCGGGGCGGTGCTGGCGGCGGTCGGCTCGGCGGCGGTGATCGGCGAGGGGGTGCTGGGCAAGGTCCTGATCCCGGCGATCCTGGCGCCGATCATCGCCTTCGTCATCGGCGTGCTGGCGATCGGCATCGCCTACCTGGTCTGCGGGCGGCTGCGGCCGGGCCCGGCGACGCGCGGGTTCCGGATCGGCCAGATCGCCTCGGGCGGGATGCTGGCGCTGGCGCACGGGACCAACGACGCGCAGAAGACGATGGGCGTGATCACGCTGGCGCTGATCGCCAACGGCAACCTCTCGGCGACCGACTTCGCGGTCCCGACCTGGGTGATCGTCACCTCGGCGACCGCGATCGCGCTCGGCACCTACACCGGCGGCTGGCGGATCATCCGCACGATGGGCACGCGGATCATCAAGATGGACGCCGCCCAGGGATTCTCCGCGCAGGGCGCGGGGGCGGCGGTGATCCTCGCCTCCTCGCACTTCGGCTACCCGCTGTCGACCACGCAGGTGATCGCCGGCGGCGTGATGGGCGCCGGCGCCGGCAAGCGGCTCTCGGCGGTGCGCTGGGGCGTCGCCGGCAACCTCGTCGTCGCCTGGGTGCTGACGCTGCCCGCCGCCGCCGCGATCGGCGCCGCCGCCTACGGCTTCACCAGCCTGTTCGGCGACGGCGCCGCCGGCCCGCTGCTGGTCTCGGTGCTCGCGATCGGGCTCGGCCTGTCGCTGTTCGCCCGCCGGATCAGGGCCGGCCAGCCGGTGCCGCAGGCATGAGCGCGGCGGCGCCGAGGGCCGCCCGCGGGGGCCGGCCGTGATCGCCCGCGCGACGGTCATCGACTGGGGGGCGCTGCTCGACACCGCGATCGCCTCGCTGGTCGCCGGCGCGGTGATCACGCTCGCCGCCTCGACGGCGATCTACGGCGCCGCCAGCTTCGCCGACGCGCGGCGCGAGCAGCGCCACGGCGCCGCCGCGCTCGGCGCCGCGCTCGCCGCGCTCGGGACGATCGCCTTCGCCGCCGCGGTCGCGGCGGGGCTGTACGTGATGATCAGCGACTGACGGCGTGCGCGGGCGGTGACCGCCGCCGCGCCGCGGCCCTACCATTGGCCACCGTGATCGCCGTCCGCAACATCGCCATCATCGCCGTGCTGGCGCTGCTGCTGGCGCTGCTGCCCGCCGGCGGCAACGTCACCGACGGCATCCTCACCGCGCTGTGGCTGCTCTTCCTCGGGGCGATCGCGCTGCTGGCGGCGCGCTACTGGCGCCAGAACAGCCTCGCCCGCGACGCGCTGACCGATCGCCAGCGGGGCACGATCTACGGCTGCCTCGGCGCGCTCGCGCTGATGGTCGCCGGCACCGACGAGCTGTTCGACTCCGGCGTCGGCACCGTCGTCTGGCTGCTGGTCGTCGTCGTCAGCGTCTGGCTGATCGTCACGACCTGGCGCGAGGCCCAGAGCTACTAGCCGCGCGGCGCTCGCGCGGCGCGCGTCGCTGAATCGGCACACGCCGTCTCCCACCCGTGCGGCGCGGCGACCTAGCTTCGCCGCATGGCGACCCGAAGCGCGCGAGCCCGCAGCGAAGCGGAGGCCGGACAGGCCTCGGTCTCGTTCGTCGCGATCGTCCCCGGGCTCGTGATCATCGCGCTCGCGCTGGCGCAGTTCGCGCTCGCCGGCCATGCCGCGCTGAGCGCCGCCAACGCCGCCCGGGCGGCGGCCCGCGCCTCCTACACCGGCGCCGACCCGGCCGCCGCCGCCCGGGCGGCGCTGCCGCCGTCGTTCCGCGAGCGCGCCGATGTCTCCGCCCGTGGCGACCGGGCCGAGGTCGAGGTCGAGGCGCCGCGGGCGCTGCCGCTGCTGCCGGCGATCGCCGTCAGCGCCGGCGCCCGGCTCGCCCCCGACGGCGGGATCGACGATGGCTGAGCGGCCGCCGCCACGGCCTCACCGCCGCCAGGCGGGCCAGGCACAGCTTGAGCTGGTCGCCGGCATCCCGTTGCTGCTGCTGGCGGCGACGATCGCGCTGCAGCTGCTGGCGGTCGGCTACTCGCAGTCGCTGGCCGACGGCGCCGCCGAGGCCGGCGCGATCGCCGCCGCCGACGGGCGCGACCCCGAGGCGGCGGCCCGGGCCGGGCTGCCGGGGTGGGCGCGGGGCAGGGTCGAGGTCGAGGCCGCCGACGGCGGCGTCGCCGTCTCGCTCTCCCCGCCGGCGCTGCTGCCGGGCCTGGCCGGGCACCTCGGCGTCGGCTCGAGCGCCTACGCGCGGCCGGCCCCGGGGGCCTCGTGAGCGGGGCCCGCCTGATCGCCTCGACGACCGCCGGCGAGGCGACCGGCGCCGACGCGGTGACGGCGGCGGTCGCGGTCGCCGCGACGAGCGTCGAGCCGCGGGCCGAGAGCGCGCTGGTCGTCGACCTGCGCTCCGCGCCGCGGCCGGTGCGCGGCACCGTGCTCGCCTCCGCCGCGGCGCGTGAGCTCGAGCGCGCGGCGGCGGATGCGATCGGGTTGCGGGCGGCGGCGCGGGGCCGGATCTGCTTCGCGGCGCCGCCCTCGGCCGCCGACCCGGTCGAGGCGATCGTCGCCGCCCTCGTCCGGCCGGCGCTGCCGGCGCCGCTCGTCGCCTGCGTCTGCGACCCGGGCGATTTCCGGGCGCTGATCGCGGCGGCGCCGGAGGGCCGGCGCGGCGCCCTCGTGCGGGCGCTGCCGGGCACCGACCGCTCGCTGCTCGCGCTGCTCGTCGCCGAGCTGGCGGCGCGGCGGGTGCCGGTCAGGGCCTGGACCCGTCCGCTCGGGCTGGTCCCCGGCCGCCGCGCGCTCGCCGGGCTCGAGCCGGGCGGAGCGACCGGCCGTCGGGCGGCACGGTTCGCCGCCGCGCTCGGGCCCGGCGGCGAGCGCCGGGCGCGGCGGCCGCCGGCGGCCGAGGACGGGCAGGCGCTGCCGGCGCTGCTCGGGATCGCCGTGCTGACGGTCGCGCTGGCGCTGATCCTGGTCGCGCTCGGCGGCGCCGCGACCGCGAAGGGCAGGCTGCAGCGGGCCGCCGACCTCGCGGCGCTGTCGGCGGCGCGCTCGATGCGCGACGACTTCCCGCGGCTGTTCGTCCCGGCGCGGCTCGCCGACGGCCGTGCCAATCCCGAGCACCTCGGGCGCCCGGCCTATCTCGCCCGCGCCGCCTCGGCGGCGACCGACGCCGCCGAGGCGAACGGCGCCGCGGCCGACCAGCTCGCGGTCCGCTTCCCCGACCGCGGCTCGATCGGTCCGCTGCGGGTGCGGGTGCGGTTCGCGGCCGAGGTCGAGGCCGCCGGCGAGCGCGCGGCGACCGCGGTCGCGGCTGAGGCGGAGGTGAGCACGCCGACCTCCGCGGGCGCCGGATCGGCGCCGCCGGCGGTCGCCGCCGGCGGCGGCTACTCGGGCCTGCTGGCCTACCGTCAGGGCAAGCCGATGCGCCCCGACGTCGCCGCCGCCTTCGATCGGATGGCCGCCGCGGCGGCGGCCGACGGCGTCGCGCTCGTGATCAACTCGGGCTTCCGCTCCGACGCCGAGCAGCAGGCGTTGTGGAACCAGAACCCGGACCCGAGGTGGGTCGCGCCGCCGGGCACCTCGCTGCATCGCTGCGGCACCGAGCTCGACCTCGGCCCGCCCGCCGCCTACGGCTGGCTGGCGGCGAACGCGGCCCGGTTCGGCTTCGTCCAGCGCTATTCGTGGGAGGCCTGGCACTACGGCTACACGGCCGGCCCCGAGCCCTGCTCGGCGGCGGGCGATCTGGTCGCGGCGGGCGCCAGGGGCGACGGCCGCGGCGGCGGCGAGCAGGGGCTGCCGGGATTCGTGCCCGGCCGCTACCGGGCGCCGCTGCTCGCCGCGGCGGCGCGCTGGAACGTCTCGGCGGCGCTGCTTGCCGCGCAGCTGTTCGCCGAGTCGAACTTCAATCCGAACGCGGGCTCGCCCGCCGGCGCTCAGGGGATCGCTCAGTTCATGCCCGCGACCGCCGCCGCCTACGGCCTCGAGGACCCCTACGACCCGGTCGCCTCGATCGACGCGCAGGCGCACCTGATGAGCGACCTGCTGCGCCGGTTCGGCTCGGCCGAGCTCGCGCTCGCCGCCTACAACGCCGGCCCCGGCGCGGTCGCGGGCTGCGGCTGCATCCCGCCCTATCCGGAGACGCAGGCCTACGTGGCGAAGATCATCGCGATGCTCGACGGCGCCGGCGCCCTCGCCGCGCCGCCGGCGCCGCTCGAGGTGCGGCTGATCGACTGAGGCGCGGGCGCCCGGGCGCGGCGCTCAGCGCCGCCGAGCCCGCAGGTAGGCGCGGGAGGCGACGCCGAGCTGCCAGAGCAGCCACGGCGGGCGCCACAGGTAGGCGAGCATCAGCCCCGCTCGACCGCGCCGGGCGAGCGGCTGCCACAGGCGCATCACCTCGGGACTGGGGTGGACCTTGCGGCCGATCAGCCGCAGCCGCGCCCCGGGTCCCTCGGCGCGCAGCAGCTGCTCGATGCTGCGCTGGGCCCGCGGCATCCCCGGGCTCCGCATCCGGGCGCCGATCCCCGGTTCGGTCGAGACCCGCAGCTCGGCGAGCAGCCGCGCGCCGGCCGGATCGAGGCGCAGGCCGACGACGAAGTAGTCCTGCGCCCGCCAGGCGCCGGCGAGCGCCGCCGCCCGGGACCACTCGGCGACGCCGAAGCGCGCGACGGCGCGTTGCAGGTCGCGCAGCGAGCGTTCGCCGGCGCGCCCGTGCGAGGCGGCGTGGAGGGCGACGAGGGCGAGCCGCGCGGGCCGCGAGGGGACCGCGATCGGCCGCCCGAACAGCTCGATCGAGGCGCGCTCGGAGTCGAGGCTCGCCCAGAGCTGCTCGGCGCTGCAGCCGACCCCGGCGAAGCTCCGGTGCAGGTCGATCGCCTCCGGCCCGAGGCCGGCCCCCCCGGGGCGGAAGACGGCGGTCGCGTGGGGGACGCTGCCGCGCTCGAGCGGGTCGCTGATCGCGGGCCTGAAGCCGAGCGACGCCAGCACGGCGAGGGCGCGCTCGTGCCGGGCCGGATCGACGAGCAGGTCGGCGTCGTCCCAGGAGCGCTCCTCGCCGCGGTCGTAGAGCAGCTCGGCGAGCGCCGGCCCCTTGAGCAGCAGCGCCTCGCAGCCGGCCCGGCGCAGCGCCGTCACCGCCTCGACCGTGGCCGCGTCGACGGCCAGTGACCCGGCGGCGGCCAGCCGCAGCGGTCGACGCTTGGGTCGGACGGGTGCCATCGGCTTCGCTGGTTCGTAACAATGCACCAATCACGGCGATCGGGGACAGGAGCGCCGAGCTGCGGCACACCGTGCGCCGTTACGGCCGCCGGGCGCTGCGGCCGCCCCGCAACCGCTGGCCGGAGCCGCCCTCGAGCCCGATCGGCGGCAAGCTCGAGCTGACCCACGCCTGCAACCTGCGCTGCGGCTTCTGCTACACGGACTCGCCGCGGCGGACCCTGCAGCGCGCCCCCGAGCTCAGCGACGGGCAATGGCTCGAGGTGGCCGAGCAGCTGATCGCGATCGGCGCGATCGAGGCCGTGATCACCGGCGGCGAGCCGCTGCTGCGCCGCGAGCTGACGATCGAGGTCTGCCAGCGGCTCGCGACGGCGGGCCTGTCGGTGGCGCTGAACAGCAACGGCTGGTTCATCGACGACGACGTCGCGGCGGCGCTGGCGGAGGCCTACGGCCTCGAGGTCCACGTCTCCGTCGACGGCCCGAGCCCGGCCGTCCACGACGCCGCGCGCGGGGTGCCCGGCAGCTGGCGCCGCGCGATCGCCGGCATCGACGCGCTGATCCGCCACGGCGTCGTCGTCCACGCCGTCCACGTCGTCACCGCGCAGAACGTCGAGCACGTCGGCCGTACCGTCGAGCTGCTGGGGACGCTCGGCGTCAGCTCGATCCGGGCGACCCGGGTGGTCGAGATCGGCGCCGCGGCGCGGCGCGGGTCGTGGCGCGTCGCATCGCGCCGGATCGAGCGTGAGATCGACGCCTACGCAGCGCGCAGCGGCTCGGTGCCGGTCCACCTGCGAAGCGGCGAGGGCGGCGCCGACGCGATGCGGTTGAAGCGAACGCCCGCGGCCCTGCTCGTCGCGCCCAACGGCCTCGTCCGGATCGACTCGCTGACCCCGTTCACGTTCGGCGACGCGCTCGACGACGGGCTCGAGCGCTGCTGGAGCCGGATCCGCGAGCGCTGGCGTGACCCGGCGATCGCCGACTGGCGCCGTACCGTTTCCTCGCCACGCGACTGGACCGCGGCGCCGATCGTCCCCTACCTCGACGACGAGGTCGACGTGACCGGCGCCGCGGCCGCCCCCGCGAGCGACGGCGGCCGCGATCGCGCCGTGCCGCAGCCGGTCCCGGCGCGGAGCTCGGCGGCGGCGGGGATCCCCGACCCGGCCGCGCACGTGCTCGAGCTGGCGCGGCGGCGCCGCTACAAGCCCGGCCCGGTCCGGGTCGGCGGCGATCGCGGGCGCCGGGTGGTGCGCCGGACCGACAGCGGCAGGTCGTGGCGGCTGAACGAATCGGCGTCGCTGATCTTCGACGCGGTCTCGGGGGCCTGCCCGGCCGAGGCCGAGGCGGCGGTCGCCGCAGCCCACCCGGACGAGCCGCGCGAGCGGCTGCGCGAGGATGTGCTGGCGGTGACCCGGTCGCTGCACCGGGACGGGCTGATCGTCCCCGCCGCGGCCGCGAGGGTGCCGTCCCCGGGCGGCCCGGCGTCGGCACCGGACCTGCCGGGCATCGCGCCCGGAACAGGCTGACCCGCAACGTCGTTCGGTCGTTGTATATTCGACCCCGGTACACGCGCCCGAAGGAGAGAGGGATGAGCCAGAAGACGCCATACGAATCGCCGAAGCTCGAGGAGCTCGACACGAGCCAGGGCCCGCTCGAGACCGCCGCCGGATCGAGCCTCGACTGAGCGATCCGGTCTGACGAGCGGCAGCGCGGAGCCCCGCGCGGCAGCTCGAAGGCAGCTCGGGGATCGCCCCGCGCCCCGCGCGCTCTGGGGGGCGCAACGGGACGGTCCCCTAACGGCCCCCGGAGCCCCCGGCGGCGGTATATTGGCCCCGGTACACGCGCCCGAAGGAGAGAG
>CAZCFA010000043.1:0-22664 GCA_964497825.1 uncultured Conexibacter sp.
CGATACTGAGGGGTGAGCGACGGGATTCGAACCCGCGACCGCCTGGACCACAACCAGGAGCTCTACCAGCTGAGCTACGCCCACCGCGGGGGGGAGAAATGTAGCGGGCGAAGGCGCGGCGATCGAGGCCGCGGTGGCCGCAAGCGCCCGGCTCAGTCCTTGCCGGCGGGCTCGTCGGCGATCGTGAACTGGGCGGCGATCACGAGCAGGTAGATGCTGGTCGCGACGAAGCCGACCAGCGGCCAGGCGACCGGGTCGTGGATGATCGCGGTGACCAGCGCCGCCGCCCCGATCGGAACGCCGACCGAGATCAGGTGGAAGCCGCCCCAGAGCCGCACCCTGGTGTCGGAGGAGGCCCTCAGGACCCGCGCCGGGCTGCCGTGGGCGAGCATGCCGACGAACGCGAAGCCGGCGACCGCGCCGGCCAGGAACAGCAGCGCATCGGCGGCGGAGGGGATCCCGCGCGCGTGGATCGTCACCGCGCCCGAGGTCCACACGGTGAGCGTGTAGCCGTACGGCGCGGCGCTCGTCGCCACGGCCGCCTGCAGGTGTTTTCGATAGCGCCCCGCCACGGTTGGCGATTCTGTCAAGCGGGGGGCCAGGCCGAGGATGCGGGGCTGCGAGCGGCTTCGGCCACCCGGCCGGCAGCAGCGCCGGCGCGATCAGGGGCGGCCCCGCACGGCGCGGACCTCGACATCGAGCGAGCCGCGCAGCCGGCGGATCGCTCGCCCTCCACCCCAGCGCCGCGCCGGCACGACGACCAGGCCGCAGCCCAGCCGCGCGACCAGCTCGCGCACCGTGCTCGGGCCTCGATCGGGGACGATCTCGAACCGCGCCGGCGGGTCGCGATCGCCGAGGATGCCGCGCGCGATCGCGACCTCCTCGAGCGCGACCTCATCGAGGATCTCGTTCCACTGGACCGACCTGATGCAGCATCCGTAGCTGCGGCGCTCGTAGGCGACGATGACCGCCACCGAGATCCGCGCCCGCTGCCCGTCGGCGATCGCGGCGGCCTCGCGCAGCGCACGCCGCCCCGCCCCCGAATTCTCGAAGACCACGAGTATGTGACCCGCTCGAGCCACCGCCGACCTCCATCCGCGACGAGCCCGGGCCGCGAGGGCCCTCGCGGCCCGCCAACCGAGGATAGCCCCGGCAAGGCCTTCGACCGGCCGGCGCCCGCTTCGGTTCATTCATCGCCGCTCCAACCGGCTCGACGGCGACCCGCTCCGGCTCGTCGCGGGCAGGTCGCAGGCGGCCCGGGCGCCGGCTCCCCTCCCCTTGGGTCGGCCACGCGCCGGCCTTTTGCGAGGATCCGGCGATGCGCTTCGCGGCCGACCGCCCGCTGATGCTCGCCCCGGCCACCGCCGGCGACTACCGGGAGCGCGCACGGCGGCGGATCCCGCGCCAGATCTTCGACTACGTCGACGGCGGCGCCGGCGAGGAGGCGACGATGCGCGCCAACGTCGCCGACCTCGAGGCGCTGCTGCTGCGCCAGGTCGTGATGCGCGACGTGAGCGTCCGCGACCCGGGCGTCGAGCTGCTCGGCCAGCGCCTGGCGCTGCCCCTCGCGCTGGCGCCGGTCGGCCTCGCCGGGATGCTGGCGCCGCGGGCCGAGGTCCAGGCCGCCCGCGCGGCGGAGGCCGCGGGGGTGCCGTTCGTCGAGTCGACGGTCTCGATCTGCTCGATCGAGGAGGTCGCCGGGGCGACGGCGGCGGCGCCGTGGTTCCAGCTCTACGTGATGCGCGACCGCGGCTACGCGGAGGACCTGATGAGCCGCGCCGCGGCGGCCGGCGCGCCCGTCCTGATGCTGACGATCGATCTCGCGGTGGTCGGCGCCCGCCACCGCGACACCCGCAACGCGATGGTCACCGCGCCCTCGGCCTGGGCCAAGGCGCGGCGGGCGTTCGACCTCGTCTCGCATCCGCGCTGGATCCGCTCGGTTGCCCTCGGTGGCCGGCCGCTGACCTTCGGCAACCTCGAGAAGGCCGTTCCCGGCGCCAGGTCGCCGGCGGCGTTCCGCCAGTGGGTCGACTCGCAGTTCGACCCGAGCGTCACCTGGGACGACATCGCATGGGTCCGGGACAGATGGCAGGGAAAGCTCGTAGTCAAGGGCGTGCTCGATCCCGAGGACGCCCGCCGCGCGGGCGCGGCGGGCGTCGACGGCATCGTCGTCTCCAACCACGGCGGCCGCCAGCTCGATTCGGTCCCCTCCAGCGCCCGGGCGCTGCCGGCGATCGCCGCCGCCGTCGGCGACGAGGTCGAGCTGCTCGCCGACGGCGGCATCCGCTCCGGCGCCGACGTCGTCAAGATGATCGCGCTGGGCGCCCGCGCGGTGCTGATCGGCCGGCCCTGGGCCTGGGCGGTGGCCGCCGCCGGCGAGCGTGGCATCCGCGACCTGCTGAGTGGCCTCGGCAAGGACATCGACACCGCGCTCGGGCTGACCGGCAGGCGCTCGATCGCCGCCGTCGACGGCTCCGCCCTCTACGACCCCGGGCCGTAGACGGGTTCGCCACCAAAGTCGTGGGCTGCGGCGCTGACGCCGCCGGAGTCAGGCCGGCGCGGGGGCCGGACCTCCACCTTCGACCGTACCCCGCGGCGCCCGTGGCGCCGTCCCCCGGAGCCCGAGCCGGCCGCGGGTCGCGACGATGAGCCCGATAACCGCGACCCACAGGGTGCCGGTGATCGCCAGGCTGAGGATCACGTAGGTGCTTCCCACCTGCTCGGACTCAGCGCGCAGGATCACCGTTCCCAGCGAGGTGTTGTACATCGCGTGCAGCAGGATGCAGACGACGACGCTGCGGGTGCGGTTCCAGAGGTAGGTGTAGGTGAAGGCGTAGGCGATGATCCCGCCCAGCGTCCAGAGCAGCATCGCGACGAACGGCAGCGCCGCGAGGTCGTGATCGGCGTTGTCGGCCGCCAGAAGCAGCGGGAAGTGCCAGAGGCCCCAGAGCGCTCCGAGGATCACGGTGGCCCGGAGCGGAGTCATCCGCTCCTGCATCCGCGGTAGCGCGAAGCCGCGCCAGCCGAGCTCCTCGGGACCGCCGTTGACAGCAGGCAGAAGACGAGGTAAGGCAGAAACGACGCCGCGTGGTCGCCGGCCAGCCCGAAGTCCAGCGACTCGCCGGCGAGCACGAACTCGGCGCTCGCCACGCTGGCCAGGGCGAGCGGGAAGCTGAAGGCGAGCAGATACCAGCGCGCCCCAACCCGCCAGCGGAAGATCGAGCGCAGCCAGCGACGGACCGACCCGCCCTGGGCCCGCGTCACCAGCGCGGCCGACATCGCCGGTCCGTAGACGCCGATGAACAGCGGGATCGCCGCGGCGCTGTCGAGACCGACGATCATCGCCGGGGTCATCAGCGTCCAGGAGATCAGGAACGTCAGGACGAAGTAGGAGCCGACCGGTCGCGCCGCGATCTGTCTCCGGAGAGCCTCGCCCACGAAACCTCACGTTAGGCGCCGCCGCACGCGACCTGCGACCGTGGCCCCGGCGGGCTGACGTCCGGGGTCGCTACCGATCCGAGCGGCCGCGGTCCGCCGCGATCGCGGCTGCCGTGGATCTCCTCCGGTCGCCGCGATCGCTCACTTCGGGGCGACCGACGCCCGGCCGCCGTTCCTTCTGGCGACCACGACCTGCGAGCTGATCGCCCAGCGGGTGACGACCTCGCTCGCTTCGATGACCCAGCGTTCGTCGTCGATCAGGCGCCGCAGGTCGGTCGGCCTGCAGCCGCCGACAGCCCACGGGAACCTGCTCGCGACCGCCCCCCAGGCCGCCATCACCGGGCGCGAGCAACCGCCGCGACCCGGGGTGATGCCGACCGCGCAGAGCCGGCCGCCGGAGTCCAGCAGGCGGGCCGCTTCGTCCAGCAGGAGCCGGGCGTCGTCGCGCTCCAGCAGGTCGAACACGTAGGTCGCGAGGAAGCGGTCGAAGGCGCCGCTCGCGCCGGGGAGCTGCCGGGTCGGCGGGTCGAGCAGGGCGACCCTCGCCCGTTCCGCCCACGGGCTCAGGCGCCCTTCGGCGAGCTCGACCATTCGGGTGCTGACGTCCGTGGCCAGGTAGGTGGCGTCCGCGGGGAGCTGCTCGGCGAGCAGGCGCTGCGCCAGCCGTCCGGTCCCGCAGCCCAGCTCGAACACCGCCCTCGCGCCGGCCAGATCCGAGCGCGCGATCATGCGGTCGATCGCGACGTCCTCGTAGAAGGCCTGCGAGTCCTGAAGGCGGCCGATCCGGTCGTAGGCCTGGCGCGCCGCATGCGCCGACAGGGGCATCGGCGCAGACCCTACGAGCCCTGCCGCGGCTCGCGGGTCGCGATCGTGGGGCCGAGCGTCGCGGCGAGCTCACCGCGGCCTCCGACCCCGAGCTTCGCGTAGGCCCGGTGCAGGTGGTTGTCGACCGTGCGCACGGAGATCACCAAGCGCTCGGCGATAGCGCGGTTGGCGAGCCCCTGGGCCGCCAGCGTCGCGACCTCGCGCTCGCGCGGGGTCAGCGGCTCGGCGCCGAGCTGGGCCAGCGCGGGCGTCGATGCGCCCTCGCAGCGAGCAGCGAGCGAGCGGGCCCGGGCGGCGGCCGTCCTCGCGCTCGACGACCTGCCCGCATCGCCGAACCGCCGGGCCGCATCGGCCGCCGCCTCGGCCGCGAGCAGCGCCGCTCCGACGCGCTCGAGCTCCTGCGAGCAGCGGACGAGCGCCTCGGGGTCGGCGGCTGCAAGCGCCTCGGCCTGGCGCGCCCGCATCCGCAGCAGCGGCGCGTCGAGGCGCTCGGCCAGCGCCGCGAGCCTGGCGGCCGCGCTCGCGTCGCCGAGCCGGGCGGCGTCGCTCAGGGCGAGCGCCTCGAAGGTGTGCTGGCCGCGCTCGCCGACGAGCGCCGCCGCCGCGGCGGCCGATCGCGCCGCGCCGGGCGGATAGCCGCGGGCGGCGGCGATCCATGCCCGCCCGAGCTCGGCCGTGCAGGCCATGCGGAAGCCGACCCGGGCGGGCTCGACCTCCGCGAGCAGCGCCTCGGCCTCGTCGACGTTGCCGAGCATCGCCTCGCAGCGGGCGAGCTCGGCGAGGCAGGCGTGCAGGTGGCTGAACATGTCGACCTCGCGAAACACGCCGAGGCCGTCCCGGAACCAGCTCGCCGCCGTGCGGATGCGGCCCTGCTCGCGCGCGACCCAGCCGAGCACGAACGCATGCAGCGCCCGCGCCGAATCGGCGTGACGCCGCGTCGCGTCCTCGTAGGCGGCCTCGCCGACGGCGGCCGCCTCCGGCAGCCGGCCGGCGATCCAGTGCGAGGCACACAGCACCTTGCGGAGCCAGTCCGCCGCGAACGGCGCCGCCTCCGAATCGCGCTCGGCCGCGGGGAGGAAGCGCTCGGCCAGCTCCACCGCCTCGGCGGGGCGGCCGCCGATGAACAGCCCCCAGCCCGCGATCATCGCCGCCTGCAGCTGCGCCGGGCGGTCGGCGACGGTTCGGGCGAGCGCCAGCGCCTCCTCGGTCGCCCGGTCGGCGCGGCCGGTGAAGAGCACGAATCCGGCTCGCTGGGCCCGCAGCCGCGCCCCGCCATCGCCCCCGTGGGCCGCGAGCGCCCGCTCCAGGACCCGCTCGGCCTCCGGCGCCCGACCGAGGGACCAGAAGAGGTTGTTGGCACGGATCGCGGCCAGCTCCAGCCGCTCCTGTGCGAGCGTGGGCCTGAGCCGCGCGAGCTCGGCCTCGGCCGCGGCGAACGAACCGCTGCCGATCATCGCTTCGATCCCGGCCATCCGCGCCCGGAAGCCGCCGCCCGCATCGACGGCGGCCGCCGCGAGGCGGCCGGCCAGATCGAAGTCGAGCGCCGACATCGCGACCCGGGCCGCGTCCAAGAGCTCCCCCGGCCGCTCGCGCAGCCCCGCCTCCAGACGCCAGCCCGTCAGCCGCAGGAGCTCCGCGCGGGAGAGCCCGTCCGCGGACGGGAAGGCGGCGGCGAGGCGGCGCTTGATCTCGCGCGCGGCGAGGGTCGCCATCCGCGCCCGCAGGAACTCCGCGTAAAGCGGGTGCGAGAGCTGGGCGACGGATCGCCGCGGGGCGGGCTCGACGCTGAGCAGGCCGAGGCGCTCGGCCTCGTTCAGCGCCTCGCGGTCGACGAGCTGCTCGATGACCTCGAGCGCGATCGGCTCGGCGACCGCGACCACCTCGAGCGCCGCGCGAACCCCTTCTGGAACGGCGCCGAGCCGGGCCTCAACGAGCTCGGTGAGCCGCGCCGTGACCGGAAACGAACCCTGCCAACGCCAGAGGCCGTCCGCCTCGACGAGGCTGCCACCGGCCTGGGCCGCGACGACGATCTCGCGCAGGAACAGCGGGTTGCCCGCGCTCAGCCGCCAAAGCCGCTCGGTCAGCGCGCGGTCTGCCTGCGCTCCCAGCGCCGCCTCCAGGACCGCGTGGACCTCGGTCCGCGAGAGCGCCTCGACCTCGATCCGCTCCAGCAACCCGTCCTTCCACAGCAGCCGGACGGCGTCGGGCGCACGCTCGCCCGCCCGCACCGAGACCAGCAGCCGTGCGGCGCCCGACTGCGCAAGGTGATGCGCGAGCGCCGCCGAGGAGGGATCGAGCAGGTGGGCGTCGTCGACCGCGACGACCAGCGGCGATCCGCCGGCCCGCTGCTCGAGCCCGCGCGCCGCCAGGCGCAGCAGCCCGAGCGCGCTGACCCCCTGCTCGACGCCGGGCAGATCTGGCATCAGGCGCAGGAACGCGCCGAACGGGATGCCCACGGCCGACTGCGTGGCGATGACCGTCTCGATGGCGAAGCCGCTCGCGGCGGCGCGATCGAGCGCCTCGGCGAGCAGCCGGGTCTTGCCGATCCCGAGCGGCCCGGAGACGACCGCGCCAGCCGTCGCCTCGCCGCTCACCGCCGCGGAGAGCAGCGCCAGCTCCTCGCCGCGACCGACCAGCGGCCATGCTCTGCCTGCGGGCCCGCCTCTCGCTGCAGCCTCGCCCTGCTCGGCCCGAATCGCCGGAGGCTGGTGCTGTTGGGTGGTTGTCAGCCTCGTCGTTCCGCGAAGCCTAGCGGCTGAGCGACGGCTCCCCGCAGCTTGAGCACCACGTTGCTCATGACGAGCGGCGGGCGGGCCGCGATCATCGGCCGATCGCCCGCTCCCACCATGGAAGGAAGGTCCGGATGCGTCATTGGCTGAACGGCAGGCGGCCGTCCGCGTCGCTGGTGATCTCGATCATCGCGCTCTGCGTGGCGCTCGGCGGCGGCTCGTTCGCGGTCGCCGCGCTCGGCGGCCACGACAAGAAGGTCGTCAAGAAGCTCGCTCGCCACCAGGCGAACAAGCAGATCAAGAAGAAGGCGCCGAGGCTGTCGGTGCGTTACGCCGATTCGGCCGACAGCGCGACCTCCGCGGACCGGGCGACGCGCGCCAACCAGGCCGACAGCGCGACCCGGGCGGGCTTCGCGGACGGGGCGAGCCTGGCCGACATGGCGACCGACGCCACGAAGCTGGGCAACGTGCCCGCGGGCGCCTACCAGCTGAAGCTCGAATGGGCGGTCGTCGCGGCCGACTCCAGCGGCGCCAGCGTGGCGCGGGGGAACGCCAGCGGCGCCGGCAGGCTCGCGGCGGGGGCCTACTACGTCCGGTTCGCACCGCAGCGCGGCGCGGGGATCCGCAACTGCGCCTACCTCGCCACCGACGGCAGCGTCGCCTCGCAGCTGTCCCACCCGGGCGAGATCAGCGTCGAGCAGTTCTCGTCGACGAACTCGACCGACATCGAGGTCCGCCACTACGACTCGGCCGGCAGCCAGACCGACTTTCCGGCCGGCGGCGGGTTCCACATCGCGGTGCTCTGTCCGTGAGCGCCGGGACGTCCCGGCGCATCGGCGGGCGATGCCCCCGGCAGGACTCGAACCTGCGACATCCGGCTTAGAAGGCCGGCGCTCTATCCAGCTGAGCTACGGGGGCTCGGTCGCGGGCCAAGCGTAGTCGCCGCGCAGGCCGCTGCGGTCGCGGCCGCCCACGCAGCCTCATCCAAACGTCCAGCGGGCCCGGGGGCGGCGCAAGGGAGCCGGCTTCAGACCCGATGGGGGCCGGAATCCAGCAATCGGTCCGGGAGGTCCCCCAGATGAACAAGCTCGCGATCCTGCTTGCGGCCCTGCTCGGGGTCGGAATGGCCCTCGCCGCTCCCGCGGTCGCGAAGCCGAAGCGCGGACCCGGGCCCGAGCGGGCGGCGAAGCTGCAGTGCGAGGCGCTCGCGGGGGCCGGCGGCGCGGCCTACGACGCCGCCTACGGGACGCGCGGAGCGCGGGCCTGCGTGCGGGCGGCGCGGCCCGCGGCCAGGGCCGCGGTCCGCGAGGGCGCCGCCGGCTGCCGGGCCGAGCGCGGCCACAGCGCCCGCTCGCGGGCCGCCTTCCGGCGCGAGTACGGCTCCGCGAGCGGTCGCAACGACGCCTTCGGCAACTGCGTCTCGGCGGCGCTCGAGGCGAGCCGACACGACGCGCTGGCCGCCTTCAAGCGCGCCATCCGCGAGTGCCGCGCCGAGCGCGGCGACAGCGAGGAGTCGCGGGCGGCGTTCGCGCAGCGCTACGGGCCGAGCAGCGACGACCCGCTGGCGATGTACCTGCCGAGCTGGGTCGCGTTCGGCAACTGCATCGTGATCAAGCTGATCGAGGAGGCCGGCGCCGGCTGATCGCCCGCGCGCCCGGGAGCCGATCTCGGTAATGCTGCGCGCGTGAGCGCAACCGGCGACCGGATCAGAGACATCTGCGGCTACGAGGCGCGGCTCGCCGGGACCGATGCGGAGCGGCGGCTGACCAACGCGCTCGCCGCCGAGCTCGAGGCGGCCGGCCACGGGGTCGAGATCGAGCCGACCTGGGTCCACCCGCAGTGGCCCGTCGTGCAGCTACTGCACTGCCTGGTCGCGATCGCGGGCAGCGTGGTCGCGCCGAGCGAGCCGGCGATCGGCTTCGCGCTCGTTCTCGCCGCGGCGACGTCGGCCTACCTCGACCTCAGCGGGCGGCTCTACCTGCTGCGCCTGCTGCTCTTCCGCCGCGCCTCGCAGAACCTGATCGCCCGGCCCGCCCGGTCCACCGCTCCGGGCCGCGAGCGCCTGATCCTCTGCGCCAACGTCGATGCGCCGCGAACCGGCGCCGTCTACAACCCGAGGCCGCTGCGGCTGCTCGACGCCGCCGCCCGCCGCTTCCCGGTCGCCTCCGCGCCGACCCGGATCTGGTTCTGGTCGATCGCGCTGCTGCTCGTGCCGATCGGCGCGCGGATGGCCGGCCTCGACGCGGGCTGGCTCGCCTACGTCCAGCTCGCTCCGACCCTGGTCCTGATCGTCGCCTGCTTCGCGCTCGGCGAGATCGCCCTCTCCCCCGCCTCGCCCGGCGCCAACGCGAACGCATCCGGGATCGCCGCCGCGCTCGCGGCCGCCGGCCGGCTCACCGAGGAGCCACCGGAGCACCTCGACGTCTCGCTGCTTCTGATCGGCGGCGGCGAGACGACGATGGAGGGGATGCGCTCGTTCCTGCGCTCGCACCGTCGCGAGCTCGATCGCGAGCGCACGATGGTCGTCTCGTTCGAGTCGGTCGGCCGCGGCAGCCCGCGCTTCGCGGTCTCGGGCGGGCTCGCGGTCTCGCTGCCGTTCGACCGCGAGCTGGTCGAGGCCTGCGCGGCGCTCGCCGCCGCCGGTCCGGAGCGAGCCGAGGCCCCGGCACCGCTGCGCGACGCGCGCGCGACCGCGGCGTTCCTCGCCCGGGCCCGGCGGCTGCGGGCGATCGCGCTCACCTGCCGCGAGCCCGACCGGGCGCTGCCGGCCGGCCACCACAGCCCGGACGATCTGCCGGCGGCGGTCGACGAGGACGCGGTCGCGGCGGCGGCCGGCGTCGCCGTCGACGCGGTCCGCCTGATCGATCGCGAGCGCGCCCGCGCCGCGGCGGAGCCGGCCCGGGCCCCGGCCGGGCCCCCGGCCTGAACGGGCCGGCAGGTTCCGCGGGTTCGCGTCCGAGCGGCCGGTCCCGGAGGCGCGGCGGCGGCGCGCCGGCGGGCCAGCCGAGCGGCCGGTCCCGGAGGCGCGCCGCGACGCGGCCGGCGGGTCACCCCGCGGCGTGAGCCGAGCGGCGCCGCGGGCTTCGCTCAGACCGGCGTGATCGGGTTGTGGCGCTCGGTGAAGCTGCGGTCCTTGCCCTCGGCCTCGGCGTAGCGGCGGATCAGCTCGGCGCGCAGCTCGTCGGCCTCGATCACGGCGTCGACGACGAGCTCGGAGGCGAGGTTGAGGATGTCGATGTCGGCGGCGTACTGCTCGCGCTTGCGGGCGACGAACTCGGCCCGCTCGGCCTCGTCCTCGATCGCCTCGATCTGGTTGAAGTAGACGGCGTTGACCGCCGCCTCCGGCCCCATCACCGCGACCTCGGCGCCGGGCAGCGCGATGCAGGCGTCGGGCTCGAAGGCCGGGCCCGCCATCGCGTAGAGGCCGGCGCCATAGGCCTTGCGGACGATGACCGAGATCTTCGGCACCGTCGCCGAGCTCATCGCGCTGATCATCTTCGCGCCGTGGCGGATGATCCCCTGGCGCTCGACCGCCCTGCCGATCATGAACCCGGGGACGTCGGCGAGGAACAGCAGCGGCATGTTGAAGGCGGCGGCGGTGGCGATGAACCGCGCGGCCTTGTCGGCGGAGTCGACGAACAGCACGCCGCCCTTCTGCTTCGGCTGGTTGGCGACGATCGCGATCGCGCGGCCCTCGAGCCGGGCGTAGCCGACGACGAGCTCCTTCGCCCAGCGGGCGTGGACCTCGAGGAAGGTGTCGGCGTCGCAGACGCCCTCGATCAGGTCGCGGACGTCGAACGGCGTCTTCTCGTCGCCGGGAACCACCTGCGACGGCGGCCTGCCGGGGTCGGGCTCGCCCGGCGCCGCCGGCGGCGGCTCCTCGCGGAAGTTGGTCGGCATGTAGGCGAGGTAGTCGCGGGCGAGCTCGATCGCCGCCTCGTCGCTGGGGGCGAGGAAGTGCCCGCAGCCGGAGACGCCGGTGTGCATCCGGGCCCCGCCCATCTCCTCCAGGGTCACGTCCTCGCCGATCACCATCTGCGCCATCCGCGGCGAGCCGAGGTACATCGAGGCGTTGCCGTCGCGCATGATCACGACGTCGCAGAAGGCGGGGATGTAGGCGCCGCCGGCGGCCGAGGGGCCGAACAGGACGCAGACCTGCGGCACCCGTCCCGACATCCGTACCTCGTTGTGGAAGATCCGGCCGGCGCCGCGGCGGCCCGGGAACATCTTCACCTGATCGGTGATCCGGGCCCCGGCCGAATCGACGAGGTAGACCATCGGCAGCTCGAGCCGCAGCGCCCGCTCCTGGATCCGGATGATCTTCTCGACCGTCTTCGCCCCCCAGGAGCCGGCCTTGACGGTCGGATCGTTGGCCATCACCGCGACCCGGCGGCCACCGATCGTGCCGAGTCCGGTGACGACGCCGTCGGCGCCGAGCCCGTCCTGCTCCCAGTTCGCGAGCAGGCCCTCCTCGGAGAGGCTGCCGGGGTCGAGCAGCAGCGCGACGCGCTCGCGGACCGGCAGCTTGCCCTGCTCGGCGATCTTGCCGTGGTGGCGCTCGGGGCCGCCGGCGAGCCCGGCCGCGGTCGCGCGCTCCAGCGGCGAGGTGTCGCGGGTCCCGCTCACCCGATCACAGCAGCGGGTCGCTGGGGTCGCCCTCGTCGGCGGGAAGCTCGGTGCCCTCGCGGTGGCGGCGGCGCTCGAGCTCGGCCTCGCGGGCGCGCTCGCGCTCGTCGGTGTCGAACTCGTCGACCATCACCGACGTCTCGCCCTCGGCGGCGGCGCTCCGATCGTCGCTTGCGGCTTGCTCGGCGGCGGCCGTCGTCGTCGCCTCCGCGGCCGGATCGGCCCGATCCGCGGCGCCGCCGGGCGGCGACGAAGCGGACTCGGGGATCCGGTGCTCCTGGACCGCGCCCGGGTCGAACGGCTCGGGCTCGTCCTCGGGCTCGTCCGGCCGCGGTCCGGCGGGCAGCTCGTTGACGCCGGTCTCGGCCTCCTCGATCGCGCTCTGCAGGTCCTCGGGGATCTCGAGGTCCTCGCCGCCGGGGCCCTCGACGACGCCGCGGATGCCGCTGGTCAGCGACTCGAGGTTGGCGAGGATGCCGTCCCGCGTCTTCACCAGGCCGGCGATCTCGCGCTCGATGCCGGCCGTTCGCCGCTTCGCCTCGGCCTCCGCCTCCTGCAGGCGCGCGTCGGCGCGCCCGACCTTCTCCTGCGCCTCGGCCTCGGCCTTGGTCCGCAGGTCGGAGGCCTCGCGGGCCGCCGCCTCGGCCGAGATCCGCACGTGCTCGTCGGCGGCGCGGCGGGTCTCCTGCGCGTACTCGTCGGCGGAGCTGCGCGCCTCGGCCGCCTCGCGCGCGGCCGCCTCGCGCGCCTGCTTCGCCTCGTCGCGGGCCTCGCCGAGGATCGACTCGGCGCCCTCCTGGGCCGCGGCGAGGATCGCGCCGGTGCGCTCGCCGACCCGCTCGAGCTCCCGCTTGATCAGCTCCGTCCGGGTCTGGTCGGTGCCGCCGGTCTCGAGCCAGTCGGCGAGCTCGCGCAGGTAGGCGTCGACGGCCTCGGAGTCGTAGCCGCCGCGCCGCACGGTCGCAAACCGGGCGGTCCTCAGCTTTTCGATGAAGTCATCGGCCATTCGCGGTCAGGGGCCACATTGTTGCGCCCCGCCTGCCCGGAGCGATCAGAGGCCGAGCTCGGTCGGGACCGGCCGCTCGCCGGAGTAGTCGTAGAAGCCCTTGCCCGACTTCTTCCCGTACCAGCCGGCGGCGACCATCTTCCGCAGCGTCGGCGGCGCCGCGAAGCGGCGCTCCGCGTACTCGGCGAACATCACGCCGGCGATCGAGTTGAGCGTGTCGAGGCCGACGAAGTCGGACAGCGTCAGCGGGCCCATCGGGTGCGCGGCGCCGCCCTTCATCGCGATGTCGATCTCCTCGATCGAGCCGAAGCCCTCCTCGTAGGCGCGGATCGCGTCGAGCATGTAGGGGACGAGCAGCCGGTTGACGATGAACCCGGCCTTGTCCTTGGCGGCGACGACGGTCTTGCCGAGCTGCGCGCCGAACTCGTTGCCGAGCGCCAGCGCCTGCTCCGAGGTCGTCACCGCCTGCACGACCTCGAGCAGCGGCATCACCTGCGCCGGGTTGAAGAAGTGCAGGCCGAGGAACCGGTCGGGGCGGCTCGTCGACGCCGCCTGGTCGATCACCGGCAGCGACGAGGTGTTGGTCGCGAACACCGCCTCGGGCTTGACGACCGCATCGACCTCGGCCCACATCTCGAGCTTGCCGGCGAGGTCCTCGGTCATCGCCTCGATCACGAGGTCGCGGTCGGCGAGCTCGCCGTAATCGGTGGTGCCGTTGATCCGGGCGCGGATCGCGTCGGCGTCGGCCTGCTCGAGCTTGCCCTTCTCGACCGCGCGACCGAGCTGCTTGTCGATCATCGCGATGGCCTTCGCCAGCTTCTCGTCGCTGACCTCGCGCAGGACCACCTCGGCGCCCGCCTGGGCGCTGATCTGCGCGATCCCGTGACCCATCAGGCCGCCGCCAACGATTCCAACCTTGCTGATCGCCATCTCTGCCTCTCGAAGCCTTTCCGCTGTGTGAACGTGCGGCGGCGGAGGCTAGCGGTGCAGGGGCAGTGGGCGCTTCCGCGCCAAGCGGCGGCGGCCGCGCCAGTGAAAGGGCGCACCCGCTGCATCTCGGCACGCTCTGGCGCCCGAATCGGCACGCAGCGCCACCCATGCGCGCGGCGCTGACCGCGAGGCTGGCTCGCATGGAGCGTCAGTGGACAGAAACGGCCGGCCACCGTCCGGAACCGTCCATCGAGCGGACGATTCGCGCCGTCGCTGCGCGTCAGCTTCAGCTCGTCGACACCGCGCAGCTTCAGGCGGCCGGACTCAGCCCTCGCGGCGCCCGGCACCGCGCCCGCTCCGGCTCGCTGCACCGGATGCACCGCAACGTCTACGCCCTCCACCCCCCGCCCCACTCCGCGGCGCAGCGGTATCTGGCCGCGACGATGACGTTCGGGCCCGGGACCCGGCTCAGCCACGGCGCGTCCGGGTTGCATCAGGGTTTCTGCGACCGAGATCACGCGCCGCGGGTCGAGGTGGTCACGGCGCACCCCGGCGCCCGGTCCCGGGACGGGATCGTCTGCCATCGCGACACGGTGGTGGACCCTCGGGACCGGCGCATCCGGCACGGCGTCCCGTGCGTGTCCGCCGATCTCGTGCTGGTCCAGCTGGCACCGCGCCTGGACGAGGGCGAGCTGGAACGCATCCTCGTCGCGGCGGAATCGCTCGGGTATCTCAAGCGCGGACGGCTCGCCGAACTCGTCGCCGAGCGTCGCGGCCGCCCGGGCATCCCGAAGCTCGAGCGGCTGCTGCGGTTCGAGCCGGCGCTCAGCCGGTCGCAGCTCGAGCTGCTGTTCCTGCCGCTGTGGCGCCCCGCGGGGCTCGAACGGCCGCTGACGAACCATCCGATCGCGGTGCCCGACCCCGCCGGTCCCCTCGAGGTCGACTTCTACTGGCCGGCGCTGGAGATGGTCGTCGAGGCCGACTCCCAGCGCTTCCACGGGGACTGGGAGCGGGCCGAGATCGACCGCGAGCGTGATCAGCTCCTCGCGTTGGCGGGCAAGGTCTGCCATCGCTTCGTGCGCGGCCGGGTCGCGGACGATCCGCTCGGATGCGCGGAGCGCCTGCGGGCCCTCGCCGCTGCGAGGGCGGCGCAGATCGGGACGAGGCTGCGAGCGGCCTGACCAGGGCGAGGCGCTGCGGCGGCGGCGTCAGCTCGGCTGGACCACGCCCAGCGCCTCGAAGCGCTCACCCATTGCCACGGCGAGAGCGTTGAGGCCGCTCAGAGGCCTCGCCATCACCTTCAGCTCGGTGACCAGGCCGTCCTCGCCGAAGGTCAGCAGGTCGAGGCCATCGACCCGGCGCTCGCCGACCCGCGCGTCGAAGATCAGCGTCGCGACCCGCGCCTCGGCGTCCTCGAGCCGGTGCACGTAGGTGAAGTCCTCGAACACCTTCATCGCGCCCTCGGCGAGGATCGTGCCGACCACCTCGGCGCCCTCGTAGGGCTTGAAGACGACCGGGCTGAAGAAGCGGACGCCGGGATCGAGGGTCGCTCGCAGCGCATCCCCGTCGCCGGCGTGGACGGCGTCTACGAAGGCGTCGTGGAGCATGCAATCCACCCTATAGCGGCAGCACGCATCGCGGAACGCTGCCGCCGCGGTGGGCGGAGCAGGGCTCAGCCCGCCAGCTTCGCGGCGATGCCGGCGATCGTCCCGGCGGTCCGCATCGTCAGCGGCCCGACGAGCGTCTCGATCGCGTCGAGGTCGAGCTCCGACTCGAGCACGCCGCCGCTCGGCAGCCAGTGGATCTCGCGCTCGGCGACGAAGAGCGGGTCCTCGTCGGTGGCCAGGGAGCGGATCGTCCGCCGCTGCGCGGCGGTCGGGCGCTTCGCGAGCAGGGAGACCTGCAGCTTGCCGTCGGAGCCGGCGACGAGACCCTGGTCGAACGGCTCGAACGCGGCGATCGAGCGCAGCTCCGCCGCCGTCCGGAGGAAGGTCGGCACCTCGTAGCCGAGCGCCTCGGCGAGGCTCTCCTCGATCTCGGCGACGAGCTCGCCCTCGGCCCGCCGGGCGGTCTCGAAGATCACGTTGCCGCTGGCCCGGAAGGTCGTCACCGAGTCGAAGCCGAGCTCGCCGAAGGCCTCGCCGAGCTCGGCGTTGGTGATCCGGTGCCCGCCGACGTTCATCCCGCGCAGGAACGCGGCGTAGACGGCCATCAGGCCCGGTGCCAGTCGACGGGCCCGGCGGTGAGCAGGTGGGCGCCGAGCGGCCGGCCGAGCAGCTCCTGGACCGCGCGCGAGGCGGCGAGCAGCGCCTCGAGGTCGATCCCGGTCTCGATGCCCATCTCGTGCAGCATCGAGACGAGGTCCTCGGTCGAGACGTTGCCGGTCGAGCCCGGCGGCACCGGGCAGCCGCCGAGCTCGCCGAAGCTCGACTCGAACGAGCTGACGCCGGCGCCGAGCGCGGCGAGCGCGTTGGCGAGCCCCTGCCCGCGCGTGTTGTGGAAGTGGGCGGTCAGCTCGACGCCGTCGAGGCGGTCGCGGGCGAGCGCGTAGAAGTCGGCGACCTGGCGCGGGTTCGCCATCCCGGTCGTGTCCCCGAAGCCGATCTCCTGGCAGCCCGCCTCGCGCAGCCGCTCGGCGATCTCGAGCACGCGATCGGCCGGCACCCGGCCTTCGTAGGGGCAGCCGAAGCTGGTCGCGATCACGCCCTCGCAGCGCAGCCCGGCCTCGCGGGCGCGGGCGAGCACCCGCATCAGCCCCTCGATCGACTCGGCGATCGAGCGGTTGACGTTGCGGCGGTTATGCGTCTCCGAGGCCGAGAGGAAGACGCTGATCTCGTCGAAGCCGCCGCGATGGGTGAGCGCGTTGTCGAGGCCGCGCTCGTTCGGGATCAGGACCGAGTAGGCGACGCCGTCGCGGCGCTCGAGCGCGAGCGCCTCGAGCACCTCGGCCCCGTCGGCGAGCTGGGGGATGACGTCGGCGCGGACGAACGAGGTGGCCTCGATCCGCCGCAGCCCGGCGTCGGCGAGCATTCCGATCAGCCGCACCTTGTCGGCGGTCGCGATCACCTCGGGCTCGTTCTGGAAGCCGTCGCGGGGCCCGACCTCGCGGATCCGCACCGCGTTCGGGTACTCGGCGGCGGCGCTCATCGGCCCGGAACCTCGATCACCCGCCGCTGGTGGCTGCCGATGCCGATCGTGCGCTCGCCCTCGCGGACCGCGACCGCGAAGAACAGCTTGCGGCCGTCCTCGATCCGCTCGAGCCGCGCCGTCGTCGTGCAGGCGGCGCCCTCGGCGGCGGCGGCGACGTGCTTGACGCAGACCTCGAAGCCGACCGTGGCGCTGCCCTCGGGCAGGCGCTCGTAGGCGAGCACGGACGCGGTCCGCTCCATCATCGCGATCATCCCCGGCGTCGAGAGCACCGCGGCGCCGATCGTGCCGCCGACGTCGGTCAGCAGCGGACCCGCGACCGTGAACTCGTCGCTGCGCTCGATTCCCGGCTCGAGCGGGCCCGCGGCGCCGCCGTCGCGCTCGGGCCGGGGCAGCTCGGTGGGGTCGCCGGATCCGGGCATCGCCGGCTGAGCTTAGCCGCGACCGACCCTTAGACTGCGGCGCCCGATGAGCGCCGAGCCCGCAGCCAGCCCCGTGCCGATCATCGGCGGCACCGGGGCGCTCGGCTACGGGCTCGCGGTCCGCTGGGCCGGGGCCGGGGTCGACGTCGTGATCGGCTCGCGCGACCCCGAGCGCGCCGCCGAGGCGGCGGCCAGGGTGCGCGCGGCGACCGGCAGCGAATCGGTCACGGGCCTCGGCAACGAGGAGGCTGCCGCGCAGGGCCCGATCGTCTTCCTCACGGTTCCCTTTCGCGCCCACTCGGAGACGCTCAACAACCTCCGCTACGCGCTCGCCGCCGGTCAGATCCTGGTCGACTGCACGGTGCCGCTGGCGGCCGCGATCAGCGGCAAGGCGACGCGCTCGATCGGCGTCTGGCAGGGCTCGGCCGCCCAGCAGGCGCAGGAGATGGTCCCCGAGGGCGTCACCGTCGTCTCGGCCCTGCACACGGTCGGCGCGCCGACCCTCTCCGACCCCGAGGTGACGCTCGCCGAGGACGTCCTCGTCTGCGGCGACAAGAAGCGCGACAAGGCACCGGTGGCGCGGCTGATCGAGCGGATCGAGGGGCTGCGCGCGGTCAACGCCGGACCGCTCGAGATCGCCCGGATCGTCGAGCAGCTGACGCCGCTTCTGATCTCGATCAACGTCCGCTACAAGGCGCACGCGGGCCTGCGGCTGACCGGGCTGCCCGACCTCGATCCCTGGGCGTGAGCTGCGTCGTCGTCCTCGCCGGCGGCACCGGCGGGGCGAAGCTCGCCGCCGGCATGCAGGCGGTCGTCGGCGCCGGGCTGACCGTGATCGCCAACAGCGGCGACGACGTCGAGGCGCTCGGCGTCCACGTCTCCCCCGATCCCGACCTCTGTACCTACTGGCTCGCCGGCCAGATCGACGCCGAGCGCGGCTGGGGGATCGCCGGCGACTCGTTCCGCGTCTTCGAGCGGCTGAAGGAGCTCGGCGCGCCGGGCTGGTTCGGGCTCTCCGACCTCGACCTCGCGACCTGCCTCGAGCGCCGGCGGCGGCTCGACGGGGGCGAGCGCCAGACTTCGATCCAGGTCGACCTCGCCCGCGCGCTCGGGGTCGAGGCGACGGTGCTGCCGATGTGCGACGAGCCGGTGCGGACCCGCGTCCGCACGCCGGCGGGCTGGCGCGGGCTGCAGGAGTTCCTCGTTCGCGACGGCGGCGAGCCGGCGATCGAGGCGGTGGAGCTGGCCGGGATCGAGGACGCGCGGCCGACGGCCGAGATCGAGGCCGCGGTCGCCGCCGCCGGGGCGATCGTGATCGGCCCCTCGAACCCGATGATCTCGATCGGGCCGATCCTCGCCGTCCCCGGGATGCGCGAGCTGCTCGCCGCGGCGCCGGCGCCGGTGGTCGCGGTCAGCCCCTACGTCGGCGGCGAGGTGATCAAGGGCCCGACCGGCAAGTTCATCCGCGCCGCCGGCCACGAGGACTCGGTCGCGGGAGTGATCGACGTCTACGCCGGCGTGATCGACGCGATCGTGATCGACGCCGGCGATCCCGCCCCCGATCCGGAGGCGATCTCCTCGACCCGGCTGCCGACGCTGATGAGCGACGGGCCGCGGCGCGGCGCGGTGGCGCGCGCGGTGCTCGACTACGCGACCGCGCTCGGCGGCTGAGCGCCGCGGCCGATGCGCGCGACCGCCGTGCTCCCGATCAAGCGCTTCGGCGCCGCCAAGAGCAGGCTCAGCGGCGCGATCGCCGCGTCCGATCGCGCCGAGCTCGCGGCGGCGATGCTGGCCGACGTGCTCGCCGCGCTCGGCCGCTGCGCGCGGCTCGACCGGGTGATCGTGGTCAGCGGCGAGCCGCGGGCGGTCACGGCCGCGGCGGCCGCCGGAGCCGAGCTGCTCGACGACCCCGACGACCGCGGGCACTCCGAGGCGGCGCGGCGCGGCGTCGCCGCCGCGCTCGCGGCCGGCGCCGGCTGCGCAGCGCTGCTGCCCGGCGACTGCCCGCTGCTCGACGCGGCCGAGCTCGACGCGGCCCTGGATGCGGTCGCGCCGGCGAGCGCGGCGGTGATCCCCGACCGCCACGGCAGCGGCACGAACGGCCTGCTGCTGGCGCCGCCCGACGCGATCGCGCCGTCGTTCGGCCCCGGCAGCCGCGAGCGCCACCTCGGGCTCGCGCGGGCGGCGGGCCTCAGCGGCCGCGTCGCCGCGATTCCCTCGCTGGCGCTCGACCTCGACACGCCCGCCGACCTCGCGGCGCTGGCGCGGGCGCTGCGCGCTGAGCCCGACCGCGCCCCGGCGACGGCGCGGGCGCTGGAGTCGGTCTCGTGAGATCGGCGCTCGCGGGCGGCGCCCGCCGGCCGCGCCCGGGCGCCGGCGCCCGCAACGATCCGATCAGCAGGCCGCCGGTTTCGTCCGGATCGGCGCGATGAGCGCGCCGCTGGAGTTGATCGCGGTCGCGGGCGTGCCCGAGATCGCGAGCGGCGACGATCTCGCCGCGATCATCGCGCGCCTGGCTCCGCTCGCCGACGGCGACGTCGTCGCCGTCGCCCAGAAGGTCGTCTCGAAGGCCGAGGGCCGGCGCCGGCGCCTCGCCGAGGTGCGTCCCGGCGCCCGCGCCCGCGAGCTGGCGACGCGGCTCGGCAAGGACCCGGCGCTGGTCGAGCTGATCCTGCGCGAGAGCCGCAGGATCGTCCGCGCCGAGCGCGTGCTGATCGTCGAGACCGGCAGCGGCCTCGTCTGCGCCAACGCCGGCATCGACAGCTCGAACGCCGGCGCCGCGGGCGAGGTGCTGCTGCTACCCGCCGATCCTGACGGCTCGGCTCGGCGGCTGCGGGCGGCGCTCGCCGCCGCAACGGGGCTGCGGCTCGCGGTGGTGATCACCGATAGCTTCGGGCGGCCGTGGCGGGTCGGCCAGACCGAGGTCGCGATCGGCTGCGCCGGGATCGACCCGCTCGAGGACTGGCGCGGTCGCCGCGACCGCGACGGCCGCGAGCTGGCGGCGACCGAGATCGCGCTCGCCGACGAGATCGCCGCCGCCTCCGACCTCGTCCGCGACAAGGCGGCCGGGATCCCGGTCGCGATCGTGCGCGGCCTCGGCGACCGCGTCAGCCTCGACGACGGCCCCGGCGCCGCCGCCCTGCGCCGCGCCGAGGCTGAGGACCTGTTCCGCTGAGACCCGCGCGGGCGCCGGACGTTCCGTCCGTCCTGGCTGCCGCGGCCACGGGCCGCGCCGTCGCCGCGCTCAGCCCGCGATCTCGAGCACGGCCGAGCCCTCGACCCGGCCGGCGCGGAGCTCGTCGAGCGCTCGCGACGCTTCGCCCAGCGGGTAGGTGGTCACGGTCGGGGCCAGCCCGCGCTCGATCGCCAGCGGCAGGAACTCGAGGCCGTCGCGACGGGTCAGGTTGGCGACCGAGCGAATCGCGCGCTCGTGCCAGAGCAGCTCGTAGGGGAACGAGGGCAGGTCGGACATGTGGATGCCGGCGCAGACAACGACGCCGCCGGGGCGGATCCGCGCCAGCGCCGCGGGCACGAGCTCGCCGGCCGGGGCGAAGATGATCGCCGCGTCGAGCTCGGCCGGAGGCTGCTCGGAGCTGCCGCCGGCCCAGACGGCGCCGAGCGAGCGGGCGAAGCGCTGCGTCTCGCCGTCGCCGTCGCGGGTGAACGCGAACGGCTCGCGCCCCTGCATGACCAGCAGCCCGCAGATCAGGTGCGCCGAGGAGCCGAAGCCGAACAGGCCGACGCGCTCGGCGTCGGCGCACATCCGCAGCGCCCGGTAGCCGATCAGCCCGGCGCACAGCAGCGGCGCCAGCGCGCTCGCGGCGGCGTCGCTTGCGAGCGGCAGCGCGTAGCGGGAGTCGACCGCGATCCGCTCGGCGTAGCCGCCGTCGCGGGTGTAGCCGTGGAAGCGGGCCCGCGGGCAGAGGTTCTCGCGGCCCTCGCGGCAGCGGTCGCACTCACCGCAGGTCCAGGCGAGCCAGGGGACGCCGACCCGCTGGCCGGGCTCGAGGCTGGCGCCGGCGCCGGCTGCGACGACCTCGCCAACCGCCTGGTGGCCGAGGATCAGCGGCAGCGCCGGGTCGGCGAGCTCGCCGTCGACCACGTGCAGATCGGTGCGGCAGACGCCGCAGGCCTCGACCGCGACGACGACCTCGCCGGGCCCCGGTTCGGGGTCGGAAAGCTCGCGCTCGCGCAGCGGCTCGCCGGGGGCGTCGAGGACGATCGCTCGCATGCCCCTCCCATGCCTCGATCACGCCGTCGCTAATCGCCGCGGCCGGCGGCGCCCCTCAGTAGGTCTCGAGCAGCTCGTAGAGCGTGTTGCGCTGGGCCGGCGTGCGGCCGGCCCGCCGCGCCGCCGCGATCAGGTCCTCGGGCTCGAGCCGGCTGCCGTGCTCGGCGCCCGCCATCCGCGAGATGCTCTCCTCCATCAGCGTGCCGCCGAGGTCGTTGACGCCCCAGCGCAACGCCTCGGTCGCCGCGTCGAGCCCCATCTTCACCCAGCTCGCCTGCAGGTTCGGGATCGTCCGCCCGAGCGCCAGCCGGAACGCGGCCGTGTGCTTGAGGTTCTCCTCGTCGGAGATCTCCTCGATCCCGTGGGTGCGGCCGAGCATCGTGTGGTAGGGGATGAACGAGAGCGGCACGAACTCGGTGATGCCGCCGGTGCGCTCCTGCAGGGCGCGGACGACGCGCATGTGCTCGGCGAGCTCGTCCGGCCGCTCGATGTGGCCGAACATCACCGTCGAGGTCGAGCGCAGGCCGGCCCGGTGCGAGGCCTCGATGATCTCGACCCAGCGGCCGACCGGCAGCTTGTTCGGGGAGATCCGCTGGCGGACGCCATCCTCGAGCACCTCGGCGGCGGTGCCCGGCGTCGAGCCGAGCCCGCGCTCGCGCAGGTAGGCGAAGACGTAGTCGGGATCGCGGCCCGAGCGCTCGCACATGAAGTGGACCTCCATCGGCGAGTAGGCGTGCAGGTGGATCTCGGGCGCGACCCGCTTCGCGCGCTCGAGCCAGGCGCCGTAGTCGCTGAGCTCGTAATCGGGGTGGATGCCCCCCTGCATGCAGATCTCGGTCGCGCCGAAGGCGACCGCCTCGCGGACCCGGTCGGCGAACTCGGCCGGGTCGAGCTGATAGGCGTCGGGCGAGCGCCGGGTCTGCCCGAAGCCGCAGAAGGCGCAGCCGACCGTGCAGACGTTCGTGAAGTTGATGTTGCGGTTGACGACGAACGTCGCGACCTCGCCGGCGAGCTCGGCGCGGAGCTCGTCGGCGGCCTGGCGCATCTCCTCGATCGCCTCCGGGCGCCGCTCGGCGAACAGCGCCGTCAGCTCGGCGGCGCTCAGCGGCTCGCCGGCGCGGCCGCGCGCGATCGCGGCCGCGGCCGGATCGGGCCCGCCGGCGCGGCGCGCCCCGTTGCCGCCGCGGGCGGCCGCCCGCGGCAGGAAGGTCGGGTAGCGCGCGACGAGCACGCCGAGGACGCCCGCCTCGACCCACTCGCGGTTCATGTACTGCGGGTAGACGCAGAGGCGCTCGGTCAGCGCGTAGCCG
>CAZCFA010000044.1:0-22653 GCA_964497825.1 uncultured Conexibacter sp.
GCTCGCAGATCGAGCGCGGCGGCCCGGTCACCGTCACCCACCCGGAGATGACCCGCTACTTCATGACGATCCCCGAGGCGGTGCAGCTCGTGATCCGCGCCGCCGACCTCGGCGAGCAGAGCGCGGCCGGCGACGTCTTCGTGCTCGAGATGGGCGAGCCGGTGAAGATCGTCGATCTCGCCCGCAACATGATCCGGCTCGCCGGATACGAGCCCGATGCCGAGATCGCGATCGAGTTCACGCGGCCGCGGCCGGGTGAGCAGCTGCACGAGCAGCTGCTCGGCGAGGGCGAGCGCTCGGAGCCGACCGCGGCGCCGCGGATCATGCGCGCGGTGCGCTCGAGCCCGGTCGTTCCCGAACGGGTCGAGGAGACGATCCGCGAGCTGCGCGAGCTGATCGAGAGCGGCGACGAGGCCGGGCTCGCCGAGCGCGTGATCGCCCTGATCGGCTCCGCGGTCGCCGCCGAGGGCCGGCCCGGGGTCGCTCGCAACCGCTGAGCGCGACGCTTCCGGCGCCGCTCCACCGACCCCCGATAACCCTAAGATCACGCGCTGACGATGGACCTGCTGAAGGAGATCGGCGCGATCCTCGGCTTCGTCGCCTTCGGCGGCTTGATCGTGCTCGTCTTCCTGACGTTCCAGCAGGCGCGCCACGTGCGCCGCCTGCGGGAATGGGCCGGGCGCTCGCCGGAGCGCTCGGCGATCGCCGCCGAGCGCGTCGCCGATGCGGCCGAGGAGGCGGCGATCGCCCGCGCCGGCTCGCGCGAGCCGGCAGCCGGGAAGCCGGACGAGGAGGAGCAGCGGCCGGGGCGGCGCGACCGCCTACGCGGCGAATTCGCCTACCGCTGGGAGGAGTTAGACCGCCGCAGCCCGGCCGATCCGAGGATCCTGCTCGTCGCGCTGCTCGCGGTCGTGATCGGCGTCGGGGTCGTCAGCTCCGGGTTCGGCCTGTTCGGCGGCAGCGACGAGCCGGCGACTACCGTTCGCGGCAACGGCAGCGGCGGCAAGGGCTCTGGCGGCGGCGCTGAGAAGCCGCCGCCGACCAAGGTCGCGGTGCTCAACGGCACCGCCCCCGAGGGCGGCGTCGGCGTGCCCGGCGTCGCCGACGCCGCCGCGACGCTGGTCGACGACGCCGGCTTCAAGGTCGGCGAGGTGACCGACGCGCCGTCCTCGTTCACGGTCAGCGTCGTCATGTACAGGGACGGCTTCGAGAAGGACGCCCAGAAGCTCGCCGACGACCTCGCCGACCAGCTCGGCACGACCGAGACCGAGCCGATCGATCCCGCCGTCGAGGCCGTGATCGGCCGCGCCGACATGGCGCTCGTCGTCGGCCAGGACGACCAGACGCTCGCGTCGTGACCGCGGCCGCCGCAGCGGGCTGATGGCGCCACCGGCGATCGTGCCCGCGGCGGCGCAGTCGATCAACACCGAGCTGATCGAGCTGCTCGGCGCCGCGGCGGCCGTGCTGGCGACGATCGGCCTGCTGCTCGTGCTGCCGATCTTCCTCAACCACCGCCGCGACATCGAGCGCCTGCTCGAGTGGAAGCAGCGCGATCCCGACGCCGGCACGACCGAGTTCCGGGCGATCCCGGCGCCGGCCGACCCGACCGGGAAGATGAGCCCGGCCGAGCGGGTGACCTCCGAGCGGCCGGCGCTGGACCGGATCGCGACCGGCGAGCACGCGCTGGTCGAGCCCGAGCCGGCGGGATTCTGGCGGCGCGTGATCGAGCGCGGCCCCCGCCACCCGCTCGTGCTGACGATCCTCGCCGTGCTCGTCGGCGTCGCCGCGGTCGTCCTCGCCTCGCAGCTGATCCGCTCCGGCGACGATCTCAAGGGCGGCGGCGCGGTCGACCGCGCCGGCGTGCGGGTCGCCGTCGTCAACGCGACCTCGCAGCCCGGCGCCGGCGCCGCCGTCGCCAACCGGCTCGAGGCCAAGGGCTTCAGGATCGCCTCCAACACCGCCGCCTCCGATCCGGCGCGCAAGAGCGCGGCCTTCTACGCCAAGGGCGAGCGCGCCGCCGCCAAGGCGGTGGCGCGGGTGCTGAAGCTGCCGCGCCCGACGCCGTACGGCCGCGAGCAGCGGGCGGCGGCCGACGGCGCCGACGTCGTCGTCGTCGCCGGCGAGGACGGGGCGGCAACCGGCGGCGGCTCCGGCGGCAAGCGGGCCGGCGGGGGCTGAGCGTTGGGCGGCGGCCCGGGGAGGAGCGGCGCCGTCCGCGGCGCCCTCCCGTTGATCGCCTTGACCGTGCTCGCCGTCGCCGGGTTCGCGGTCGTCCGCGCGGCGCGCTCGAGCGACGACCTCGTCAACTCGGTCGAGCTCTCGCCGCGGCTCGAGCGCGGCGAGGCGCGCGTCGCCTTCCGCCTCGCCGCGCCCGATGACTCGGTCGACGTCCTGATCATCGACGGCGATCCCGGCGGCGACGACGCCCAGGTCAGGGCGCTCGCGGCCGGCGCCGACCTCGGCGCCGGCGAGCACGTCTACCGCTGGGACGGCCGCGACGACGACGGCGAGCCGGCGCCGCCGGGGCTCTACGCGCTGCGTGTGGTCCTCGGCGAGGCGGGGCGCGACATCCTGCCGCCCGGGCGGATCAGGGTCGGTGCCGGCGCCGACCGGGGGGGCGGTTGATGCTCTGGGCCGGAACCGTGCTCTGCGCGGCGCTGGCGGCCGGCGGCCTGCTGGCGCCGCGGCGCCGCACCCGCTACGCGCTGCTCGCGGCGGCGCTGGTGCTGGCGCCGGTCCTCGTCGTCGGCGACAACTGGGACTCCGCCCGCGTCGCCGAGATCCGCGATCGTCCGGCGATCAGCGCGCTCGCCGTCGTGCTCGCGCTCGTCGCGATCTACCTGGCGGCGCTGCTCGCCCGCGCCCGCCCGGCGCTGCTGGTGCCGGCGCTGGTCGCGACGTTGCCGTTCCGGGTCCCGGTCGATCTCGGCGCCGGCAGCGCCAACCTGCTGCTGCCGCTGTACGCGGTGATCGCCGCCGGCGTCGTCGCCGGCCTGCTCGGCGGCGATCAGCGCCGGGCGGCCGCCGAGCGCGGGCCGCTGCGCTGGATCGGCGCCGTGCTCGGGGCGGTGATCGTGCTCTACGCGCTGCAGTCGGCGCGCGCCGATGAGATCTCGCCCGCGGTCCAGGACGTCGGCTTCTTCCTGGTCCCGTTCGCGGCGCTGTTCGCGCTGCTCGCCGAGGCGCCGCTCGACGGCGCGGCGCTGCGCCGGGTGCTGTGGGTGCTGGCGGTCGAGGGCGTCGTCTTCGCGCTCGTCGCCGGCTACCAGTACGCCGCCCGCGACCTGTTCTGGAACGGCAAGGTGATCGCCGGCAACGAGGCGCACCAGTACTTCCGCGTCAACTCGCTGTTCTACGACCCGAACATCCTCGGCCGCTATCTGGCGCTGACGATGGTCGCCCTCGCCGCCGTCGTCGCCTACGGCCGCCGCCGCGTGCGGCCACCGGCGGCCGCCGCCTTCGCGCTGCTGCTGGCGGCGCTGGTGATCAGCTTCTCGCAGTCGAGCACGATCGCGCTGATCGCCGGCATGCTGGTTCTCGTCGCGGCCCGCTGGGGGCTGGTGCAGGGCGCCGCCGCCGGCCTCGCCGTGGTCGCCCTGCTCGCCGCCTCGGTCGCGCTGATCTCCGACGGCGGGCTCAGCGACGAAGGCGCGAGCGGTCGCAAGGGACTGATCGACGGCGGCATCGAGATCGCCGCCGACGCGCCCGTTCTCGGCGTCGGCTCGGGCGCGTTCGCGACCGCGTTCCGCGACCGCTTCGGCGCCGCCGAGGGCTTCGCGGTCGAGAGCCACACGACGCCGGTCACGATCCTCGCCGAGCAGGGGGCGGTCGGCCTGATCGCCTACCTGGCGCTGCTCGCGGTGACGATCGGCGGCCTCGTGCTCGCGCTCGCCCCGCGCCTGACCGCGCCCGCCCGGGGCTCGCCGCTGGCCGCCGGGCTGACCGCGATCTATGCGGTCCTGCTCGTCCACAGCCTCGGCTACGCGGCCTTCCTCACCGACCCGGCGACCTGGGCGGTGCTGGCGATCGCGGCCGGCACGCTGGCGCCGGCGGGCGCCGGCGCGCCGCACCGAGCGCCGGGGGGCTCCGCGCAACCGGCGTCGCCGCGGGCCGGGGCGGAGGGCGGCTCGGCGCGGCCGCGGGCGGCCGGGTAGCCCGTGCTCGACTACCTGCGTCGCCTCGCCACGACCGGCGCCGCCTACACCGCGGCGAGCATCCTCTCGAAGCTGCTCGCGGTGGCGCTGCTGCCGCTCTACACCGCCTACCTGGACCCGGCCGACTACGGCGCCGCCGAGGTCCTGTTCTCGGCCGTGGTCGCCGCCAGCATCGTCGTCCGGCTCGGGATCATCGAGGCGCTGCTGCGCTTCTTCTACCTGCCCGACGAGGACGGCGACGAGGTCGTCCGCACCGGCTTCGCGGCGCTGCTCGCGGCGAGCACGCTCGGCGCCCTGGTCCTGCTGCCGTTCGCCCCGCAGCTCGCCGACCTGCTGCTCGACGACGGCGTCGACGATGCCGCCGGCCTCGTCCGGATCGCGATCGGCGGGCTCTGGGTGCTGACGCTCTACGAGTACCTGGTCGCGCTGTTCCGCCTCGACGAGCGCGCCCGCGCCTACTTCACGTTCACGATCCTCCACGTCCTCGCGGCGATCCCGCTGACCGTGGCGCTGGTCGTCGCCGCCGGGCTCGGGGCCGAGGGTCTGCTGCTCGGCAGCTACGTCTCGGGGATCCCCTTCGTGCTCTGGATGATCGTCGCCGAGCGCCGCCGGCTCGCGCTCGTGCCGGAGCGCGAGCTGCTCGGGCGGATGACGAGGTTCGGCCTGCCGACGATGCCGGCCGAGGTGACGCTCTACGCGCTCCAGTTCATCGACCGGATCATCATCGTCCGCTCGATCGGCCTCGCCGAGGCCGGCCTCTACGCGCTCGCCTTCAAGTTCAGCCAGGCGATCCAGGTCGTCGTCCGCGGCTTCCAGCTCGCCTGGCCGCCGCTCGCCTACTCGATTCAGGACGACGACGAGGCACGCCGCACCTACGCCGTCGTCGTCACCGTCTTCAGCGCCCTCTGCGCCTTCCTCGTCGTCGGTATCTGGCTCGAGGCGCGCTGGCTCGTCCGCTTGCTCGCCGACGAGCGCTTCTTCGACTCCTACGAGGCGATCGGCCCGCTCGCCGCCGGCGCCGCCCTCTACGGCGTCTACCTCGCCCAGCTCGTGATCCTCGGGCGCACCGGCCGGACCGAGCGCAACCTGCCGGCGACGGCGGCCGGCATGGTCGCCAACGTCGGCCTCAACCTCCTGCTCGTGCCCGCCTACGGGATCGTCGGCGCCGCCGTCGCCCTGATCCTCAGCTACCTCGTCGTGATCGCCCTGATGTACGCGTTCACCCAGCGGCTGTTCCCGATTCCCTGGCAATGGCGGCGGCTCGGGGTGATCGTCGCCAGCGCCGCCGTGGTGATCGCCGCCGGCGAGCTGCTGCTGCCGACCGCCGGCGCCGCCGGCCTGCTCAGCCGCGCCGCCCTCGTCGCGCTCTACCCGCTGATCCTCTGGTCGGGCGGCGCGATCGCCCGCGACGAGCGCGCGGCGGTCAAGCGGGCGCTCGCCTCGGGCGAGCTCCGCGAACGCCTGCGGCGGATGCGCGCCGGCGAGCCCGCGAGCGCCGCCGGCAACGAGGACGCGCGCGCGGCCGAGCTCGCCGATGCCGAGACGAGGGACCAGGACCGCGGCGGGTTCTGAGCCGAGCTCCGACGAAGTTGATTCCGGAATCCCATGGGGGCGGTTCCGCGGATCCGCCCCGATCGGGGTAGCTGCCTGCGGCGAGCGCGACCCGCCGGCCGGGCGCCCGGGCCGCCGGCTCGACCGCCGTCAGCCCCGCTCGGCGAGCTCCCGCAGGCCCTCGCCCCTCGGCGACCACGCCTTGCGCGCGTGCAGCAGGTAGCGGCGCGCGTCGTGGCCGGGCAGGACGACGGCGGCCAGCGCGCGCGGCAGGTAGGAGAGGGCGGTCAGCGCCCGCACCACCGCCGCCGCCAGCGGCCCGTGGTGCTTGCGCATGTAGAGGTCGCGGTTGCGATGGAACTCCACGATCCGGCGCTCGCCGCCGGAGCGGTCGGTCGCCAGCTGCTCGTGGTGGATCGCGCGGGCGGCGGGGACGTAGAGCGTGTGGTAGCCGGCGTCGCCGAGCCGCTTGCAGAAGTCGGTCTCGTCCGAGTAGACGAAGAAGGCGGGATCGAGGTAGCCGATCCGCTCGGCGGCGGCGCGCCGGACCAGCAGCGCCGCGCTCTGCGCCCAGCCGACGACCCGCGTCGCCTCGCCGCCGCTCTCGGTCACCAGCCAGCGGTGCAGCAGCAGCGCCCCCGCGAGCGCGGTGCCGACCCCGGGCAGCCGCCAGGCGCAGGGCTGCGGCTCACCGCCGGGGCTGAGCAGTTGCGCCCCGGCGGCGCCGGCGGCGGGGTCGGCGGCGATCGCCGCCAGCAGCGCCGCCGCCGCGCCCGGCCGCAGCTCGGTGTCCTCGTTCAGCAGCAGGCAGAGCTCGCCCCGGGCCTCGCGCAGCAGCCGGGTGTCGTTGGCGGCCTTGCCGTCGCGGCGCTCGAGCGCGATCACCCGCAGCGCCGCGCCGATCCGCCGATCGGCCGCCGCCAGCTCCGCGGCCAGCGCCACCGAGCCGTCGTCGGAGCCGTTGTCGAGCAGCAGGATCTCGTGCTCGACGCCGTCGGGATGGGTGGCCGCGATCGCCCCGAGGCAGGCCGGCAGGTGCTCGCGGCCGTTCGTGTTGACGATGCAGTAGGTCAGCTCCGGCGGCATCCGGGGAGAATCCTCGCCGATGCCGCAGCCGCAGGTGGCCATGCTCGATCCCTCGGCGTTCACGCCGCCCTATGACCGCGCGCTGGCGGCGGCGCTGGCGCGGGCCGGGGCCGGCGTCGAGCTGATCACCTCGCGCTTCGTCTACGGGCCGGTGCCGGAGCCGCGGGGCTACGAGGTCACCGAGCTGTTCTACAGGCGCGCGACCGGACTGCCGCCGGGCTCGCGCGCGCGGCTGCCGCTGAAGGCGGCCGAGCACGTGCCGGGGATGCTGGCGGCCCGGATGCGGATCCGCGGCGCCGACGTCGCCCACTGGCAGTGGGTCACCTACCCGCCGCTCGACCGCCACCTGCTCGGGCGGCGCGGCGGCCGGCCGCGGGTGATCACGCTGCACTACCCGCTGCCCGCGACGGGCGAGGCGCGGGCGCTGCGCGCCGAGCGACGCTTCCTCTCCCGCTTCGACGCGGTGATCGCCCACACCGAGGGTGGGGCGGAGCGGCTCCGCGCCGAGGTCGGCCTTGATGCCGACGCCGTCCACGTGATCCCGCACGGGCCGTTCGACTACCTGACGGCGCTGCCGGAGGAGGCGCCGCTGCCCGATCCGCTCGCCGCCGTCCCCGCCGAGCGCCCGGTGATCCTCTTCTTCGGCCTGCTCCGCCCCTACAAGGGCATCGACCTGCTGCTCGAGGCGTTCGCCGCGCTCGGCCCGACCGACGCCGAGCTGTGGATCGCCGGGATGCCGCGGATGCCGCTTGAGCCGCTGCAGGAGCTGGCCCGCCGAGCGCCGGGAACGGTCCGCTTCGTCCCCCGGTTCATCGCCGACCCCGAGATCCCGGCGCTGCTGCGCCGCGCCGATCTGCTCGCGCTCCCCTACCGCGAGATCGAGCAGTCGGGCGTCCTCTATGCCGGGCTCGCGTTCGGCAAGCCGATGATCCTCAGCGACGTCGGCGGCTTCGCCGAGCTCGTCCGCCGCCACGGCGCCGCGCACCTGGTCCCGCCCGGCGATGCCGCCGCGCTCGCCGCCGCGCTCGCGGCGCTCGTCGCCGACCCGGCCGAGCGGCGGCGGCTCAGCGCCGCCGCCGCGGCAGCGGTCACCGGCGAGCTCGGCTGGGACGCGATCGCCGACCGCACGCTTGACCTCTACGCGGCGCTCGGCGCCGGCACGCGATGATCGCGCCCGCGATGCGTGCGCGGACCGTCGCCAAGGCAACCTTCTGGGCCTGCGCGGCCGCGATCGTGCACACGCACGTCGGCTATCCGCTGACGCTGGTCGCGCTGCGGCGGCTGCGCGGGCAGCGCCGCGAGCCCCCGCAGCCGGAGCTCGACCGGGCGCCGACGGCGGCGCGCCCGCTGGTCTCGCTGATCGTCGCCGCCTTCGACGAGCAGGAGGTGATCGCCGCAAAGGTCGCCAACGCGCTCGCCTCCGACTGGCCGCGCGAGCGGCTCGAGGTCATCGTCGCCTCCGACGGCTCCGGCGATGGCACCGCCGAGGCCGCCCGCGCGGCCGGCGCCGACGTCGTCCTCGAGCTGCCGCGCCGCGGCAAGATCGCCGCCCAGAACGCCGCGGTGGTCGCCGCCCGGGGCGAGATCCTCGCCTTCAGCGACGCCAACGCGAGCTGGGAGCCGGACGCCCTCGCCGCCCTCGTCGCCGCCTTCGACGATCCCGCGGTCGGCTACGCTGCCGGCGAGGTCCACTTCAGCAGCGACGGCGGCGACGGCGCGACGGCGGCCGCCGCCAACGAGGAGGGCGCCTACTGGCGGCTCGAGACGAGGATTCGCGAGCTCGAGTCCGAGCTCGGCGGCATCACCGCCGGCAACGGCGCGATCTACGCGGTCCGCCGCGCCGCCTACCGGCCCCTCGCGCCGTCGCGGAGCCACGATCTCTCGTTCCCGTTCGAGCTGCGCAAGGCGGGCTGGCGCTCGGTCCAGGTCACCGCCGCGCGGGCCGGCGAGCGGATGGTGCCGACGCTCGAGGGCGAGTTCGCCCGCAAGCGGCGGATGATGATCGGGCTGCCCGACATCGTCCTCGCCGACCGGATGTGGGACCCGCGTGGCTACGGCGCCCTGTTCGGCTACCAGATCGCGAGCCACCGGCTGCTGCGCTACGCGAGCCCGTTCCTGCACGTCCTGCTGCTCGCCGCGAACCTGGCGCTGCTGCGCCGCGGGCCGCGATCCCGCGGCCATCGCCGCCGCGCCGATCGCACTGGCTATCGCCGCGCTATCCGCCGCAATCGCCGCCGCCGCGCCGCTACCTCTGGATATCGGCGTGATAGCCGCCGCAATCGCCGCCGCCGCGCTGATATCACTGGCTATCACCGCGATAGCCGCTGCATGGGCGCCCGCGCGGACACCACCTACCGCCTCGCGCTCGGCGCCCAGCTGGGGCTGCTCGGCCTCGCCGCGGTCGCCGACCGCCTGCCCCTGCGCCCGGCCCGGATCGCCCGCTACTACGTGCTCGTCACCGCCTCGATCGCGCTCGGGTTCTGGGATCGCTGGCGGCAGGGTCCGCCCGCCGCCTGGGAGAAGTCGGAGGGGACGCGGTGAGCGAGCCCGCCGACGTCGCGGCGGCGTTCCGGGCGCCGCCGCCGGCCGACGCGGCGCTGCGCGCGCGCCAGGCGGCGGATCCGTTCGCCGCTCCCGCCGCGGGGCTGCCGCCCGCCGCCAACGCGGCGCTGGCGGCCCTGGCGCTGATCGTGCTCGCGCCGGTCCTGCTCGCGGCGATCATCGCGATCCGGCTCAGCGGCCCCGGCCCGGCGATCTACCGGCAGCGCCGCGTCGGCTGCGGCGAGCGCGAGTTCGAGCTGCTGAAGCTGCGGACGATGAGGTCCGGCAGCGATCCGGTCGGCGTCGGCACCGCGGTCGGCGGCGACGACCCGCGGATCACGCCGGTCGGCCGGCTCCTGCGCCGAACGTCGCTCGACGAGCTGCCGAATCTGGTCAACGTGATCCGCGGCGAGATGGCGCTGGTCGGCCCGCGGCCGACGATCCCCGCCCAGCTCGACCACTACGCGCCGCATCAGCATCGCCGCCACGCGGTGCCGCCGGGGATGACCGGCTGGGCCCAGGTCAACGGTCGCGTCGGGATCCGCTGGGGCGAGCGGATCGAGCTCGATCTCGAGTACGTCGAGAACCGCTCGCCCGGCCTCGATCTGAGGATCCTCGCCCGCACCGTCAAGCAGGTCGTCGGCGGCGAGGGCGTCGCGGCGGGCTGACCGCCTAGAGTCAGGCGCCGATGAGCACCGAGCGCGGATCCGAGGCCGAGGTGCGGATCCGGCCGTTCCGCCCCGGCGACTGGCCGGCCGTGCAGCGCTGGTTCAACAACCGCGAGGCGATCTCCTCGCTGATGGAGGTTCGCGACTCGTTCGACGAGCGGAACGCGAAGGGATGGACGAACGCGGCGGTGGCCGCCGACGGCGAGGACCGCAAGTGGGCGATCGAGGTCGAAGCGATCGACGAGCCGGTCGGCTTCACCGCGCTCTACGGCCTGTTTCGCCAGACCGCACCCGAGCTCGGGGCGCTGATCGGCGATCCGCCCGGCGCCCGCGGGGTCGGCCGCGAGGCCGAGCGGCTGACGGTGGCGAAGGCGTTCGAGGAGTTCGGCGCCCACCGGGTCTACGGCCGCATCCCCGCCTCCAACGCGGCCGCGAAGAAGGCCGTGATCTGGCAGGGCTGGACGCACGAGGGAACGATGAAGGGCCACATCCGCCGGCCTGACGGCGAGATCATCGACTGCGAGGTCTGGGGCATCACGGCCGCCGACTGGCGCCGGCGCTGGGGCGTCGCAGCCTGAGCCGGTGGCCGCGGTCGAGCTGATCGCCGACGGCGGCGCCGCCGCGACCGAGGACGAGTTCTTCCGCTCGGCGCAGTTCCTCGCCGCCGAGGGCACGACCCACACGCTTTGCCTCCGCGACGGCGGCGCCCGGGCGGCGCTGCCGCTGCTGGTCCGGCCGATCCCGGGCAGCGGCCGCGTCGATGCGATCTCCCCCTACTCCTATCCCGGCGCGAGCAGCGAGGGCGGGCCGCTCGACGCGGCCGCGCTCGATCTCGGCGCCAGCGGGCTGGTCAGCATCTTCGTCCGCGACCGGCTCGGCGACCCGCCGACGTTCACGAGGCCGACCGAGCGCTCGGTCGTGCTGCTCGCCGACCCCGAGCTGCCGCCGAAGTCGCGGATGAGCGACCGCCAGCAGATCCGCAAGAACGAGGCCCGCGGCTACGCGGTGGGGAGGATCGCGGGCGCGAGCGCGAGCGGCGCCGAGATCGACGGCTTCCACGCCGTCTACACCGAGACGATGGCCGCCGTCGGCGCCGCCGAGCGCTACTTCTTCGACCGCGACTACTTCGCGACCCTGCTCCGATTCCCGCGCTCATGGCTGGTTACGGTGAGCGGCCCCGAGGGTGACGTCGCCGCCGCGGCGCTGACCGCGATCAGCGACGGCTTCCTCCACTACTACCTGTCCGGCAGCGCCGACGCGCACCGGCGCCGGGCGCCGTCGAAGAACCTGATCGTCGCCTGCGCCGAGCACGCGGCCGAGCTCGGGCTGCCGCTGAACCTCGGCGGCGGCGTCACGCCCGGCGACGGCCTCGAGCAGTTCAAGCGCGGGTTCGCCAATCGCGAGCTGCCGTTCCGCACCCACGAGCTGATCTGCGACCGGCCCGCCTACGCGGAGCTCAGCCGCGGCCGCGACGACGACGGGTTCTTCCCGCTCTACCGCGCACCGGCGCCGGACTGAGCCCGCCTCAGCGCCGTCCCGGCTCGACCGGCGGCGTCGGCGGCGGGGCCGGAGGCGTCGAGCCGCCGTCGAGCTTGCGCGCGACCTTGCGCCGGATCCGGGGGATCTGCCGATTCAGCGCCGCGCCGGGGCAGGCGGTGAAGTTGGTCTTCGTGTGGCCGAAGATCCGCGGCACCCGGACCCGCTCGCCGGCCGGCGTGCGCTGGGTCGAGCCGCCGGCGGAGGTCAGCCAGGTCCGGCCCTTGGCCGGGATCCCGGCGAGTCCGAACTTCCAGGCCAGGTACTTGGCGATCGACTTGCGCTCCCGCGGCCGCGGCCTGTAGCTGCGGTTGTCGCCGATCGAGGCGATGCCGGTGGTCTGCGAGTTGATGCCCTCGGCCTGGGCGCCGACGATCGCCCGGGCGAGGCCGCCGGCGCGGCCCTCGTAGAGGTTGCCGAAGCGGTCGACGAGCGCGTTGTAGCCGATGTCGTTCCAGCCGTTGGCGTTGCGGTGGTAGCGGCAGATCGCGAGCACGATCGCCGGCGCCTCGCGCCGCCTGTAGGTGTTGGTGCTGACCGTGTGGTGGATCACGCCCGCCTTGACCCGCCCGGTCTCGGGCGTCGTTCGCGGCCGGCAGCCGCCGCGGGCGGCGTTCGCCCCCCACTGCGCGCGGGTGATGAAGCGGGGCTTGCGCGGCAGCCGCCGCTCGCCGCCGCCGCGCCGGCCGCCGCCGCGGCCGCGGGCGAGCAGCCGGCGGGGCCCGGCCCGGCCCGCGTCGACCCGCACGTAGTGCAGCCGGCCGCTGATCGCGCCGCCGTGCGAGCGGACCTGAACGCGATCGGCGCCCCCGGCCCAGACCGGCTCGCCGGCGTCGGCATCGACCCAGCCGCTCCAGGGCCGGCCGTCGCGGCGGGTCCGGTACTCGAGCGGGCCGCGGGCACCGGCGACGCCGACGAGGTCGAAGCGGCGCGGCGCCGTGATCGGGGCGGTGCGGTAGGTGACCGCGGCGCCGGCGCCGCCGGCCCGGAGCTGGAGCTTCTGGAGTGGCTCGGGCAGCGGCTGGGTGAAGTCGGAGCCGCTGGGGGCGGCGTGCGCCGCCGTCGCGGCGGTCAGCGCCGCCGCGATCGACGCGAGCGCCACGAGCTCTCTGGTGCGCCTCGGAAGCAAGAAGTGTTAGCGGTCGTTAACGGCTCCATCCGCTGGAACACAACGCGGCGGAGGAAGTATCGAATGCTGACAGGGCGCGGCTCTAGCGAGCGCCGCCGGCGCGGCTGCTGGCCGCTCGATCCCAGGGCCGTGCGGCGAGCAGCGCCCCGAGCACCGCCCGGACCGAGGCCGCGCGGTTGAGGACGAAGAAGTGGATCCCGGGCGCGCCGGCGGCGAGCAGCTGCTCGCATTGGCGGGCGGCGTAGGCGATGCCGAAGGCGCGCTCGGCGACCTCGTCGCCGTCGAGCGCCTCGAGCTGGGCATCGAGCCGGGCGGGGATGTCGGCGTCGCAGGTGGTGCAGAAGCGGTGCAGGCCGGCGCGCGAGATGATCGGCAGGATCCCGGGGATCACCGGCACCTCGATCCCGGCCTCGCGAACGGTGGCGAGCCAGTCGAAGTAGACGTCGTTGTCGAAGAACAGCTGGCTGATCAGGAACTCGGCACCGGCCTCGACCTTGGCGCGCAGGAACTCGATGTCGGCTTCGGCCGAGGCGGCCTCGGGGTGGATCTCGGGGAAGCAGGAGGCGCCGATGCCGAACTCGCTGGTCGGGCCGTAGGCGCGGATGAAGGCGGCGAGCTCGGCCGAGCTCGCGAGTCCGCCCGGCGTCGGCTCGAACTTGCCCTCGCCGCGCGGCGGGTCGCCGCGCAGCGCGAGCACGTTGCTGATCCCGGCCTCGGCGAAGCGCGAGAGGATCGTCTCGATTCCCTCGACGGTCTCGCCGACGACGCTGAGGTGGGCCATCGTCTCGATCCCGTACTCGCGCTGGATCCGCGCCGTCACCTCGACGGTGCCGTCGCGGGTCGAGCCGGCGGCGCCGTAGGTGACCGAGACGTAGCCGGGGTTGAGGCGGCGCAGCGCGGCGACGCTCTCGAACAGCATCCGCTCGCCCTCCGGGGTCTTCGGCGGGAAGAACTCGAACGAGAAGCAGGGCTCGGCGCCGCCGAGGATCTCCGAGATGCGCATCCCCGGAATCGTAGAGCGGGGCGAGGGCCCCAGGGCATAGGCTGCGCCGATGGCAGCGGAGCGGACGGTCGCCTTCTTCCCGGAGAGCGCCTACGGGCCGACCAACAACTGCGTCGGCATCGCCGACGTGCTGCGCCGGCAGGGCTGGCGGGTCGTGTTCATCGCCGAGACCTCGTTCGCGGGAACGCTCGAGGCGAAGGGCTTCGAGGAGCGGCTCGTCAACCTCTCCGAGCCGAGCGAGGGCGAGGAGGACCCGGGCCAGTTCTGGAAGGACTTCATCCGCGAGACGGCGCCGGTCTTCCGCAAGCCGACGATCGAGCAGCTCGGCGAGTTCATCGTCCCCACCTTCCAGGCGCTGATCGACGGCGCCCGCTACGTCGACGAGCAGCTGGTCGCGATCATCGACGAGGTCCGTCCCGACGTGATCGTCGAGGACAACGTCGTCAGCTTCCCGGCGATCCCGGCCGCCGACGCGCCCTGGGTCCGGATCGTCTCCTGCAACCCGGCCGAGATCAAGGACCCCGAGGTGCCGCCGGTCTTCTCCGGCTACCCGGCCGCCGACCGCTCCGGCTGGGACGAGTTCCGGGCCGAGTACGCGCGGGTGATCGAGCCGGTCCACGCCTCCTTCGACGAGTTCTGCCGGCAGCGCGGCGCCGCGCCGCTGCCGCCGGGCGAGCTGATCCACACCTCGCCCGACCTCAACCTCTGGCTCTACCCGGAGGAGGCGGACTACGATCGCGCCGAGCCGCTCGGCGCCGAGGCCGGCTGGCGCAACCTGCCCTCCTGCGTGCGCGCGACCGATGAGCCCTGGGAGCTGCCCGAGCCGCTCGCCGGGGAGCGGGGCCCGCTCGTCTACCTGAGCCTCGGCTCGCTCGGCTCCGGCGACGTCGAGCTGATGCGCGGGCTGATCGCGACGCTGGCCGACTCGCCCTACCGGGTGATCGTCTCGATGGGGCCCCAGCACGCCGAGCTCGAGCTCGCCTCGAACATGGCCGGAGCCGAGTTCCTGCCGCAGACGTCGCTGCTGGGCGAGGTCGATCTGGTGATCACCCACGGCGGCAACAACACCGTCACCGAGGCGCTCCACTTCGGCGTGCCGATGGTCGTGCTGCCGCTGTTCTGGGACCAGTACGACAACGCCCAGCGGATCGACGAGACCGGCTTCGGCCGCCGGCTCTCCACCTACGAGCACGAGCCCGAGGAGCTGCGCGCGGCGATCGCCGAGCTGCTCGCCGACGAGCCGCTGCGGACCCGCCTCGACGCGGTCTCGGCGCGGCTGCGGGCGTCGCGCGGGACCGAGCGCGCGGCCGAGCTGATCGCCGCCGTCGTCGGCTGAGCGCCGGCCGCCGCCGCCGCCGCCGGCGGCCGCTTGTCACGGTCGATTGGCGCCGCATACGATTGGCCCGGTGAGCGAGCACTTGGGCAGCGGCGACCGCTTCGGGGACTTCGAGATCCTCGCCGAGGCCGGCCGCGGCGGCATGGGGGTCGTCTACAAGGCGCGGCAGATCTCGCTGCAGCGGCTCGTCGCGCTGAAGGTGATCTCGCCCGAGATCAGCGACGAGCCCGACTTCCGCAGCCGCTTCGAGCGCGAGTCCCACCTCGCGGCCTCGATCGACCATCCGAACGTCGTCTCGGTGCACGCGGCGGGCGAGATCGAGGGCCTCTCCTACATCGTCATGCAGTGGATCGAGGGCACCAACGTCGCCGAGGCCCTGCACGAGGGCGGCGCACTCGAGCTCGACCGCGTGATCGCGATCGGCGAGCAGATGGGCGCCGCGCTCGACGCCGCCCACGCGACCGGCCTGATCCACCGCGACATCAAGCCCGGCAACATCCTGCTGCGCAAGCTCGGCCGTCGCGATCACGCCTACCTGACCGACTTCGGGATCGCGAAGCGCAGCGCGATCGACCAGGGCACCGACCTGACGAAGGCGGGCAGCGTCGTCGGCACGATCAACTACATGGCGCCGGAGCAGATCCACGGCCGCGCCGTCCCCTCGTCCGACCTCTACGCGCTCGGCTGCGTGCTGTTCGAGGCCGCGACCGGCCGCCGCCCGTTCGAGCGCGAGAGCGAGGTCGCGACGATGTGGGCGCAGATGAACGACCCGCGCCCGCGGCCCTCCGACGTGCGCTCGGGCCTCGCACCCGGCTTCGACCAGGTGATCCAGACGGCGCTGGCGATCGATCCCGCCGACCGCTACGGCGACGGCGCCGAGCTCGCCGAGGCGCTGCGGCGGGCGGGCGCCGGCGTGCCGCTGCCGCCGCCGACCGAGCGGGTCGCGTCGCCGACCGCGGCGGCGGTGCCGCCACCACCACCGCCGACGACGCCCCCGCCGCCGACCGCCCCGACCGCCGGCGACCGCCGCCCCGAGCTGCCGACGGCGGCGCTGGGCGAGGACGGTGGCCCCCCGCGCGGGCTGATCTTCGGCGGCCTCGCGGCGCTCGCCGCCGTCGCCGCCGCGGTCGTGGTCCTGCTCGCGGCCGGCGGCGGCTCCGGTGAGGGCGGCGCCACCGGGGGCGGCGGCACGACGACGACGACCACGACGACGACCGGCGGCGACAACGGCAACAACGGCGGCGGCGGCAAGGGCGGGCAGCAGTCGGTCGGCCAGGCGCGATCGGAGATCGAGGCGCTGCTGCACAGCTACGAGCAGGCCTACAGCAACACCGACCTGAACGCGCTCGGGGCGCTGTTCGCCGACGACATCACGCGCTACGGCGTCGTCGGCGGCGGCTGCGGGACGCGGCGCGGCAAGCAGGCCGTGCTCGACTCATACGCCGAGCAGTTCGAGGCGAACGGGCCGCTCGGCTACACGCTGACCGGCCTCTCGCGCTCGGCGATCGACGTCTCCGGCGAGCGCGCATCGAGCTCGCTCGGCTACCAGATCAGCACCGGCGCGACCGGCGCGATCGACTTCAAGTTCCGGCGCGTCGGCAACCGCTGGCTGATCGACGACATCAGGGCGAGCTGCTGAGCGCGGCGCCGGCGGCGCCGCTCAGCGCCCGCTGAGCTCGCGCCGCAGGATCTTGCCCGATGCCGATTTCGGGATCGCCTCGATCCGCTCGAGCAGCCGCAGCTTCTTCTGCGGCGAGACGCGCTCGGCGACGAAAGCCATGATCTCCTCGTCGCTGACCGCCGAGCCCTCGGCGACGACGACGAAGCCCTTCGGCAGCTCGCCCGCCTCCTCGTCGGCGACGCCGATCACCGCGCAGTCGGTGACATCGGGGTGCTCGAGCAGGATCGCCTCGAGCTCGGCCGGCGGCACCTGGAAGCCCTTGTACTTGATCAGCTCCTTGAGCCGGTCGACGATCGCGTAGTGGCCGTCCTCGTCCATCTCGGCGACGTCGCCGGTGTGCAGCCAGCCGTCCGCGTCGATCGTCTCGCGGGTCGCCTGCTCGTTGTTGAGGTAGCCCTTCATCACCTGCGGGCCGCGGACCCAGAGCTCGCCGCGCTCGGCGTCGGCGCCGGTCTCGGGATCGACGATCCGGCACTCGGTGCCGGGGATCGGCGGCCCGATCGTGCCGCCCTTGGCGGTGTCGAGCGGGGCGACGTGGGTGACCGGGCTGAGCTCGGTCATCCCGTAGCCCTGGATCGTCGGCGTGCCGACGCGGGTGGCGACCGCCTTCGCGAGCTCGGCGCCGAGCGGCGCCGCTCCCGACATGATCATCTTCAGCGACGAGAGGTCGCGGCCCTCGACCGCCGGATGCTTGGCGAGGCCGAGCGCGATCGGCGGCACGACGAAGGCCAGCGTCGCCCGGTGCCGCTCGACCAGGTCGAGCCACTCGCCGAGGTCGAAGCGCGGCATCGTGACGATCGTCGCGCCGTTGCGCAGGCCCATGTTCATGATCACGGTCTGTCCGTAGATGTGGAAGAACGGCAGGCAGCCGATCGAGACGTCGTCCTCGTCGGCGGGCAGCACCTCGCTGTTCTGGACGACGTTGGCGACGAGGTTGCGGTGGGTCAGCATCACCCCCTTCGGCAGGCCGGTGGTGCCGCTCGAGTAGGGCAGGACGGCGATGTCCTCGGCCGGGTCGACGTCGGGCTCGGGCGGCGCGGCCGCGGCGCCGAGCAGCTCGGCCAGCGTCGGCTCCCCGTCCGGGGCCTCGCCGACGACGACGATGTCGGTGAGCCCGACCTCGGCCGCCGCCGCCTTGGCCGTGTCGAGGAACGGCGCGATCGTCAGCAGCATCTTCGCGCCCGAGTCGGAGAGCTGGTGGGCGAGCTCGTGCGGGGTGTAGAGCGGGTTGGCGGTGGTGTTGGTCGCGTTCGCGCGGACGACCCCGTGGAAGATCAGCGCGTACTCGGGCAGGTTCGGCATGAAGGTGGCGACGACGTCGCCCTTGCCGATCCCGCGGGCGGCGAGGGCGCCGGCCAGCGCCGAGCAGAGCCGGTCGAGCTCGGCATAGGTGATCGTGCGGCCGCTCGGACCGTCGATCAGCGCCGGCTTGTCGCCGAGCTCGGCGGCGTTGGGCAGCGTGAAGGCGGGGAGGTCGTGGTCGGGGTTCTCGGGGGCGGGGGCAACGGACACGGGTCTCTGCTCCTGCTGGTCGGGCGGTTCCGAGCCTACCTACCGTCGGCGCCCGCGCGCCGCGGGCACCGACCGGCGCCGGTCCGGCCGCTCGGCGCGCGCCGGCCGCTGCCCGCCCGTGACGACGTCGAGCCGGCGGACGTGACCCGCCCACGGCGATATGGTTGCCGCCGGATGAGGGGACGCTCCGGCATCGCGATCGGGACGGCGCTGGCGCTGGCGCTCGCCGGCGCGGTCAGCGCCGGGGCGACGACGACGCTCGACGAGACGATCCGGGCCCGCGGCGGCGAGTTCAAGACGCTCGGGACCGGCCGCGGCGAACCGTTCACCGTCCGCACCGGCCACCTCGGCCGCGCGAAGCGCAACCGGGCCCGGCAACGGCGCTCGATCGTCTACTTCAGCCAGCTCACCGACCCGCAGATCGCCGACGAGATGTCGCCGCTGCGAGTCGAGCTGATCGATCCCGCCGGCGGCGAGGTCAGCGCCGCCTGGCGACCGCAGGAGGCGATCGGCACCCAGGTGCTCGACCAGATCGTTCGCAGCGTCAACGCCAACCGGCGCAGCCCGGTGCGGCAGGGCCGCGGTCGCGGCCGCGCCGACCTCGGGTTTGCGCTGCTGACCGGCGATCAGCCCGACAACCAGCAGTACAACGAGATCGAGTGGCACCGCGCCGTCATCGACGGCGGCCGCGTCGACCCGTTCTCGGGGACCGCGGTGTCGCCGGCCGACTGCGGCGGGCTCAGCCAGGCGCAGGCCGACGCGCTCAACTCCGACGTCTCGCATCGCCGCTACACGGGGGTCCAGGACTACGGCGACTACCCGGGCCTGCCGGCCGATCGCTACCAGGGCTTCTGGGATCCCGACGAGCCCGCGGGAGCCGGCGCCTACGCGTCCTTCCCGCAGTATCCGGGGCTGATGGACCGGGCCCAGCAGCCGTTCCGGGCGAAGGGACTGAAGGTGCCGTGGTACATCACCAAGGGCAACCACGACGGCCTGATCCAGGGCAACGTGCCTGCGACCTCGCCGCTGTTCACCGGGATCCCGACCGCCTGCACGAAGTTCTATCCGTCGGCCGCGTTCAACCCGGCCTCGATCATCGGCCAGGATCCGGTGAAGCTGTTCGAGGACCCGGCCTTCTTCGCCGCCGTCCTCTCCGGCGGCCGGACCGTGCCGCCCGACCCCAACCGCCGCCTCGTCGGCGCGGTCGAATACAAGAAGCTGCACGCGGGCCCCGACCATTCGCACGGGTTCGCCTACGTCAACCGACGCCAGGACAGCGCCTCCGACGGCGCCGCCAGCTACTACTCGTTCGGCCGTCACGGCGTCCGCTTCATCGGCCTCGACACGATCGCGACCGGCGGCGGCGCCAACGGCAACCTCGACGACCCCCAGTACCGCTGGCTCGAGCAGCAGCTCGATCGCAACAGCTCGACCAGCTTCAACGCCCGCGGCAGGCTCGTCCGCGACGGCGATCGCGACCGGCTGATCGTCGTCTACGGCCACCACACGCTGGCGACGATGGACAACCCGACGCCCGACGAGGCGGCCGGCCCCTGCGCGACGCCGCCGCAGCCCGGCTGCGACGTCGATCCGCGCAACTCGGAGCCGATCCACCTCGGCCGCAGCGGCCCCGAGAGCGTCCGCTCGCTGCTGCTCAGGTACCCGAACGTGGTCGCCGCGGTGACCGGCCACACCCACCACAACAACATCATCCAGCACCGGCGCCGGGGCGCCCGGCGCGGGTTCTGGGAGATCAACACCTCCTCGCACGTGGACTTCCCGCAGCAGAGCCGGCTGATCGAGCTGATGGACAACCGCGACGGCACGCTCTCGATCTTCGGCACGATCGTCGATCAGGCGGCGCCGGCGAAGGCGCCGAAGCCGCGCCCGGCGGCGGGCCTCAGCAACAGGTCGCTGGCCGCGCTCTCGCGCGAGCTCGCAGCCAACGACCCGCAGACGCTCGAGGTGACCAGCGGCGGCGGCCCCGGCAAGCGCAACGACCGCAACGTCGAGCTGATCCTGCGCGATCCGCGGCTGCTGGCGCGGCGCTGACTCCGGCCCGCGGTCCGCGCGCGATGCCGTCGGTCCGCCTGCGTCAGCCCTGGGCCAGGGGAGCGGCGGGACGTGCCGCGCCGCCGCCCGCCCCATGCGGTCGGCGGCCCTTGCACCGCAAGCCCCGGAGCGACGTCGGCCCGCCCGCCGACCCGGCCCGCGGATCCGTCGTGGGGGAGCAGATCCACGGGCCACGTCACGGCGTTTGGACCGGGGGCGCGGACGGCCGCTGACCCGGCCCGCGGATCCGTCGCGGGGGAGCAGATCCACGGGCCACGTGCCGGCCGGCCCGCCGGCAGCCCGGCGCGGCCGGATCCGATCCGCGGCGGCTGAAGACCCTCGGCGCCGCGGGCGAGGTGCCCGACGGGCCTGAGCGGCGCCGGCGCCACCGCAGCGCCCGCCGCAGCCGCGGCCGCGGCCGCGGGCGCGGGCGCGCCTACGGGGTGACGATGTTGAACCAGAACTCGAACTCGTCGAGCAGCCCGATCAGGTCGTGGAGCGGTTGCTCGTCGCCCTCGATCCGGGCGCGGCCGTCGGCGACCTGGTCGACGAGCGGGGCGCTGCCGAGGATCACCTCGTCGAGGTTCGTGCGATCGATCGTCACCGTCGCGTCGGCGGCCGGGTCGAGGCCGCGGCGATGCGAGAGCGAGCCGTTGCGGACCAGGAGCGTCCACTGCTCGCCGACGTCGGGCAGCACGGCGCCGATCGTGATCCGGCGCTCGCCGGCGCGCTCCCCGTTCAGGCGCACGCCGAGGTAGTCGAAGAACAGCGAGGTCGGCATCGCCCGGACCGAGTCGGCGGTGCCCGTGCTCGGCGCCGCGATGTCGAGCACGCCGTTGCGCAGCTCGCTCGCCGCGGTCAGGTAGAAGTTCCGCCACGGCCCCGACTCCGACTGGTAGCCGAGCTGCTCGAGCGCGTCGGCCTGCAGCGCCTTCGCCGGCTCGTTGCCGGGGTCGGCGAAGATCACGTGGTTGACGACCTCGACGACCCAGCGGTAGTCGCCGAGGTCGAAGGCGCCGCGCGCCTTCTGAAGCGCCGCCGCCGCGCCGCCCATGAACTCGACGTAGCGTCGCGCCGCCTGCTCGGGCGGGTGCGGGTCGAGGTTGGCCGGGTTGCCGTCGAACCAGCCGAGGTAGTTGACGTAGGTCGCCTTGACGTTGTGGCTGAGCGTGCCGTAGTAACCGCGCATCGCCCAGTGGCGCCCGAGTCCGGGCGGGAGCTCGATCCGCTCGGCGATCTCGGTCGGCGTCAGGCCGTGGTTGGCGAGCCGCAGCGTCTCGTCGTTGATGAAGCGGTAGCCGTCGCGGCCCAGCTCGAGCAGCTCGAGCACCCGCTCGCGACCCCAGGCGGGCCAGTGATGCATCCCGTAGATCACCTCGGCGCGCTCGCCCCAGAGCTCGATCGTCTGCTCGAGGTACTTCGACCAGGCGAGCGGATCGCGGATCTTGGCGCCCCGCAGCGTGTAGGTGTTGTGCATCGTGTGGCAGCAGTTCTCGGCCGCCGTCACCGCCCCCAGCTGCTCGATGAACCAGTGCATCTCCGACGGCGCCTCGGAGTCGGGGGCCATCATGAACTCGAAGTCGAGGCCGGCGATCGTCTCCCGCTGCCCGGTTGCGGAGACGATGTCGGTCGGCGGGATCAGCCCGATCGCACCGAGCGACGTCGTCACGCCGAGCCCGGCCCCGACCTGCCCGCGCTCGTCGGCCGGCAGCAGGCTGCCGTACATGTAGCTCGCCCGGCGGCTCATCACGTTGCCGGCGAGGACGTTCTCGGCGACCGCCGCCTCGAGGAAGCCCTCGGGGGCGTAGATCCTGACCCTGCCGGCGGCGACGTCGTCCTCGTCGACGATCCCGCGCACGCCCCCGTAGTGGTCGACGTGGCTGTGCGAATAGACGACGGCGACGATCGGCCGCTCGTCGCCGCGGTGCTCGCGGTAGAGCGCCAGCGCGGCGGCGGCCGTCTCGGCCGAGATCAGCGGGTCGAAGGCGACGATCCCGTCGGGCCCCTCGGCGAAGGTGATGTTGGAGAGGTCGAGCGTCCGCACCTGATAGAGCCCGGGAACGACCTCGTAGAGGCCGCCCTGGACGGTGAGGCGCATCTGCCGCCAGAGGCTCGGGTTGACGGTCTCGGGCGGCTGCTCGCCGTGCAGGAACCCGAACCGGGTCAGGTCCCAGACCGGCCAGCCCGCCTCGGTGACGACCTTGCCGCCGTCGGGCAGCGGCGCGATCAGCCCGCGCGCCGAGTCCGCGAAGTCGCGCTCGTCCTCCCAGGCGAGCCCCTCGGCGGCCGCCGCGTTCGCGGCGCGGGTCGCGTCGCTGGCCGCGCCGCGGCCGAGGTCGTCACGGCTGCTCATCGGCGGCCGAGCCTATAGACATCGTGTCGATCGACTAACCGCGGCTCGGCA
>CAZCFA010000045.1:0-22630 GCA_964497825.1 uncultured Conexibacter sp.
GTAGTGCGAGGTCCAGAGCTGAATCCGCAAGCGCCTGACACTACCGGCGGCCAGGCGCGCGGTCAGCGTCTATCTCGGGCCGGCTGCGAACCGAGGTCCCGGAATCTTCCGGGGCCCCGGACCGGATTCCGGAGCTACTCCGATGGAGCTAGGCGGACTCGAACCGCCGACCTCCTGGGTGCGATCCAGGCGCTCTTCCAACTGAGCTATAGCCCCAGCGACGGGCCGCAGCCCGTGGCTGGAGGATACCCGGCGATCCCGGGGCAGGGGAACCGGACCGGGTGGCGAAGGGTCGAATCTGGCAACGGTCCGACGCTGCGCTCAAGCCCTCCCCGCATCTGCAACCCTTCCAGGCGACGATGGGAATCCTCGACGACGCGATTCGCGAGCACCTCGAGCTGAAGCGCCAGCACGGCGCTGAGGACGAGGACCTCGAGCGGCTGGAGAACGAGGCCTTCGGGCCCGCCGCCCGGCCCGGCGACCCCGACTTCGCGGCGCCGTCGACCGAGACCGGCGAGTGGTCCGCGGCCGATACCGGCGAGGGGCCGGCGGCCACCGAGCCGGGGTCGGACGAGCTCGTCGCCGAGGCCGCCGGACCCGAATCGGAGGAGCTCGCGACCGAGCCGACGAGCGGGGGCTTCGGCGTCTTCGACGCCGAAGCCGAGCTCGGCGCCGGGGCGGAGCAGGCGACGCCGGCCGAGCGGGCCCGGTCCGAGCATGCCGGCCTCGACGACACCGCCGACCATCCGGCGCCGGCGCAGCCCGGCGCCGAGGAGGAGGCCGAGGCCGGAGCCGAGCCGCAGGCCGAGCCCGAGGCCGGGGCGGACCGGCAGGCCGGCGAGCCCGAGCCGACGCCGCAGGCCGAGCCCGAGCCGGCTGCTGCCGAGGCAGGATCCCCCGAGGCTCCCGAGTCCGACATCTTCGCCGGCGAGGACTTCGGCCTCGGGGAGATCGACGTCTCGATCGAGGACGAGCCGGAGTCGGCGGGGCAGGGGGGCGCGGACGACGACGAGGGCGAGGACGACCTGCTCGAGGAGACGCCCGACTTCCTCGAGGAGACCGAGGGCGAGGACCTCTGGTTCGAGCAGGGCCCGCCGCGCGACTTCGACTTCGACGACGACTGAGCGCCGCCGCGCGCGGCAGCCCGCCCCGCCCGCCCCGCCGCGTCCGCCTGCGGCGCCGCCCCCGCCTGCGCCGCGCCGCCGCGCCGATCAGGTGAAGTAGCCGCGCGTCCGCGAGGCTTCTACTACGCGCTCGATCGCGATCTCGAACGCCGCCGTGCGCAGCGTCTGGCGCTCGCGGTCGGCGCGGTGGTCGACCTCGTGGTAGGCCTTGCGCAGGATCTCCCCGAGCTTCGTGTTGACCTCCTTCTCGTCCCAGCGGAAGTGCTGGAGGTTCTGCACCCACTCGAAGTAGGAGGCGACGACGCCGCCGGCGTTCGCCATCAGGTCGGGGATCACGAGGATGCCCTTGTCCTCGAAGATGTCGTCGGCGGTGAAGGTGGTCGGGTTGTTGGCGCCCTCGACGATCATCTTGCAGTCGAGCAGATCGGCGTTGTCCTCGTGCAGCATCCCGCCGAGCGCGGCCGGGAAGAAGACGTCGCAGGGGATCTCGTAGAGGTCGCCGAACGAGATCCGCTCGGCGCCGGGGTAGTCGATCAGCCTGCCGCCCTCGTGGTGGATGTGGCGGACCAGCGCCTGCGGATCGATGCCGCCGTCGTTGCGGATCGCGCCGAGCGCGTCGGAGACGCCGATCATCTTGGCGCCGAGCGTCTGCATCACCCGGGCGATCCACGAGCCGACGTTGCCGAAGCCCTGGACGACGAACCTGGTGTGGTCGGGGTCGATGCCGAGCTTCGGTGCCGCCTCGCGGAACATGAACACGCAGCCGCGCCCGGTCGCGGCCTCGCGGCCGTAGGAGCCCTCGAGCGAGATCGGCTTGCCGGTGACGACCGCGGGCGCGTAGCCGTGCAGCTTCCCGTACTCGTCCATCATCCACGCCATCACCTGCGAGTTGGTGTTGACGTCGGGCGCGGGGATGTCGCGGGTCGGCCCCAGCACCTTCGAGACCTTGTCCATGAACCCGCGGGCGACCCGCTGCAGCTCGTCCTCGTTGAGGTCGGCCGGGTCGACGTTGACGCCGCCCTTGGCGCCGCCGTAGGGAACGCCGGCGATCGCCGTCTTCCAGGTCATCATCGAGGCCAGCGCCCGGACCTCGTCGATGTCGACCTCGGGGTGGAAGCGGACGCCGCCCTTGTAGGGGCCGCGGGCACCGTTGTGCTGGATCCGGTAGCCGTGGTAGACGCGGGTGCTGCCGTCCGACGTCTTGATCGGGAGCTGGACCGAGACCTCGCGGTAGGGCTCCCAGAAGATCTTGCGGATGTCGTCGGGGTATCCGAGGCTGTTCCAGGCGCGGTCGAACTGGTAGCGGACGACGTCGAGGTCGCTGACCTTCGCCCGCGCCGCGCGGGGGTCGCCCGCGTCCGTCTCGCTGCGCTGCTGCCTGCGCTCCGTCTCCGTCTGCGTGGACACCGGCTCTCTCCTCCCGTCCGCCCGGTTTCAGGTCGATCGTGATCCTCGCACAGCGGGGCGCGCCGGTGTGAACGACCGCCGCCGCCGACCTACAATCGGCGGCCGGGGGCCATAGCTCAGTTGGCTAGAGCGCCTGCTTTGCAAGCAGGAGGTCGTCGGTTCGAATCCGACTGGCTCCATCGCCGCCGAGCGCCCGCGCGGCACGCTTGCCGCGCTCAGCGGCGCGGGTTGCGGATCGCCTCGACGATCGCGGTCAGCACCGCGCCGAGCACGAACAGGGTCAGCGCCGCGATCACCAGCGTCGCGACGTTGAGCTCGGCGGTCGCCAGCGCCGCGACCGAGAGCGCCCCGAAGACGAGGACGAAGAACGTCGCCGAGCCGAGGAAGATCAGCCGCCGCCGGTCACCCATGCGCGGGCTCCCGCCGCGGCGCCGGGCCGCCGCCCTCGAACGGCAACGGCTCGCGGACGAGCAGCCGGCCGGCGAGCGCCGCCAGCGCGAAGACGGCGATGTAGGCGAGGTAGGTGATCGTCGGGTCGGCGAGGTCGGGCGTCGCGGCGCGCCCGAGGCCGGGCACGATCAGCAGCCCGAACCAGGCGGCGATCAGGGCCGGCGACGGGATCTCGACCAGCGTCCCGAACGGCGGGATCAGCGACAGCGCGACGACGCGGGTCCGCGCGTAGCCGACCGTGTAGGCGCCGATCACGCCGGCGACCGCGCCCGCGGCACCGATGATCGGACCGGTCGCGTTCGGATCCCAGAGCACCTGAAGGTAGATCGCGGCGAGCCCGCTGAGCAGGTAGAGGGCGAGGAAGCGCCGGCGCCCGATCGTCGCCTCGACCGTGCGCCCGAAGATCAGCAGCCCGAGCATCGCCACGAGGAAGTGGAGGAGGTCGACGTGCATGAACATCGAGCTCAGCGGCGTCGTCCACCAGGCGGGCTCGTCGAGGTCGTCGGGGACGCGGACGAGCTCGCTTCCCTGCGTGGTCGTCAGCGCGCCCTTGCCGCAGACGATGTCCTCGGCGGTGACCCCGCAGCCGCTGCCGGGATGGGCGAGCCGGAACGGCACCGCACCGTGCTCGATCGTGAACGCGTCGCGCTCGGAGACGCCGGCCATCGACAGCTCGAGCGAGCTCGCGCGGCTGTCGGAGATCGTCAGCTGCCAGGCGAAGACGAGCAGGTTGAGCGCGATCAGCGCCACGGTGACGACCGGGAAGGCGCGCGAGCGGACGTTGTCCTTGAGCGGGATCACGCCGCTCGGAGGGTAGAGGGAGCCGGGTCTAGCCCGCCCGCGCCGCGAGCGCCTCGCGAGCGCTCTCGTCGGCGTGGTAGCTGGAGCGGACCAGCGGCCCGGCGGCGACCGACTCGAAGCCGAGGTCGCGGGCGGCGGCGGCGAGCGCCTCGAACTCCTCCGGCTCCCAGTAGCGGACGACCGGCAGGTGGCGCTCGGTCGGCCGCAGGTACTGGCCGACGGTCAGCACCTGGACGCGGTGCTCGCGCAGGACGCCGAAGGTCTCGACCAGCTCGTCGAAGCTCTCGCCGAGGCCGACCATCAGCCCCGACTTGGTGATCACATCGGGGCCGCCGAGCTCCTTCGCGTTGCGCAATACCCGCGCCGAGCGCAGGAACTCGGAGCCGCGCCGCGCGATCGGATACAGGCGCGGCACCACCTCGACGTTGTGGTTGAAGACGTCGGGGCGCTCGGCGATCACCTTCGCCAGCGGCATCTCCTGACCGCGGAAGTCGGGCGTCAGCACCTCGACCGTGCAGCCCGGCGCCTGCATCCGGATCGAGCGGATCACGCCGACGAAGGCCCCGGCCCCGTAGTCGGGCAGGTCGTCGCGATCGACCGAGGTGATCACCGCGTGCTTGAGCCCCATCTGCGCGACCGAGCGGGCGACGCGGGCGGGCTCGAGCGGGTCGTTCCAGGTCGGCTTGCCGGTGTTGACGTTGCAGAATCCGCAGCGCCGCGTGCAGGTGTCGCCGAGGATCATGAACGTCGCCGTGCCGCGCTCCCAGCACTCGCCGACGTTGGGGCAGTTCGCCTCCTCGCAGACGGTGTGCAGGCCCTCGCCCTCGATCCGCCGCTTCAGCTCGCGGTAGTTGGGCCCGCCCGGTGCCGGGACCTTCAGCCACGGCGGCTTGCGCTGGCCGCGAAACGGCAGCCCGGCGACCTTCTCGACGCTGATCCCCCCGGGTCGCGCCCGCGAGCGCGTCTTGTGGCGTCGGCCGGCCGGCGCCGCCGAGGCGGTCCCGCCCCCCGTTGCGGAGGGGACGTCCGGGGCGGGCACCGTTTCGGCAGGCGCGTCCGGGGCGGGCACCGTTTCGGGAGGCGCGTCCGGGGCGGCGGTCGGGGGCGGCGAGCTCACGGGCGAACGAGGTTACCGGGGGGCCGGCGCCGCCGAATCCCGCCGCCTCCCACGCCGAACCTCGACGCCCCACCCGCCGCGGAACGGCAATGCCCACCCACCGCCGAGCGTCGACCGTTCCTTGCTATGCGGGGTAGTTATCGACGTTCGGCGCCAGCCGGGCTGTAGTTATCGACGTTCGGCGCCAGCCGGGCTGTAGGCATCGACGTTCGGCGCGCGCCGGGCGTCCGTGGGCATCGACGTTCGCCGTCAGCCCGCCGCGGTGGGGACGTCGCGGACCCGGGTCGCCGCGCCCTCGACGACGACGTGGGTCAGCGGCAGGTCGAGCTCGCGGCGCAGCTGCTCGATCACGCCGCGCTCGTGCCAGCGCGATTCCCCGGGAGGGTGGGTCGAGACGATCACCTCGTCGGCGGCGAACGCGGCGAGCGCGTCGTGGGTGGCAACCAGCGGATCGTCGTCGCCGACTGTTCCCGCGACGGCGGCGTGGACGGCGCGCAGCGCGGTCAGCGACCGCTGCAGCCGCGCCCGCGCCTCGGCCCGGGGGCCGTCGATGTCGGATGCCAGGTGCTGGAGCCGGGAGCCGTCGAGCGCCGGGCAGACGAGCAGGATCTCGGTCCGGCGCTTGCCGGCCGTGCGGTTGTCGATCTCGGCCAGCAGCGCCTCGCCCTCGATCGTCTCGTTGGCGATCACCAGCAGCCGGTGGGCGTCGTCGTCGCCGGCCGCGACCTCGGCCCGGGCGGGCATCGAGCCGCCGGCGTGGCGCCAGAGCAGGCCGATCGCGACGCCGACCGCCGCCGCGGCGACGATCTCAGCGGCGGTCGTCGAGACGAGGACCGCGAGCAGCACGACGAGCGCCGCCGCGATGCCGGCCAGCACCACCCCGGCGAAGAAATCGGACTCCGAACGCAGTGGGCTGTGCATCTGCGAGCTCCTTTCCGGGGGCTCCGTTCGTGGCACACGCAACTTAGCAGCCGCCAAGCGCCCAGCGGGGGTGGTGCGGCTCCGCCGGCGACCAGCACGGCAAGCAGCGGGTCGCGCGGCGCGGCGCGGGCTGCCCCGCCGGCGGCGCGGCCGGCTCAGCCCGGCAGCTCGATCACGGTCTCCAGATACTCGGCCCGCGCCGCGAACCCGTCGCCGTCGCGCTCGTCGGCGGCTGCGAAGAGCGCGACGAGGTCGGCGCGAGCGTGCGCCCAGCCGGCCGCGCCGATGCTGTCGCGGGCGACCACCACCGGCGGCACCGCGCGCTCGTTGAAGGCGACCCAGGACTCGGCCGAGTCGTGCTCGAAGCTGATCTGGCGCTGCTCGAACGAGAGCTTTGCCGCGGTACCGGCGAACAGCTCGCGCAGCCGCTGCTCGGTTCCCCACAGGGCCGGCGCCGGGCCGTCGGCCGGCGCCGGCAGCCGCGACCGCAGCAGCGACAGCATCCGCCCGCCGATCCCGTCCGGGGTCCACGCGCAGAGCCCGATCCGCCCACCGGGGCGGCAGACGCGCGCGAGCTCGGCGGCGGCGCGGCGCTGGTCGGGGGCGAACATCGCCCCGAACACCGAGACGACCCGGTCGAAGCTGCCGTCCGCGAACGGCAGGTCCTCGGCGTCGCCCTCGACGAACGCGATCCGCAGCTCCGCCTCCTCGGCCCGCCGGCGGGCGACGTCGAGCAGGCTCGGCGCCAGGTCGAGGCCGGTGACCTCGGCCCCGAGCGCCGCGGCGACCAGCGCCGCGTTGCCGCTCCCGGTCGCGACGTCGAGCACGCGGACGCCCGCGCCGACCCCGACCGTCGCGACCAGCGTCGCCGAGGCCGGCTCCAGATGCGCGGCGATCGCCGGGTAGTCGCCGGCGGCCCAGGTCGCCCGTTGCCGCCGCTTGGTCTCGCTGACCTCGCTCATTCGCTCCCTCGCCCCTTGTCGCGGGCGCGGGCAAACGGTAGCGCCAGCCGGCGCCGGGCGGCGGCGCCTACAGCCTCAGCCGGGCAGCTCGATCACCGAGAGCAGGTACTCGGGCTCGACCAGCACCGAGCCGTCGTCAGCCTGGTTCTCGGACTCGGTCAGCTCGACCAGCTGCGCGTGCACCTCCGGCCAGCGCCCCTCGGGTGCGAGCGCTTCCCGGGCGAGGATGATCGGGCCGAGCTTGCTCTCGTCCTCGGCGACCAGCCACTCGCTCGACTCGCCCTCGAACCGGGCCCGCTCGAGCGTGCAGGTGACGTTCGCACCGGCGCTGGCGAAGAGCCCGCGCACGTGGTCCTCGATCCCCCAGAGAGTCGGCGGCTGAAAGCCCTCCGGCGGCGGCGGCAGGTGCTGGGCCAGCAGCATGAACAGCCGGCCGATCATCCCGGTCGGCGTCCAGGCCGCGATGCCGATCCGGCCGCCGGGCCGGCAGACGCGGACGAGCTCGTCGGCCGCCCGCTGCTGGTCCGGCGCGAACATCACGCCGAACATCGAGATCACCGCGTCGAACGAATCGGGCTCGTAGGGGAGCGCCTCGGCGTCGCCCTCGACGAGGTCGATCTCGAACCCGGCCGCCGCCGCGCGCTCGGCCGCGACCGCGAGCAGCTTCGGGGTCAGGTCGAGGCCGCTGGCGACGGCGCCGCGCTCGGCCGCGACGAGAGCGCCGTTGCCGGTGCCGGTGGCGACGTCGAGGACCCGCTCGCCGGCGCCGATCCCGAGCCGCTCGGCGATCGCCTCGGCGGCGGGAACGGTGCGCTTGGCGATGTCGGGGAAGTCGCCGACGGTCCACATCCGCCGCTGCCGTTCCTTGAACTCGTCACGAGCGCCCACAGGCACCTCCTTCGCTGATGCCCGCCCGCATGAGCCTACGCCGTAGCTCAGCGCGGCGTCAACCGGATCGGCAGGCCGCCGCGCGGCGACAGCGTCGGTGCCTGCTGGATCCTCAGCTCGTAGCCGTCCTCGAGCTCGAGCTCGAACCGGCGCAGCAGCGCGGCGGCGATCGCGTGCACCTCGGCGTAGCCGAAGCGCTTGCCGATGCAGACCCGGGGGCCGCCCCCGAACGGCACGTAGGCGCCACGCGGCCAGCGCGCGCGGGCGGCGGGCTCGAACCGGTCGGGGTCGAACTCGTCCGGGTCCTCGAACACGCCGGGAAGCCGGTGGGAGACGTAGGAGCTGTAGGCGACCGGCAGGCCCGCCCCGACCTTGACGCCCTCGAACTCGAAGTCGCGGATCGCGCGCCGCGCTCCGATCCAGGCCGGCGGGTAGAGCCGCAGCGTCTCGTCGATCGCCCGGGTCAGCAGCGGCAGACCGGAGAACAGCTCGCTCGCGGTCGGCTCGCGCGCGCCGCAGACGGCGGCCAGCTCGGCCCGCAGCCGCCGCGCCCACTCCGGGTGCCGGGCGAGCTCGTAGGCGAGGAAGCTGACCGTCGAAGTGGTCGTGTCGTGGCCGGCGAACAGCAGGGTGAGGACGTGGTCGAGCACCTGCCCGGCGGCGAGCCCGGCGCCGGACTCGTCGGTCGCCTCGAGCAGCGAGCCGAGGATGTCGGCGCCGCCGCCCGCGCCCGTGCGCCGCCGGCGCCCGATCTCGTCGCCGACGAGCTGCTCGAGCCGGCGGCGGTCGGCGTGCAGCCCCGCAGCCGGCGTGAACGGCCCGAAGATGATCTGCAGCGGGTACTCGAGCCCGTAGAAGCCGAGGCCGCTCTCGAACGTCGCCGCGATCTCCTCGGCGCGGTTGGAGTCGGGATCGAACCCGAACAGCGCCCGCATCGCGATCCGCATCGCCAGATCGCGGGTCCAGTGATAGACGTCGAGCGGCCTCGAGGCATCGATCGCCTCGGTCGCTGCGGCGGCCTCGGCGGTCATCACCGCGGTCGCGGCGGCGACCCGGTCGCGATGGAAGGCGGGCATGATGATCGCCCGCGAGGCGTCGTGGAACTGGCCGTCGGTCGTCAGCAGGCCGTCGCCGAGCAGCGGGATCAGGTCGCCCATCCGGCCGCTGCGGTAGGCGAAGTTCTCGCGCCCGCCGACGAGCATGAAGTGGTTCGCCTCGGGGCCGATCATGAACACGTTCGTCCCGAACATGACCCGGACCGAGAAGACCGGGCCGTAGCGCTCGTGGAGGTCGAGCAGCGGCGTCAGCGGATCGCGCCGGAAGCTCCAGGTCTTGCGCGGATCGGGCCAGGTGTCGCCCGGCGGCACCGAGGAGCGGACGGTGGCGAACAGCTCGTCGCGAGCGTCGGCGAGGATCGCCAGCGGCGCCGGCGAGGGCGGCCGCGAGCCCGGGTCGCCGATCTTCGTAACCGCGCCGCTCACGGCGCCGTCGCGGCGTCGGGATAGAGCGCGTGCCAGGCGATCGCGGTGACCGCTTCGGCGAGCCGGTCGAGCTCGTCCGGGCCACCGCCGGCGAGCCGGGCGCAGGCGCCCTGGACCATGCCGACCAGCGCGACCACGGTCTCGCGCGTGTGCAGCTCGCGGATCTCGCCGCGCTCGCGGCCGGCATCGATCAGGCGCGCGAGCGGCTCCGCGTGGGCGTCGACCATCGCCTCCTGGACGGCGCGGAGCTCGGCGTCGTAGGCGGCGGTCTCGGTCAGCGCCGCGAACACCTCGCGGTGGCGCGCGTAGACGCCGACCAGCGACCGGGTCGCGCCGAGCAGCGCCTCGCGGTCGGCGCCGGGCACCCACCAGGCCTCGGCGGCCTCGCTGAGCTGATCGAGCATCCGCCCGGCGACGCGGATCACGAGGTCGCCCTTGTCGCGGAAGTGAACGTAGAAGGTCGAGCGCGCGACGCCCGCCTCCGAGCAGAGCTGCTCGACGCTGAGCGCGATGTAGGGGGTGCCGCCGGCGAGCAGCCGCTCGGTCGCCTCGACCAGCCGCAGCTCGGCCTCGGGACGCCGGTCGGAGGGCGGGGGACGGCGGGTGATCGAGGGCACGGGCTCATCCTATACCGTGACCGGACATACTGTCCGAGACCAGGCATCGTGCTGCTCCGGCCGCGCCCGCGAGCCGTGCCGCTGCGCCCGCAGCCGGTGATCGGCGTGGGCGGCCGGGCGCCGGCGAAGTCGAGGCGGGTCGCGGGCGCGGGCGTGGGCGAGCCCGACCTACGCGATTCGAACCGAAGCCCGGCTCAGGCGACCCGCGCCGGGCTCGCCTCGTCGACCGGCGGCGGCTGCCGACCCTCGCGCTCGGCGACCGACGTGAGAAAGCGCCCGATCGCCTCGGCGACCCGGGCGGTGCGCTCGCTCGGCCAGAGGTCGAAGGCGTGCTCGGCGTCGGCGAGCTCGACGTAGCGCACGTGCTCGTTCGACACCGCCCGCAGGCGCTCGACGAAGTCGCGGGCGTCGGCGACCGGTACGAGCGTGTCGCGGTCGCCGTGGATGACCAGGAACGGCGGCGCGTCGGGATGGACCCGGTGGACCGGAGACGCCTCCCGGTAGCGCTCCTCGTTGCCGGCCAGCGGCAGCTTGAAGACGATCCGCTCGAGCACCCAGGAGCCGAGCTCGGGGTAGTAGTGGCCGTTGCCGTTGGTCAGGTCGTAGACGCCGTAGAACGGAACCGCGGCGGCGACGCTCGTGTCGGCCCGCTCGAAGCCGGGCTGGAAGGCGGGGTCGCCGGCGGTCAGCGCCGCGAGCGCGGCCAGGTGGCCACCGGCCGAGCCGCCGGTGATGCAGATCATCGCCGGGTCGATGCCGAGCTCGCCCGCGTTCTCGCGGACCCAGGCGATCGCGCGCTTGACGTCGATGATCTGCGCCGGCCAGGTCGCCTCCGGGCTGAGCCGGTAGTCGACGTTGAAGCCGACCCAGCCGATCGCGGCGAGGTGGTTGAGCAGCGGGATCCCCTGCTCGTAGCGCGAGCCCGCGAGCCAGCCGCCGCCGTGGACCTGGATCACCGCCGGGTGGACGACCTCGTCGGCGGGGTCGTCGTCGGCGGGCCGGTAGATGTCGAGCCGCAGGTCGACGCCGTCCTCGCTGCGGGCGAAGCGGACCCCGCGGGTGCGGTCGACGCCGCGGGTGACGAACGCCAGCGGCGGCAGCGCGAGGTGCGCGCGGGGCACGCGCGGCGACGGCCCCGGCGTCTCGATCCCGTCGAGCGCCGCGTCGATCCGGGCGACGCTGCGGTGCGCGTGCCAGGCGTTGCGGATCTCCCACAGCAGCGCCGCCAGCGACAGCGCCCGTAGCGCCGCCGCCAGCCGCGCCGGTAGCGCCACGACCCAGGTGAAGGCGAACGCGACCGCCCCGAGCAGCGCCAGCTGCGGCGCCGACTCGCGCAGCACCGTCGCCCACCACCAGCGGCCGACCCGCCAGAGCAGCGCCGGCGGCGCTACGGGGCGGATCCTGACCATCCGCGCCTGCTCGCGCAGGGTCGCGCGGAGGAAGCCCGCCCCTCGGCCCGGGGAATGGTCGCGATCGGTCGCCAAGGCCCGATCGAGTCTAGGCGCCGCCGCCGTCCAGCCGGCGCCGAGCGGACCGGCGCCTCGCCCGGTCGAGCTAGACGGGGTAGCGCAGGATCGCCGCCGCGGCGCCGTCGCCGGGGACTTCGTCGCCGCGGACGGCGAGCACGTGGCCGTCGCTCAACAGCACCCGCCGGGCGATCTCGTCGATCAGGCCGTAGTCGCCGGGCGCCTCGGCCCCGGCGCCGTCCTCGACGATCGCGCCGGTCGCATCGTCGATCGCTCCCGGAACGTAGGTCTCGATGTCGACCAGCACGGTGTCGATCGCGCCGAACGTCGCCGCCCGGGCGACGCCGGAGATCTCGACGACGCCGCGGCCGCTCGGGCCGAGCTCCTCGATCCGGGCGGTGATCGCCCGCAGCTCGGCGGCGTAGATCCGGTCGAGGATCGGCCGCGAGGCGGCGGCGAGCTGCTCGTCGGAGGCCTCCTCGGGGCTGCCGGCGATCGTTTCGGCGGCGAGCTGCGGGTAGCTGTTGACCGCCCGGAAGATCCCCTCGAGCGGCTGCGTCGAGGCGAGGATCAGCGGCAGCGTGCGGCCGCCGAGCACGTTGCGCAGGGCGCGATCGACGGCGCGCGCGTACTGGCGCAGCCGCACCTTCTGGCCCTCCGATCCCTGGACGCCGCGGTCACCGAGCGAGCTCTTGCCGGCGGCCGCGGCGGCGCCGGCGGGCAGCTCCGCGACCGCGACCTCGTGCGCGGGCAGGTCGGGGGAGACCTGCAGCAGCCGCACCGACCCCTGCGCGAGCGCGAGCACGTAGGCCGCCTGCGGGAAGGTCACCGTCCGCAGCAGCGGCTTGACGTAGAAGCGGTCGCCGACGTGGCTCCCGGCCGGCAGCCGGTTCGGCACCCGGTAGGAGCGCAGGCCGCTCGGCGTCGCGAAGACGGCGAGGCTGTGCGCCTGCAGCGCCCAGAAGCGGTCGTCCTCCTGCAGCGCCGCGAGCGCTTCGGCGATCGCCTGGCGATCGCGCGTCGCCACCCCCTCGGCGCTCGTCAGCCGCTCGACCGCCGCCGTGGCCGCGTTCTTGAACGCGATCCGCGAGCCCTCGACGTCGCTGGTGATCGGGGTCGTCGCCACGTAGATCGAAACGCAGGCGGGCCCGCGGGCCTCGAGCAGCGAGACGATCTCGGCCTCGGTCGGGATGTCGGTGTGGAGCGCCATGGCGCGATGTCTACAGCAACCGGCGCCGAGCGGCGCCCGCCCCGGCTAATTTCCCAAAAGACGATCCAGTTTCGACATAATCAACGCGTGGCCACCCGTTCGCGCAGCGCCGACCCCTATCACGACCTCGACGTCATCGACGCCCGCGGCCCGCGCACCAACCAAGCGGTCGTCTTCGCCACGACGCTCGCCGGCATCGCCTTCGGGCTGCCGCTGATCTGGGCGCTGATGGCGGCCCAGCTGTTGATCGGCCTCGTGCTCGGGCGCCGCTGGTGCCTGCCCTGCCTCGCCTACTTCGAGCTGATCCAGCCGTGGATCGGCGAGGGCCGGCTCGAGGACTCGCGGCCGCCCCGGCTCGCCAACCGGATCGGCTTCGCGGTCCTCGCCGCCGCCGCGAGCTGCTGGTGGCTCGGTGCCGAGGGGCTCGGCACGGGCCTCGCCGCGATCGTCGCGGCGCTCGCCCTGGTCGGCGCCGCGACCGGCTTCTGCGCCGGCTGCGAGCTCTACCGGCTCAGCGCCCGCTTCCGCGGCATCTCGCCGCGCAGCCACGACCGCGTCGACCCGGCCGACTTCGGTGGCTTCGGCGCCGCCGATCGCACCCTGATCCAGTTCACCCACCCGATCTGCTCCGACTGCCGCGAGTGGGACGAGCGGATCGCGGCCGGCGGCCTGCCGCGGGTCCGGATCGACGTCCGCGAGCTGCCGGCGCTCGCCGAGAAGTACGGGATCGCGATCGTGCCGACGATCCTCGCCGTCGACGGCGAGGGAACGGTCGTCGAGCGGCTCGCCTGAGCGCCCCGGCCCGGAACCAGGCGGCGGACCGGAGCGATCGGCGGCCGTTGAGCGTCTCGCACCGGCGGCGCGCCGTCCCCCGGTGGAGCGGATAAGCCTCGCCCAGAGGTGGAAATCCGCGCCGGTGGAGCGAATCAGCCGGCGGGGTCGGTGGCTCGCCGGCGTTTCGCCTACAGCCCGTAGGTCTTGCTGACGATCTCGCGCTGGATCTCGTTGGTGCCGCCGTAGATCGACATCACCAGCGAGGTGCGGACGTGGCGCTCCATGTCGTACTCGGTCGCGTAGCCGTAGCCGCCCATCATCTGCATCCCCTCGAGCGAGCAGCGCTTGGCGAGCTCGGTCGCCTTCAGCTTCGCCATCGAGGCCTCGCGGGGCAGCATCCGGCCCGGGTCCTCGTCGACCTTGCGGGCGACGTCGTAGACGAGCAGCCGGGTGCACTCGAGCTCGGTCGCGAGGTCGGCGATCCGGTGCTTGAGCGCCTGGAACGAGCCGATCGGGCGGCCGAACTGGCGGCGCTCCTTGACGTAGTCGAGGACGTCGTCGAAGGCGCGCTGAGCGAGCCCGAGCGCGGTCGCGGCGAGGATCAGGCGCTCGACGTTGAGCCCCGCCATCAGCTGCATCCAGCCGCCGCCCTCGGTCCCGAGCAGGCGCTCGGCGTCGACCCGGCAGTCGGTCAGGAAGACGTCGTTGACCTCCTTGCCGCCCATCGTCTCGATGCCGCTGATCTCGATCCCCTCGGCGTCGGTCGGGACCGAGATCATCGTCAGCCCCTCGTGCTTGCCGCCGGAGGCGTCGGAGCGGCCGACGACGAGCACGTGGTCGGCGATGTGGGCGGCGCTGATCCAGGTCTTCTGCCCGTTCAGCACGTAGCTTCCGTCGTCGGGCTCGATCCGGCACTTGAGGTTGCCGACGTCGGAGCCCGCCTCCGGCTCCGACATCGCGATCGCCTCGACCCGGCCGGCGCAGATCCCGCCCAGCATCTCCCGCTTCTGCTCCTCGCTGCCGAACCGCTCGTAGGCGCCGGCGACGATCAGCGAGACGCCGTAGCCGGCGATCGGGATCAGCCCGCGGGTCGTCTCCTCGAGGAAGATGCAGGCGTCGACCATGCCCTGGCCGGCGCCCCCGTAGCGCTCGTCGATCGAGACGCCGAGCCAGCCGAGCGCGGCGAGCTTCTCGTAGATCTCCTGGTTGTGGAGCTCGCGGTAGCCGCCGGTGAGCCGCTCGCGCTGCTCGGCGCTGCCCGCCTCGCGGTCGGCGAAGTCGCGGATCGCCTCGCGGAAGTCGAGCTGCTCGTCGCTGAGGCCGCTGGTCGAGGTGGCGGTGATCGTGCTCATCCTCAACCGGCCTCGGTCGGCTTCGCGGCGGGCACGTAGACGGAGACGACGGCGGCGCCGCCGAGCCCGATGTTGTGCTGCAGCGCCACCTTCGCGCCCTCGACCTGGCGCGCGTCGGCGGCGCCGCGCAGCTGCCAGGTGAGCTCGCTGCACTGGGCGAGGCCGGTCGCGCCGAGCGGGTGGCCCTTCGAGATCAGGCCGCCCGAGGGATTGACGACGGGCCCGTCGCCGCCGTAGGTGGTCGCCTCGCGCTCGACCAGCAGGTGGCCCTCGCCCTCGGCGGCGAAGCCGAGCGCCTCGTAGGTGATCAGCTCGTTGGCGCTGAAGCAGTCGTGCAACTCGCAGACGTCGACGTCCGCGGCGCTGACCCCGGCCTCCTCATAGGCCTGCCGCGCCGCCTCCTTCGACATGTCGGAGCCGACGATCGTCATGCAGTCGGCGCTCTCGTCGAAGCTCGAGGAGAGGTCGGTGACCATCGACTGGCCGGCGATCTCGACCGCCTGCTCCCAGAGGCCGTGCCGATCAACGTACTCCTCGGAGGCGACGATCACGCAGGCGGCGCCGTCGGAGGTCGGCGAGCACTGCAGCTTCGTCAGCGGCGCGTGGATCATCCGCGACTGCTTGATCTCCTCCAGCGTGTACTCGTCCTGGAACTGCGCGTAGGGGTTGTTGACCGAGTGCCTGTGGTTCTTCCAGCCGATCCAGGCGAAGTGGTCGGGCTCCGAGCCGTACCGGTCCATGTGGTCGCGGCCGGCGTTGCCGAACATCTGCGGCGCGAACGGCGACTGCTCGGGCTCGCGCTGCTCGAACATGCGCTGCATGTGCTTGTCGAGCGCCGGCGTGCGGTCGTCGTACTTCATCCCCAGCGACCCCTTCTCCATCTTCTCGAAGCCGACCGCGAGCGCGCAGTCGACGAGGCCGCCCTTGATCGCCTGCCGGGCCAGGTACAGCGCCGAGGAGCCGGTCGAGCAGTTGTTGTTGACGTTGACGACCGGGATCCCGGTCAGGCCGAGGCCGTAGACGGCGCGCTGGCCGTAGGTCGAGTCGCCGTAGCAGTAGCCGGCGTAGGCCTGCTCGACGTCCTCGTAGGGGACGCCGGCGTCGGCGAGCGCCTTCGATCCGGCCTCCTGGGCCCAGTCGGGATAGTCGCCGTCCTTGCTGCCGGGCTTGTCGAACTTGGTCATCCCGACGCCGATCACGTAGGTCCTGCTCATCGTCTGCTCGCTCCTGTCGGTTGCTTGGGGATCGCCTCGTAGGCATCGCCGACGAGGCACGGTAGTGCCGCTTTCAAGAACGCCGCGAGCTGCTCGCGGCTGAGCCGGTCGCGCTCGAGCCACTCGCGCGTCGCCGCCTCGGCCATGCCGCCGTAGGCGCGCAGGACCGCGTGCAGCTCGGGGCGGGCGTCGGCGGCGGGGCCGAGCCCGAGCACCTCGATCAGGTTCACGGTCGCGCCCTCGCGCGCCTCGTCGAGGACCGCATCGATCTCGGGGTCGTGGCCGAGGCCCTCGGCGCCGACCGCGGCGAGCCAGGACTCGCGGTTGCGGGCGACCATCTCGAGCCAGCGGTCGATGCTCTCGCCGAGCCGCGCCTCGGGCGTGGCGCCGTCGACGTACTCGGGCACCTGCTGGGCGGGCCGGACCCGCAGCATCTCGCGCGCGACCTCGACGTAGAGGCCGCGCTTGGTCCCGAAGTAGTGGTTGAGCAGGCCGCGGGCGACGCCGGCCTCGGCGGCGATCTCGGTCGTCGAGACGGCGGCGTAGCCGCGCTCGGAGAACAGCCGGCGGGCGGCGCGCAGGATGTCCTGGCGGCTGGAGGAGGTCGCCTCGGCGGTCGCCATGAGCACGACGCTACCAGAGCCTGGCACTCTGCCAATCGGACGGCGGGACCCTGCGGCGGGGATCGCTGGTCGCCCAGACCAGCAATCCCCGACGGAGAGCGCGGGCGAGCGCTCCCAGGCCCCGCGGCGGCGGCCGGCGTGCCCCGCGGCGGCAGCCGGCGTGCCCCGCGGCGGCCGGCCGTCCTCCGCTGCGACCGACCAGCGGGGCACCGCGGCGGCCGGCCACTGCGGCAACGCGGCGGCCACTGCGGCAGCTCCGCGGCCGCCGGCGGGCAACTCCGCCGCGGACGCCGGAGCAACTCCGCAGCGGCGCGGCGGGGCACCCGCGGCGGGCGGGGCAACTCTGCGGCGGCCGGTGGGTTGTACGGTCGAGGGCCCGATCCGACCGGAAGGAGGGAAGCCGTCCCGATCAGCAAGCCAGCGCTCATCGCCGCGATCGCCGCGGTCATCAGCCTCGCGGCTCCGGGGGTCGCCGGCGCCCGCAGCGTCTACGTCGCCAACAGCGGCTCGGACACGCTCGGCGCCTTCACGGCCGATCGCTCCAGCGGCGCGCTCTCACCCTCGGTCGCGAGCACCGTCACGACCGGCACCGACCCCCAGGCCGTCGTCCTCACCCCGGACGGAAAGCGGGTCTACGTCGCCGCCACCGACGGCACGATCTCCGGCTACAAGGCCGCCGCCGACGGCACGCTCAGCGCCATCGCCGGCTCGCCCTTTCCGGCGCCGGCCGATCCCACCGGGCTGACCGCGACCTCCGACGGCCGCTTCCTCTACGCGACGAGCCCATCGGACGGCAAGATCCTCGGCTTCTCGATCGGCTCCGACGGTGCCCTGACGGCGCTCGCGGGCTCGCCGTTCCCGGGACAGCCGGGCAACGCCGGCATCGCCTCGAGCCCCGACGCCGGATCGCTGTACACGACCGTCGACGCCGGCGGTCCGCCGACGATCTTCGGCTACTCGATCGGCGCCGACGGCGCGCTGACGGCGCTGCCCGCGGCGCCAGCGGGCGCGGGGGCCGGCGCCGGCCAGCCCGCGTTCACCCCGGACGGCGACCGGCTCTACGCTCCCAGCCTGACCGACGGCAAGGTTTACGGGTTCGCCGTCGGCGCGGGCGGCGCCCTGAGCCCCCTCGCGGGCTCGCCGTTCACCGCGGGCACCGCCGTCTCGCCCGGCCTGGCGATCGCGCCCGACGGCAAGCACCTGTTCGAGACCGATTCCAGCGCCGGCACGATCGCGGCGCTGTCGATCGACGCCGCCGGCTCGCTCGGGCCGGTCGCCGGCTCGCCGTTCCCGGCGGGGGCGAACGCCGCCGCCGCCGCGGTCAGCCCCGACGGCCGCTTCCTCTACGCGGCCAACGGTTCGGGGCCGCCGAACGTGCGCGCCTTCGGCATCGATTCCGGCGGCGCGCTCGCGGCGCTGGCGGGCTCGCCCTACGACAGCGGCGGCACCGGCCCGCCCCCGCGATCGGTGGCGATCACCCCGAACCAGGGCCCGAAGGCGAACCTGACGGTGATCCCGCAGACCCCCGGTCTGAAGGAGAAGACCCAGTTCAAGGGCGATTCCTCGACCGACCCCGACGGCGAGATCGTCTCCTACCTCTACGACTTCGGCGACGGCAAGTCGAAGACCGGCACCGCCGGGAAGCCGAAGGTCAGCCACAAGTACAAGCGGACCGGCAGCTTCACCGTGACGATGGTCGTGGTCGACGACGAGGGCTGCTCGGTCGCCGTCGTCTACAGCGGCCAGACCGCCTCCTGCAACGGCGGCCCCCGGGCGGTGGCGACGAAGCAGATCACGGTCACCGACCAGGAGGTCGAGAAGGCGAAGCTCGAGGGCAGGGAGCGGCAGAAGCTGAAGCGCAAGAAGGTCAAGGTCAAGGTCAAGGCCGGGGCGAACGAGAAGGTGACCGTGGTCGGCACCGGCCGGGTGAAGATCAAGGGCAAGCGCGCGCAGGCGCTGCGCAAGGTCATCAAGACGGTCAAGGCGAAGCGGACGAAGGCGCTGAAGCTGAAGCCGCGGCGCAACGCCGCCAACAGGAGGGTGCGCAAGGCGCTGAGGGCCGGCCTGCCGGTGAAGGCGAAGGTCCAGGTCAAGTTCAAGGACGAGGCCGGCAACAAGCTGATCCGCAAGCTGCCGGCGATCGAGCTCCGCTAGGGCGGCCGCCGCGGGTCAGCTCACCGGCGGACGCCGCCGGCCGCGCCCGCGCCCGCGCCCCGGTGCCGCGCTCGCGCTAGGGTCGCTCCGTACCCCCGAGAGGAGCAGACGAGCCGATGAGCACGGTCCGCGAGGCCACCTACGAGCTGCTGCGCAGGCACGGCATGACGACGATCTTCGGCAACCCGGGCTCGACCGAGCTGCCGATGCTCGCCGATTTCCCCGACGACTTCCGCTACGTGCTCGGCCTGCAGGAGGCGGTCGCGGTCGGGATGGCCGACGGCTACGCGCAGGCGAGCGGCGGCGTCGGCCACGTCAACCTCCACACCGCGCCCGGCGTTGGCAACGCGGTCGGGGCGCTGTTCAACGCCCAGGCCAACCACGCGCCGCTGCTCGTCACCGCCGGCCAGCAGGTCCGCGCGCAGATGACGATGCAGGCGAACCTGACCCACCGCGACGCGACCCTGGCCCCGCTCCCGTACGTGAAGTCGAGCTACGAGCCGCCGCGCGCCGCCGACGTTCCCGCCGCGATCGGCCGCGCGATCCACAGCGCGGCGCTGGCGCCGAAGGGACCGGCGTTCGTCTCGATCCCGATGGACGACTGGGCCGCCGAGGCCGATCCCGAGACCACCCCGCGGGCGCTCGAGCGCACCGTCGACGGCCGCGGCGGACCTGCGCCCGACGCGGTCGCGGCGCTCGCCGCGCGGATCGCCGCCGCCGCCAGCCCGGTGCTGGTCGCCGGCCCCGACATCGACGCCAGCGGCGGCTGGGAGAGCGCCGTGGCGCTGGTCGAGTCGCAGCGGCTGCCGGTCTGGGCGGTCCCGCCGACCGGCGGCGGCCGGCTCGGCTTCCCCGAGGCGCACCCCGCCTACCAGGGCTCGCTGCCGCCCGGGATCGCCGCCGTCTCCGAGGCGCTCGCCGGCCACGATCTGATCCTCGTCGTCGGCGCCTCCGTCTTCGCCTACTACCCGCACCTGCCTGGGCCGCTGCTGCCCGACGCCGCCGAGCTCGTCCAGATCACCTCCGATCCCGACGAGGCGGCGCGGGCGCCGATGGGCGAGGCACTGGTCTGCGATCCGGGGCTGGCGCTCGCCGCGCTCGCGGAGGCGCTCGAGCCGTCGGGCCGCGAGGCGCCGGCCGAGCGCGACGGGCCGGCCGAGCCGCCGGAGATGCCGGCGGAGGCCGCGATCAGCGGCACCGAGGCGATGGCGGCGCTCGCCGCCGCGTTCCCGGACGACGGCATCGTCGTCCTCGAAGCGCCCTCGTGCACGCTGGCGCTGCGCAACCAGCTGCGGATCTCGCGCCCCGGCTCCTACTACTTCGGCGCCGGCGGCGGCCTCGGGTTCGGGCTCGCGGCGGCGATCGGCGTCGGCCTCGCCGAGCCCGACCGTCCGGTCGTCTGCGTGCTCGGCGAGGGCTCGGCCCAGTACGCGATCACCGGCTTGTGGAGCGCCGCCGCCTACGACGTCCCGGTCACCTTCCTGATCCTCCGCAACTCCGAGTACGCGATCCTCAAGTGGTTCGCGCTCGCCGAGGGCGTCGAGGGGGCGCCGGGGCTCGACCTGCCGGCGCTCGACGTCGCCGCCGTCGCCTCCGCCTACGGAGTCGACTCGGTCGCGGTCGACGGCGGCGAGCAGCTGCGCGAGGAGCTCGGCGCGCGGATCGGCACCGGCGGGCCGTCGCTGGTCGAGGTCGGCGTCGCGCCCGGGATGTGGCTGGTCTAGGGATCTGGGGAGTCGAGGGATCGAGGATGCCGCTGCTCGAGCCGCAGGTCGACCGGATTGCCCCCGACCCGCAGCCGACGGGCGACCGCGCTCCGGACGCACTCGCCGCCGGCGTCGCCGAGCCGCTCGCCTCCGATTTGCGGGCGATCGTCGGCGCCGACGGGCTGCTCGGCCGGGCCAGCGACATCGTCCGCTACGCCTCCGACGCCAGCGCCTACCGGAAGTTGCCGCGGGCGGTGGTCCGGCCCCGCGACGTCGGCGCGGTCGCGCGGCTGATGGCCTACTGCCGCGAGCGCGCGATCCCGCTCGTCTTCCGCTCCGGCGGCACCAGCCTCAACGGCCAGTCGCAGACCGACGGCGTGCTCGCCGACGTCCGCCACCACTGGGGCGGGATCGAGGTGCTCGACGACGAGGGCTCGCGGGTCCGGGTCAGGCCGGGCGCGATCCTCGGCCACGTCAACCGCGTCCTCGCCCCCTACGGGCGCAAGCTCGGGCCCGACCCGGCCTCGACCGACATCGCCACGGTCGGCGGCGTCGTCGCCAACAACTCGGGCGGGATGCGCTGCGGGATCGTCCGCGACTCCTACTCGACGGTCGCCTCGCTGACCTTCGCGCTGCCGTCGGGCACCGTGATCGACACCGCCGACGCCGACGCCGGCGCGCGCTTCGAGGCCGCCGAGCCGGCGCTCGCCGCGGCCCTGGCGGAGCTCCGCGACGAGCTCCGCGCCGACGCCGACCTGCGCGAGCGCGTCCGCCGCAAGTTCGCGATCAAGAACACGACCGGCTACCGGCTCTGCGCCTTCCTCGACGCCGACGAGCCGGTCGAGATCTTCCGGCGCCTGTTGATCGGCTCGGAGGGGACGCTGGCGTTCATCGCCGAGGTCGTCTACGAAACCGTGCCGCTGCCGCCGGTGACGACGACGGCCTGGGTCCACTTCGACTCGATCGCCGCGGCGACCGCGCCGGTCGGCGAGCTGGTCGCGGCGGGGGCGACCGCGGTCGAGCTGATGGTCGCGCCGGCGCTGATGGTCGCCGCCAACTCGATCGCCGGCACCCCCGAGTACTGGAAGCAGCTGCCGCCCGAGTCGGCGGCGCTGCTGGTCGAGTTCGGCGCCGATGACGCCGAGGGGCTGGCCGCGGGCGAGGCCGCCGCCGCGGCGGTGCTCGAGGGCCACGAGCCGTTCCGCGCGGTCGAGTTCAGCCGCGATCGGGAGCGGATCGAGATCAACTGGCAGGTGCGCGAGGGCCTGCACGGGCTGATCGGCCAGTTCCGCGAGCAGGGCTCGGCGCTGATCATCGAGGACGTCTGCGTGCCGCCGGCGCGGATCGCCGAGGCGGCGGAGGAGCTGCGGGAGCTGCTCGGCGCGCACGGCTTCCTGCCCGGCGTCGCCGGCCACGCCTCGGCCGGGAACCTGCACTTCATGCTCACCCCCGACTTCGGCAAGCCCGAGGACGTCGAGCGCTACGAGGCGTTCATCGCCGCCCTCGTCGAGCTGATCCTCGACCGCTACGACGGCTCGCTCAAGGCCGAGCACGGGACCGGGATCAACATGGCGCCGTTCGTCGAGCGCGAGTGGGGGCCGGTGGCGACCGAGATGATGTGGCGGATCAAGCGGGCGGCCGACCCCGACGGCGTGCTCGCCCCCGGCATCGTGCTCAACCGCGACCCCGACTGCCACCTGCGCGACCTGAAGACGACGCCGGCGATCGAGGAGGTGGCGACGAAGTGCGTCGAGTGCGGCTTCTGCGAGCCGGTCTGCCCGAGCCGCGGGCTGACGACGACGCCGCGGCAGCGGATCGTGCTGCGGCGCGAGATGGCGCGCCAGCCCGCCGGCTCGCCGCTGCTCGCGAAGCTGCTCGAGGAGTTCGAGTACGACGGCTTGGAGACCTGCGCCGTCGACGGCAGCTGCAAGCACCCGTGTCCGCTCGACATCGACACCGGGGTGATGGTCAAGCAGATGCGCGAGCGCCAGCACCCGGCCCGCGCCGAGCGGACCGCGCTGCGGGCCGCCGAGCACTGGGACCTGGTCGAGCGCGGCGCCCGGGCCGGGCTGCGGAGCGGCGCCGGGATCGCCGGGGCGATCGGCGAGCGGCGGCTGCAGCGCGCCGCCGCCGCCGCCCGCGAGGCGATCGGCGCCGAGCTCGTTCCCGGCTGGGAGCCGCCGATGCCGCCGCCGGCCCCGGCGGCGATGCCGCCGACCGTGCGCGACGGCGCCCACGCCGTCTACCTGCCGAGCTGCACGAACCGGATCTTCGGCCGCTCCCGGGCTGAGAGCGGCTACGGCTCGGTCGCCGGGGCGAGCGCGCACTCGGTCCCCGAGGCGCTGGCGACGGTCTCGGCCCGC
>CAZCFA010000046.1:0-22410 GCA_964497825.1 uncultured Conexibacter sp.
CCCGCGCGCGAGGCCGCGCGCAGCGACCGCCGTGACACCGCGATCGCCGCGCTCGTGCTGGTGGCGATCGCCGCCGGCGGCATCCTCCATCTGAGCGGCAGCCCCGATGCCGCCCGGCTCGTCTGGGCGGCGGCGATCGTCCTCGCGCTGATCCCGTTGACCTGGGACATCGCGCTCAGCCTGCGCGCCGGCGACGTCGGCGTCGACGTGATCGCGCTGCTCGCGATGGTCGGCGCGCTGGCGATGGGCGAGGAGCTGGCGGGCGCGGTCGTCGCGCTGATGCTCTCCGGCGGCAACGCGCTCGAGGAGCGGGCCGGCCGCCGCGCCCGGGGCGAGCTGCGGACGCTGCTCGAGCGGGCGCCGAGCGTCGCCCGGGTCCGCCGCGGCGAGGCGCTGGAGGAGGTCCCCGTCGATGCGCTCGAGGTCGGCGACGTGGTCGTCGTCCGGGCCGGCGAGGTCGTGCCCGCCGACGGCGCGGTCACCGGGGCGGAGGCGGTGCTCGACGAGTCGACCCTGACCGGCGAGCCGCTGCCGGTCACCCGCGGCAGCGGCGAGCCGGCGCGAAGCGGCACGACGAACGCGGGCTCGCCGTTCGATCTGCGCGTCACCCGGCGCGCCGCCGACAGCACCTACAGCGCGCTGGTCAGGATCGTCGCCACCGCCGAGGCCGAGAAGCCGCGCTTCATCCGGATGGCCGACCGCTACGCCTGGTTCTTCCTGCCGCTGACGCTGCTGTTCGCGGCGCTGGCCTGGATCGCGTCCGGGGACTCGGTCCGGGCGCTCGCGGTGCTCGTCGTCGCGACCCCGTGCCCGCTGATCCTCGCCGCTCCGATCGCGCTGATCTCGGGGATCTCGCGCGCCGCGCGGGCGGGCGTGATCGTCAAGGGCGGCAGGGCGATCGAGCAGCTCGCCGCCGCCCGCACCGTGCTGCTCGACAAGACCGGGACGCTGACGCTCGGCGCCCCCGAGCTCGAGCGGATCCGGACGCTGGGCGCGATCGGCGAGGACGAGCTGCTGACGCTGGCGGCAGCGGTCGACCAGCTCTCCGCCCACGTCCTCGCCGAGGCGCTGGTCGTGGCGGCGCGGCGGCGCGGGCTGGCGCTGCCGTTCCCCGAGGCGGTCGTCGAGGAGCCCGGCGACGGCATCGAGGGCATCGTCGAGGGCCGCCGCGTGGCGGTCGGCAGCACCGGCTGGCTGCGCCGGCGCGGCGTCGCCGTCGACGGGGCCGAGGTCGCCCGGCTCGAGGCCGACGTGCCGGCCGGCCGGGCGCGGATCCTGGTCGGCGTCGACGGGGCGCTCGCGGGCGCGCTGGTCATGGGCGACCGGGTCCGCCCCGAGGCCGCGGCGCTGACCGCGGCGCTGCGCGACGCCGGCGTGCGCCGGGTCGCGATGGTGACCGGCGACCGCGCCGACGTCGCCCACGGCGTCGCGGCGAGCGTCGGGATCACCGAGGTCCACGCCGAGCGCAGCCCCGAGGGCAAGCTCGCGATCGTCAGCGAGATCCAGGCGACGCCCGGCGGCTCCCCGGTCGTGATGGTCGGCGACGGCGTCAACGACGCCCCCGCCCTGGCGCTCGCCGACGTCGGCGTCGCGATCGGAGCCGCCGGCGCGACCGTCTCCTCGGAGACCGCCGACGCGGTGATGGTCGTCAACCGCCTCGACCGGATCGCCGAGGCGGTGCGGCTGAGCTCGCGGGCGCTCGCGATCGCCCGCCAGAGCGTCCTCGCCGGGATGGGCCTGAGCATCGCCGGGATGGTGGCCGCCGCGCTCGGCTACCTGCCGCCGGTCGCCGGCGCGCTCGCCCAGGAGGCGATCGACATCGCGGTGATCCTCAACGCGCTGCGGGCGCTGCGCGGCTGAGCCGGCTCGCTGCGATGACGAACGCTCCGCCCGCCGCCGGCGCGCGGGCGCGTTTTCAGACGCCCGCCGGCTGCTCGGCCTCGACCGGGCCCGAGTAGACCTCGAAGAAGCGCGTCATCATCGCCGCGGGCACGGCGAGGTTGGCCTCGCGATCGGTGCGGACGCAGACGAGGCTGGGGCCGTCGTGGTCGCGGGCCGCCGCGAGGGCGCCGTCGAGCTCGTCGATCCGGTCGACGTAGGCGCCGTGGCAGCCGAGGCCCTCGGCGACGAGGTCCCAGCGGACCTCGCCCTGGCCAGTCCCGAAGGTGCGGCCGTAGCGCTCGAGCTCGTTCGGCTCCTCCATCGTCCACGACCCCTCGGCCATGACGACGACCGTGATCGCGATCCCCTCGCGGGCGGCGCTCTGCAGCTCCATCACGTTGAAGCCGGCGGCGCCGTCGCCGGTGATGCAGACGACGTCGCGGTCGGGGGCGCCGAGCTTGGCGCCGATCGCCGAGGGGATCCCGGTGCCGAGCATCCCGAGCTCGAGGATCGAGTGGTAGGAGCGCGGCCGCGTCGGCGGCAGCACGGCGTAGGCCCACAGCGCCGTGTTGCCGCCGTCGACCGTGTAGACGGCGTCGCCGCCGAACGCCGCGCCGACGGCGCCGGCCGCGTGCGCGGGGTGGATCCCGGGCCCGCTCCACTCGAGGATCGGCTGCGCCTGCGCCGCCCGCACCTCCTCGTCGAGGGCGCGGTAGCGCGCGAGGTCGGCGCCGTCGCGATCGCCGCGCGGCAGCTCGCGGAGCTTGCCGAGCAGGCCCTCGAGGGCGTCGCCGAGCTCGGCGACGATGCCGAGCTCCAGCGGCCGGGTGACGCCGAGGTTGCGCGGATCGACGTCGATCTGGATCAGCTTCTGCTCCTCGCGATCGCCCCAGTACTTGTCGAACGGCGTGTCGAGGTAGCCGAGCCGCGAGCCGGCGACGAGGACGACATCGGCCTCGGCCCGGGCGGCGTCGCCGGCGGCGCCGAAGCCGAACAGGTAGGCGGGATGGTCGCCGGGGACGGCGGAGCGGCCGGCCATCGAGGTCAGCGCCGGGCAGCCGAGCAGCTCGACGAGCTCGAGCAGGGTCTCGTTGGCGCCGGCGCGATCGACGCCGCTGCCGGCGATCACCAGCGGCCGCTCGGCGCCGGCGAGCAGCGCCGCCGCCTCGGCGAGCTGCGCGTCGCTGGCACGCGGCCCGTCCGACCGGCATGTCGATGGCGGTCGGACGGGCGCGCTGTCGGCATCCCCGGCCTCGTAGAGAAACTGCTGCGGGACCTCGATCTGAGCCGGGCCCGGGCGGCCGTTCCAGATCTCGCGGAAGGCGAGGCTGACGATCTCGGGGATCCGCCCCCACTCGAGCACCGGGCCGCCCCACTTGACGGCGGGCTTGAACAGGTCGAGCTGGTCCTGGCCCTGGAAGGTCGCCGGGGTCGAGGGATAGACGAGCCCGAGCCGGTGCTGTGAGGTGATCGCCAGAAGCGGCACCCCCTCGTGCAGCGCCGTCAGCACGCCCGGCACCAGGTTCGCCGAGCCGGGGCCCGGGTTGCCGAGCACCGCGGCGACCCTGCCGGTCGTCTTGTAGAGGCCCTCGGCCATGTGCGCGGCCGCGGCCTCGTGGCGGACCGGGACGAGCCGGATCCCGTGCTCGTCGAGCGCCGCGAGCAGCGGATCGATCTCCGGGCACGGCAGCCCGAAGACGAGCTCGATCCCCTCCGCCTCGAGCGCCCGGGCGAGCAGCTCGCCGCCGCTGATCTCGGTCATCGCGATCTCCTGCTGCCGGTCATCAGGTCGCTCCTCACATCGGCGGGTCAGCCCGACCTTAGCCGCGGCGGCGGGCCCGCGGCAGGGCGAAACCACCCCCCGTCGATCCGTGCTCGCTACTGAGCCTCAGCCCGGCAGGTCGTCGAGGAACGAGTGCAGGCCGAGGCCGCCGTCGACGGGCACGTCGGCGCCGGTCACGTAGCCCGCGACCGCGTCGCTGAGCAGCGCCAGCGCGAGCGGCGCGAGGTCGGCGGGGGCGCCGCGGCGGCCGAGCGGGATCAGCGCCTCGAGGGCGCGGCTGTAGTCGTCGCCGGCGTCGGCGGCCGCTCCGACCGCGACCCAGCCCGGCGAGATCACGTTGACGCGGATCCGGTGCGGGGCGAGCTCGGCGGCGAGCTCGCGGGCGAGCGCCGCGATCGCCGCCTTGCTCGCCCCGTAGTGCGGGTGGCGGCGGTTGATGCGGCTGTGCAGCGAGCCGGTGAACAGCACCGCCCCACGCTCGCCCGCGGCGATCAGCTCCTCGGCCAACCGCTGGGTCAGGAACAGCGGCGTCCGCAGGTTGGTCGCGATCACCGCGTCGAAGCCGGGCTCGCCGAGCTCGCGGAACGACTCGGGCGTGGTGATGCCGACGTTGTTGACGATCCGATCGAACGGCCCGTGCTCGTCGAGCAGCCGCTCGCCGAGCTCGCGGCCGGACACGCGCGCGAGGTCGGCGCCGACCGCGGTCCCGCCGCGGCGCTCGAACCCCCGCGCCTCCTCGCCCCAGTCGCGGTCGATGCCGACGACCGTTCCGGCGCCGGCGCCGAGCAGCGCCTCGGCGATCGCCCGGCCGATGCCGCGGGCGGCGCCGGTGACCAGCGCCCGCGAGCCCTCGAGCCCGAGCCTCATACGGCGCGCTCGCGCGCGTAGCGGTTGAGCGAGCGCAGCCGCCGCGCCGCCTCGGCCGGCAGCGCCGCGACCCGGTCGAGGCCCCAGGCGGCCCGCGCCCAGTCGAGCGGGCCGCTGGGGCGGTCGCCGTCGCGGGCGCCGGCGCGGAAGCGCCGGTAGCGGTCCCAGGCGAGCGCCGCGTTGCTGAGCCGCCCGGGCGCGGCGCGGCTGGCGCGGTCGCCGATCGCGGCACCGAGCCCGACCGGATCGGCGCCGAGCCGCTCGGCGACGGCCGGCGGCACCTCGATCTCGAGGCTCTCGAGCATGCTGACGATGCGCCGCGCCGGGACGGTCAGCTCGCGCGCGCGGGCGCGCTCGCAGAACCGGTCCCAGTCGAAGCGCGCGTCGCTGCCGCCGGGCGGGCTGACCAGCCGGCAGGCGTCGAGGACCCAGGCGACCGGCTGGACCGGGTTCCAGCGCTGGCCGTGGACGCCGACGATCAGCAGCGAATCCTCGGCGCAGGGGGCATAGGCCGCCGCCTCGCGGACCTCGAAGCGGGCCCGCCGCTGCCAGAGGTCGGAGTCGTCGGCGGACTCGACCAGCGCGTAGGCGTGGAGCTCGACCGAGTTGCCCTCGGCGTCGACCAGCTCGACCTCGTTGGCGAGCAGCCCGTCCGGCCGCCGCAGGCCGCGCTCGTTGCGGAGCCCGAGCGGCTCCAGGCAGGCGACCGCCCGCTCGATCAGGTGCGGCGGCAGCAGCAGGTCGACGTCCTCCATCGGTCGCGCTCCGAGGTCGCGGTAGGCGAGCGGCGCCAGCGCGAAGCCCTTCAGCACCAGTGCCGGCACCGCGGCCGCCTCGAGCCGCTCGAGGACGGCGGCGATCCGTGCCACCGCGAGCTGGTTCGCGTACCAGGTGCGGCGGTAGATCCCCCGCGCCACCGCCATCATCGGCCCCCCGGCCCCGATCCGCTCGAGCCGGCGGAAGCAGCCGGCCAGTAGCCGCGCCTCGCCGTGGCGCATCCGTCCCGGGTCGGCCCGCCGCGACCAGCGCTCCCAGGCCGCCAGCGCCGGCTCGGGAGCGAGCACGGCGGCGCCGATCAGCAGCAGCTGATCGGCGGCGACGGCGCGGCGCTCGGCGCGCAGCTCAGCGGCGCGGCGAGGCACCGGCGAGCGGCTGGTCGGGGGCGAGCAGCCGGGCGCCGCGGCCGCCGACCTCGTAGCGACGATCGACGAGCGCGAGCACGGCCGGATCGTGGGAGATCAGCAGCACGGTCGGCCGCCAGGGCAGCCCGCGCAGCGCCGTCAGGACCCGTGCCGCGACCTCCTCGTCGAGGCTGCTGGTCGGCTCGTCGAGGACGAGCAGCCGCGGCCGGCGGTGGACCGCGCGGACGATCATCACGAGCTGGCGCTGGCCGCCCGACAGCAGCGTGCCCTCGTCGCCGACCTCGGTCTCGTAGCCGGCCGGCAGCGCCTCGATCGCCGCCGCCGCGCCGGCCAGGCGGGCGGCCTCGGCGATCGTCGCGGGATCGGCGTCCTCGCTGCCGTAGCCGATGTTGTCGGCGACCGTGCCGGCGAACAGGAACGGGTCCTGGGAGACGACCGCGGCCTGGCGGCGGAGGTCGAGCAGATCGATCTCCGCGAGCGCGGCGCCGTCGGCGCGCACCTCGCCCCCGTCGGGCCGGTAGAGGCCGAGGGCGAGCGTCGCGATCGTCGTCTTGCCGGCGCCGTTGGGGCCGGCCAGCGCCGTCCACTCCCCGGCCGGGGCGCTGACGTCGACGTCGCGCAGGACCTCGTCCTGGTCGTAGGCGAAGCCGACGCCGCGGAGCTCGAACGAGCCGCTCCAGTCGATCCGCCGGCCGCCGGACGGGTAGGCGGGCGGCTCACGCAGCTCGAGGACGTCCTCGAGCCGCCGCAGCGACTCGGCGCCCGAGATCAGCTGCGCGCCCGCCGTCATCAGCTGTCCCGACTGGCCGCGCATCAGGCCGAGCAGCGTGAAGAAGGAGACGAGCGCGCCGAGGCTGGAGCGGCCGTCGGCGACCGCGGCGCCGCCGATCACGAGCACGATCACCGCCGCGACGGCGCCGATCGTGCTGAAGATCTGGGCGTACAGCGACTGCATCCAGCCCATCGCCAGGCCGTCGTCGCTGAGGCCGCGGATCTCAGCCTCCGCGCGGCGGCGCTCGACCCCCTCGGTCCCGTGCGCGGCGATCAGCGGCCGCGCCCGCAGCGCGAACTGCATCCGGGCGCTGAACCGGTCGAACGACTCCATCCAGGCGTAGGTGCGGCGGACCAGCAGCGGCCGCAGCAGCCGTCCGGCCAGATAGATCGCCGGGATCGTCACCGCGAGGATCGCGAACAGCAGCGGGTCGACGATCGCGAGCGCGACGCTGAGCGCCGCGCAGACGATCACCGCCGGCGCGCCCTGGCTCGCCAGCGACGTCGCCATGAAGTAGACGCGCTCGCTGTCGGCGACGAGGATCGCGTGCAGCCGCGCCGCGTCGTTGCGGTCGAACCAGCGCAGCGGCAGCGCCTGCAGCCGGTCGAACATCGCGATCCGCAGCTCGGCGATCGCGTCGGTGGTCAGCCGCAGGATCAGCCGCCGGGTGGCGACGGCGACCAGGCTCGAGGCCAGGAACAGGACCAGCAGCAGCGCCCCGAGCAGGACGAGGGCGCCGCCGTCGCCGTCGGGGATGACGTCGTTGAAGGCGCGTTCGATCAGCAGCCCGACCGGGATCAGCAGCGCCGCCTGCAGGGCGGCCAGCAGGCAGGCGAGCGCGACCCAGTGCCCGGTCCGCGGGAACAGCCGCCGCAGCGCTCGCAGGTTGGCGATCACGCGCCCTCCCGCTGGCGCCGGCGCAGGGCGGCGCGGACCGCGCGGACGTAGCCGAGCCGCTGCCCGGGGTCGCCGCGGCCGATGTTCGAGCGGTGAACCCGGCGGCGCAGCAGCACCTCGTCGACGAGCAGCGTCCGCGCCCCGGCCTCCTCGGCCCGGGCGTGCCAGTCGACGAAGTCGCCGACCGGCAGGGTCTCGTCGAACGGGCCGACCCGGTCGAGCAGCGAGCGGCGGGCGAGCATCGTGCCGCGGACCCGGCCCGGCAGCGGCTCGGTCCGGACCAGCAGCCGGGTGCGCTCGGCGGCGCTGAGCTCGGGGCTGGCGAACTCGACCGCGTGCCCGAAGACGGCCTCGAGCGAGGGCTCGCGGGCGAGGATCGCGAGCCCGGTGGCGAGCTTGCCCGCGGTCCAGAGGTCATCGGCGTCGAGGAAGGCGATCAGCTCGCCGGCCGCCGCCGCGACGCCGACGTTGCAGGCGGCTGCGACCCCGCCCGGCTCGCGCCTGCGGATGCAGCGAACCGGGTCGCCGAAGCCGGCCGCGACCGCCGCCGTCGCGTCGCGCGAGCCGTCGTCGACGACGACCACCTCGGCCGGCCACGGCCGCTCGCCGAGGATCGACTCGATCGCCTCGCCGAGGTAGGCCTCGGCATCGCGGGCGGGGATGATCGCGCTGACCTCGCTCACCAGTAGTCCTCCAGCGCCAGGGCGGGATCGGGACGGTAGCGCTCCGGCACCCTGATCCAGGCGTCGTTGATGATCTCCTCGCGCCACTCGCGGCGGCTCAGCCAGCGCCGGCCACAGACCCCGAACATCACCTGCAGGTGGCCGCCGAGCGACAGCCCGACCCGGCCCGAGGCCTTGACCGCCGCGGCGATCGGGATCGCGATCCCGCCGGCGCCGATCAGGGCGACGTCGTAGTCGAGCGCGGCGATCCGATCGATCGCGTCCTCGAGCAGCGCCAGCGCCGAGCCGTAGCGGCGCTGGGTCGCCGGCTCGTAGCCGTAGGGGATCTCGACGGCGGCGACGGCGGCGGGCTCGAACCAGCGCTTGCCGGCCGACGCCCAGGCCGGCTCGTAGACATCGGCGCGGGCGCGATCGCGCAGCAGCTCGGCGAACGGGCTGACGATCAGGAGCCGCCGGCCGCGCAGCAGCTCGAGCCAGCACCCGGCGGCGGCCGCGTCCGGGCCCCTGGTCGGCTCCTGGTCGACGAACAGCATCGGCATGCCGGGCGGCCGCTCGCGCTCGAAGATCTCGCGCTCGATCGCGAACGCGTCGTCGAACAGGCCGATCGCATCGAGCTCGCCGACCGCCGCCCGGAAGCGCTCGCAGAAGCCGAGCAGCGCGCCGACGTCGGGTGCCCAGACGCCGGCGTGGGCCCTGCTGCGGTAGGTCAGCGCGGTGACGAGCGCCTGGTAGCGCACGCCCTGGGCGCGCTCGATCCGCGCCGGGAACGACAGCCACATCCGCTCGGAGGAGCCGAGCTTGCCGGCGGCGAACCCGCTGCCGCGGTCGAGCGCGCCGGCGAGCGCCCGCGTGTACTCGGCGCGGCTCGCCAGCGGCCGGCCGATCGCGCGCTCGAACCCGGCCTGCTCGAGCCGCGGGCTCACGACGGATCGGCGGGCGCGCCCCGCCGGCGCTGGATCGAGGCGCGGAGCAGGCCGACGAGCTCGGCGTTCATCGACCGCGCCTGGAAATGGGTCAGGTTCGAGTCGTGGATGCGCTTATGGATCAGCGCCTCGGGGACGACCTCGTAGCGCAGCCCGGCGTCGATCGCACGCTTGAACCAGTCGACGTCGGAGGCGATCTGATAGTCGGTCAAGAACGGGCCGACCTGCTCGAAGGCGGCCCGCCGGATGAGCAGCGTGCCCGGCATCGGCGCGACGTGCTCGCCGCCGCCGTGCTCGGGCCGGTAGCCGGGGGGCTCGGGCATCCCCGGCTCGAGGAAGAAGCGGACGCACCCGATCACGTAGTCGAGCCCCGGGTCCCGCGCCAGCGCCGCGACCTGCGCCTCGAGCTTGCCGGGGGCCCAGCGGTCGTCGCTGTCGAGGAACGCGATCAGGCCGCCGCGGGCGGCGGCCACGCCCTGGTTCCAGCCCGCGAACAGCCCGGTCCCGTCCTGGGCGATGACGCGGGCGCCGTAGCCGGCGGCGATCTCGCGGCTGCGGTCGGCCGAGGCGCAGTCGACGACGACGATCTCGAGGTCGTCGAAGCCGCCGTCGCGGATGCTGGCCAGCGCCTCGCCGAGGTAGCGCTCGGCGTTGCGCGTCCCGATCACGACGCTAACCGCGGGCGCGCTCACGCCGCCGCTCCCGTCAGCGCCGCCAATCGTGGCTCGACCCGCGCCCGGTCGATCCCGAGCCGGGCCGCGGCCTCGAGCTCGCCCGCGGCGAGCGCCGGGCGGCCGATTCGGTCGAGCACGAGCCCCGCCCACAGGCGCAGGTGCGCGTCGGCGGGGAACCGGCGCCGGTAGTCGAGGATGCCGCCGTCGGCCAGCGCCAGCGGCGGCGAGGCGGCGGCGATCGCCGCGTCGGCCGAGCCGTCGCCGCGCAGCGAGGCGGCGAACGGCCCGGCCTCGGGCCCGAGGCCGGCGACGAACAGCTCGGCGCCGCCGCGCGGCCGCGGCCCGGGCCAGCGGCGGCGGCGCTTCGGCGTCGCCAGCATCTCCGCGTAGAGCTCGCTCCAGCGGCGCCCGGCGGCGGCCGGCGAGAACTCGCGCCGGGCGCGCTCGCGGGCGCCGGCGGCGAGCGCGCGGCGCAGCTCCGGGTCGGCGCCGAGGCGCTCGATCGCCCGCGAGTACCGGCGCTCGTCGGCGGCGACGATGCCGGAGCGGCCGTCCTCGATGAGCGTCGCGGCGCCGCCGTAGGGCAGCACCACCGGCGCGACGCCGGCGAGCATCGCCTCCTGCAGCACGAGCTCGGCGGTCGAGTAGTTGCCGGCGCGCAACGGGTAGCCGAAGACGTCGAAGCCGGCGAGCTCGGCGCCGACGTCGTCGACCCAGCCGCGCAGCTCGAAGCGCTCGCCGATCCCGAGCCGCCGCGCGGCGGCCGCGATCGCCGCGAACCCGTCGCCGGAGCCGCAGACGACGAACCGCGCGTCCTCGCGGCGCACCGCGGCGCAGAGCGCGACGAAGTCGGGGTGCATCTTCGTCGGCGCGACCGTGCCGATGTAGCCGACGACGAAGCCGCGGTGGGCGCGGGGCGCGACCGCCGCGACCGGCGCCGGGTCGAGCGTCGCCCCGATCCGCTCGATCGCGGCGCGGCCCGGCGCCGCGTCGGAGCTGATCGGGCGGTCGGCGAGCTCGAGCAGCTCGGCGGTGACGAGCTGCGGCGCCGCCTCGCCGCCGACCAGGAACCAGATCGCGAGCCGGCACGGTGGCAGCTCGCCGCAGAGCAGCTCATAGAGCTCGGGCGAGTTCCAGAAGTCGACCTGGACGATGTCGGCCGCCGCCAGCTCGGCCCCGAGCCGCTCGCGGCCGGGCGCCTCGAGCAGCGCGACCCCGCGCTCGGCGAGCTCGGCCCGCAGCTGCGGCTCGGCCTCGCGCAGCGAGACGACGAGCGCCTCGGTCCCGCCGCCGGCGCAGGCCGCGATGCAGTTGATCGCGCAGCGCGAGCCGCCGCCGCGCGAGAGCCGCGGCAGCAGGTGGACGACGCGGGCCGCGGCGCTCACCGCGCCGCCCCCTCGCGGGCGCGGTGGGCGCTGCGGACGCGGGCCAGCATCCGCCGCAGGTTGCCGCTGAAGACGACGTCCTCGAGGAAGCGGTCGGCCTGCTCGTCGCGCTCGACGGTGGCGGGATGTCGCAGCGGCGAGCCGATCGCCGCGGTCGGCAGCGCCGCGAACGGGCTCAGGCCCGCCTGCGTGTGGGTCGCGTCGGGCCGGAAGCCGTGGTTGGAGACGAGGTTGCTCGTCGGCAGCGCGCAGAGGCCGCCGCCGATCCAGCTGGCGAGGATCCAGCCGTAGTCCCAGGTGTCGAGGCCGTCGCGGACGCGGTCGAACATCCGCGCCCAGTAGGTCGCGGCGAACGGGTCGCCGAGCAGCCGCTCGAGCCAGCCGCTGCCGCGGAGCCGCTCCCAGGCACCGATCCGCTCGTCGTAGTGGCGCCAGGCCCGTGCCCAGGTCGCCCAGCCCCAGATCAGCGGGTAGCGCGAGAACGAGTAGTCGGCGGCGGGCGGGGCCGGGTGAAAGCGGAAGTCGTTGCCGGAGATCGACCAGACGCGCTCGTCGTCGCGGTAGCGGTCGAGCAGCTCGTCGCAGTAGGGGAAGAAGCTGGGGTCGGCGATGCAGTCGTCCTCGAGCACGATCGCCCGCTCGACCCGGCCGAAGACCCAGTCGAGGCCGCTCGACATCCGCCGTTTGACGCCGAGGTGGCGCGCGGCGAAGTCGGTCTCGACCTCGCAGTCCCAATCGACGCCGTCGATCAGCGCCCGCGTCCGCGCGCAGGCCTCGGCCTCGCCGGGCTCGTCGGGACGGGGCCCGTCGGCGAACACGAGCAGTCGCTCGGGGCGGGCTTGGCGCACGGTCTCGAGCACCCGCGCGGTCAGGTCGGGGCGGCGGAAGATCGCGATCGCCACCGGCGCCCGCGGCGCCGCGCCGCCGCCCTGGCGCCGGCGCGGCCGCGCGGCCGGAGCCGCGGCCGCCTGCCCGCCGCGCTCGCCGAGCAGCTCGATCTCGTCGACGTTGCCGGCGAAGTGGAGGAAGTTGACGTCGGCGAGCGCCGCCGACGCGACCCGGGGCGCATCCGGGTGGCCGGGATCGTTGAGCAGGAACGGGTGGTGCAGGGCCAGCCACGAGCCCCAGATCCGGTTGAAGGCGGGGTCGAGCCAGGCGACCAGATCGGCGTCCAGCAGCTCCCAGGAGAGCGGCCGCATCTCGTGGTTGAGCGCCGCGCCGCGATCCTCGTAGCGATCGTAGGTCCGGCGCAGGATCGCGGCGTGATGGTCGGGCGAGAGCACCATGACCCCGGTCTGGACGACGCGGTCGAAGCGCGGCGCCAGGTCCCAGGCCGCGTAGTAGTCGGCCGGGGTCGGGTTGTCGACGTAGGGGACGCCGCGCGACCGCCAGTAGGAATAGAGCTTCGCCAGCGTCCGGTCGTGCAGCTCCCGGGTCGGGCTCGAGTACTCGTCGACGGCGCCGACCTGCGCCGGCGGCACGCCGGCGTGGATCGGCGGCGCCCCGGGCCTGATCGCGACATCGGCATCGATCCAGACGACCCGGTCGAAGTCGCGCGCGAACGGCTGCTCGAGGACGAGGCACTTCTGCCAGGCCGGCGACCGGGCGCGGGCCCGTTCGCCGCGATCGAGCGGCGCGGTCAGGCAGACCAGCTCGTAGCCGTGCCGCTCGGCGTAGGCGCGCCACAGCGGCTCGCAGATCCGGCGCCAGCGCCGCTCGTAGCGGCGCCCGAGCGCGAGCGTCACGAGGGCCACGCGCTCGTTCATCCCGACAGCGCCTTCGCAACGACTCCCGGGACCGCGGCGGGGTCGGTCCCGACCTCGAGCCGGAAGCACGGAACCGAGCGCACCGCGGCCGCCAGCGAGCGCATCGTCGCGGCCCCGGTCCCGGGCAGCTGCAGCATCGTGCTCGGCGCGAGCGCCGCGAGCGCCTGCCCGCCGCCGACCGGACGCAGCCGCGTGTCCGGGCGGCCGCTGATCACCGGGACGGCGATCGCGCGCAGCGGCGCGCGGCCGGCGAGCAGGTCGGGCACGTGGTGGTGCAGGAACAGCACCGCCTTGTCCCCCTGCTCGCGGATCGGGTTGGCGATCATCGCCGGGTCGAGGCCGAGCCGCGCGATCGTGTCGGGGTGGGCCTTGGCCGAGCTGTAGATCGGATGGACGACCGGGGGGGCGCCCGCCGCGGCGGGCTCGAGAACGCAGTAGTCGTCGGCGATGTGGCCGAGGCCGGGCGCCCCGAGGCAGGCGAGCGCGGCGCTCGACTTGCCGGCGCCGGCGTTGCCGACGAGCAGCACGCTGCCGGATTCGCCCCGCAGCGCCGCCGCATGGACCAGCTGCAGCCCCTCGGAGGCCAGCCACAGGTGCAGCAGCTTGCGCAGCGGCGCGGCGCGGTCGAAGTAGGGGAAGCCGGCGGCGTCGGCGACCCAGAACGTCGCCCGCCCCCGCTCCGGCTCGAGCACGCTGACCGAGCTCGTGATCCACTGAAAGACGACCTGGAGCCGCTCGTCGAACCAGCCGCGGATCACCCCGTGCTCGCGATAGTCGTCGTGGCCCCAGGGCGGGGTCGGCATCCGCACTCCGGTCGAGGCGCTGTCCCAGACGCGGACCGTGAGGTCGGGGCCGCCGATCGGCTCGATCTCGGCGTGGCCGAGCGCGTCGGCCAGCGGCGCCAGCAGCGACGGGCCCGCGAACCGGAGGCTGATCCTGCGGCCCGCCAGCCCGTAATCGCGCCGGTCGAAGCCGCCGGCGGCGGCGCCGGCCCGATCCGTCGCCGCCTCCAGGTCAGCGAGGAAGGCGTCGCGGTCAGCCGGCGGAGCGGCGGCGATCAGACCCGATTCGGCCACCCGGACTCATCGACCTCGTGGATCGGATCGAGCACGAGCAGCTCCTGCATGTCGGTGTGGCGACCGAGCGCCGGCGCCTCGTAGGGGCGGCTCGGCGGTCCCGCCGCGGCGCTGCCCGGAAAGCCGCCCCCGTCGGCGGCCGCCGCGCCCTCGACGAGGATTCCCTCGGCGAGCAGCTGCGACGTCAGCTCGGCGACCGCCGGGGCGAGCTCGGCGTCGTCGATCCCGTAGTCGGCGGCGACGGCGCGCGCGGCCTGCTCCTGCTCGGCGCCGCTCGCGAGCGCCGCGAGGATCCGGCCGCCGCTGTGGTTGAGGTCGTAGTAGCAGCCGCTGTCGAGGTTGACGATGATCGTCTCCTCGTCGACCGTCTCGAGCACGACCGGAGGCGAGTTGAGGCGCAGCATCGCTCAACTGTATTGGGCGCGCCGCGACCGCGTTCGTCGGCGCGCCGCCGATATACGCTCCCTTCGATGGGCGAGCGGCGATCTCAGCTGCGGCTGCGGTGGCGGGCGAAGCGCGTGGCGCGGCGGCTGCTGACGCTGCTCGCCCGGCCCAGCTACGGGCGCTCGCTCAACTACCTGACCGGCCGCGACGAGCTGCCGCGGCTGCTCAACCGCCGCGGCCTGCTCGGCGTCGGGGCCGAGGTCGGGGTCCGCGACGGCGAGTTCTCCGAGCATCTGCTGCGCGAGTGGCGCGGGCGGCGGCTGATCTCGGTCGATGCCTGGGACCGGCGAGTCGACCCCAACGGCGACTACGAAGGCATCGCGCAGGCGGAGATCGACGCGACCTACGAGCGCGCCCGCGGGCGCCTCGGGCGGTTCGGCGAGCGCAGCGAGATCGTCCGCCGTCCGAGCGTCGAGGCCGCCGCCGAGATCGCTCCCGGCTCGCTCGACTTCGTCTACATCGACGCCGCCCATGACCTCGCCTCGGTGCGCGCGGACCTCGCCGCCTGGTACCCGCGCGTGCGCCCCGGCGGCATCCTCGCCGGTCACGACTACCTCGACGGCCCGCTCGGCGGCATGACCTGCGGCGTCAGGAGCGCCGTCGACGAGTTCAGCGCCCGCGCCGGGCTCGAGGTCGGGGTGACGCTGCGCGACGCTCCGCTGCGGTCCTGGTTCGTGCGGGTCCCAGAGCCCACGGACCGGCGATGAGCACGCCGCCCCGCGCCCTGATCACCGGCATCAGCGGCCAGGACGGCTCCTACCTGAGCGAGCAGCTGCTCGGGCGCGGCTACGAGGTGCACGGGATCGTCCGCCGCTCGTCGAGCTTCAACACCGGCCGCATCGAGCACCTCTACCGCGACCCGCACGAGCGCGAGGTGCGGCTGTTCACCCACTACGGCGACCTCACCGACGCGGGCCGGCTGACGAAGCTGATCTACGAGCTGCAGCCGGACGAGATCTACAACCTCGGCGCCCAGAGCCACGTGCGGACGAGCTTCGAGATCCCCGAGTACACGGCCGAGGTGACCGGGCTCGGGGCGCTGCGGGTGCTCGAGGCGGTGCGCGAGGCCGGCGCCGGCTGTCGCGTCTACCAGGCGAGCTCGAGCGAAGCGTTCGGCAGCGCGCCGCCGCCGCAGTCGGAGGCGACGCCGCTGCGACCGGTCAGCCCCTACGGCGTCGCCAAGGCGATGGCGCACTGGACCTGCGCCTCCTACCGGCAGAGCTACGGCATCCACTGCGTCAGCGGCATCCTCTTCAACCACGAGTCGCCGCGCCGTGGTGAGACCTTCGTAACCCGCAAGATCACCCGGGCGCTGGCGCGGATCAGCGCCGGCCTGCAGCAGCGGCTCTACCTCGGCAACCTCGACGCCCGCCGCGACTGGGGCTGGGCGCCCGACTACACCGAGGCGATGTGGCTGATGCTGCAGGCCGACGAGCCGCGCGACTACGTGATCGCGACCGGCGAGTCGCACTCGGTGCGCGAGTTCCTGGCGCTGGCGGCGGCGCGGCTCGACCTCGACTGGGAAGCGTTCACCGAGATCGACGAGCGCTACTTCCGGCCGGCCGAGATCGATGAGATCCGCGGCGACGCGACGCTGGCGCGCGAGCGGCTCGGCTGGGCGCCGACGGTCGGCTTCGAGGAGCTGGTGGCGCGGATGGTCGACGCCGACGTCGCGCTGCTCGACGACGAGCTCGCCGGTCGCGCCGTCCGGACCGAGGGCGGATGACGGACGGCGGCGCCGAACGCTCCCGGGCCGCGGGCGGCGGCGGGGCCGCGGGCGGCGGCCGCGGCTGGGCCGGGCGCCCGGTCGCGATCACCGGCGGCACCGGCTTCCTCGGCGGCCACCTGGCGGCGCGGCTGCGCGAGCTCGGCGCCGAGGTCCGGGCGCTCGGCTCGGCCGACGGCGACCTGCGCGACGCGGCGGCCTGCGAGCGGGCGCTGGCGGGGGCGGAGGTAGTCTTCCACCTCGCCGCGGTGGTCGGCGGCATCGGCTTCAACTCGCGCAACGGCGCCCGCCTCGCCCACGACAACCTGCTGATCGGCGCCAACGTGTTCGAGGCGGCGCGCCGGCTCGGCACCGGCAAGCTCGTCTGCGCCGGCTCGGTCTGCGCCTATCCTGCCGACGCCGCGATCCCGTTCCGCGAGGACGCGATCTGGGACGGCTATCCGGAGCCCTCGAACGCGCCCTACGGGCTCGCCAAGCGGATGCTGCTCGTGCTCGCCTCGAGCTACCGGCGCGAGCACGGGCTCGACGCCTGCGTGCCGGTGATGACCAACCTCTACGGGCCCGGTGATGACTACGACCTCGAGCGCTCGCACGTCGCCGCGGCGATGATCCGCAAGTTCAGCGAGGCGGCGGCGCGAAACGAGGGAGTGGTGACGCTGTGGGGCAGCGGCGCCCCGACCCGCGAGCTGCTCCACGCCCGCGACGCCGCCCGGGCGCTGACCCTCGCCGCCGAGCGGCTCGAGACCCCGGCGCCGGTCAACATCGGCCCCGGCGAGTCGGTCTCGATCCGCGAGCTGGCGGCGACGATCGCGCCGCTGTGCGGCTTCGAGGGCGAGATCGTCTGGGACCGCGGGCGCCCCGACGGGCAGATGGAGCGGCTGCTCGATGTCAGCCGCGCCCGCGAGCTGCTCGGCTTCGAGACCGAGATCGGCCTCGCCGAGGGCCTGCGCGAGACGATCGCGGCGTACCGTGCCGGGTCCGCGTAGCGCGGGGCCCGGTGCGAGGCGGTCAGCCGGCTGAGAGGCGCCGGCTAGAGCTCGCCGTTGAGCACGTAGCGGAGGATCGCGACGACCTGCTCGGGCTCGCGGCAGACCGCGAGCGCCGCCCGGTCGACCTCCTTCAGCGCGTGGTCGTGCTCGGGCGGGTGCAGGGTGATCAGCGGCGTCCCCAGCGCCGCCGCCTGGCCGGCGTCGAAGGCGGCGTTCCACTGCTTGTACTTCTCGCCGAACCGGACGACGATCACGTCGGCCTCCTTGATCAGCGTCGTCGTCCGGATCGCGTTCAGCCCGGCGCCCTTGTGGTCGTGCCAGAACTTGTCGTCCTCGGCGCCGAGGATCGAGCCGCCGCAGTCGTCGGAGGCGGCGTGGTCGGTGACCGGGCTCGTCAGCAGCACCGGCAGCGCCGCGACCTCGACGCCGTCGGCGATCCGCTGCCGCCAGCCGGAGTGGATCTCGCCCGCCAGATAGACGACCCAGGTGCGCTCGGCGCCGCTCGCTTCCATCGCCGGAGACGATAGCTGCCAGCGCCTCGCGGGCGGTCGCCCCTGCGCCGGGTGGAGGGGTGCGCGCCCGGGCCGGTCGCCGGCGTGCGGCCGGACCGGTGGCGGGCGGCCGGCCGCCGGCCCGGCGCGGGTCGCCGCAGTCCGAGCCGGATCGCCGCCGTCCCCGGCCGGGTCGCCGTCGTCCGAGCCGGGTCGCTGCCGTCCCCGGCCCGGTCCCCGGGGCCCGAGGCGGATCGCCGCCGTCCCGACGCCCGTCGGCACGGACCGGTGGCCATCCTCCCGGCCCGGCGCTCGCCGCCGTCCCCTGCCCGGCGGCGCGATAATCGCACCCGTGGACGGTCGGCTCGCGATCCGCGCCGGAGCGCTGCAGGCGGTCGCGGTGGCGCTGCTCGCGATCGCGCTGGCGCTGGCGCTGCCGCGGTCGTTCTTCGTGGACTGGGGCTGGCTCTCGGGGCCGTCGGGCTGGCTGCTCTGCGCGCTGCTCACCGCCACCCTGCTCGGCCTGCCGCGCCCGCCGGCGCTGCTCGGCGCCGCCCTCGTCGGGCTGCCCAGCATCGTCGCCGTGATCGCCGGCGTCCACTGGCTCGGCGCCGCGATCGCCGTCGTCCTGTTCGGCCTCTGGTGCGGGCGGCTGACCCCGCGCGGCGAGCCGCTCGGGCTGCTCTGAGCGCCGAACGTCGACGGCCACCCCGCATAGCGCTGCTCCGTCGACGTTCGATGAGACGCCGTCCCTCGCGGATGGTCGCCGGTATCTTCGGAGCCTCACCTGGAGGGGTGACCGAGTGGCTTAAGGTGCACGATTGGAAATCGTGTGGGCGGCGAAAGCGGCCTCGTGGGTTCGAATCCCACCCTCTCCGCTGAACGGCTGGTTGCTCGGGCCCGTTCGAGCCTCCGGGTGGCGCCCTCCGGCTCCCCCACAGGGCGACAGCCAAACGCCGAGTAGGGTGGCCCGATGCCGGATCGCAGGCAGATCGCCCGTGACTTCTACGCGGCGTTCGCCACCGGCGACCGGGGATTCTTCGAGCGGCGCCTGAGCGCTGGGTTCGTGTTCTCCTCCCCGCCTGACCCGATGCTCGACCGCGACGGTTTCTTCGAGCGCTGTTGGCCGGGAGCGGGGCGAGGCCAGACGTTCGAGTTCGTCCGGGTGATCGAGGCAGCGGACGAGGTCATCGTCACCTACGAGACGGACGTCGCCGGTGGCGGCAGGGGCCGCAACACCGAGATCCTCAGCTTCGACGACCATGATCGGGTCGTCCGCGCCGAAGTCTATTTCGGCTGGAATCTCGAGTAGCGCGCTTGCGCTGCGGGTGGGCGAGCCCGGCGCCAGGCGGGCAGCTGCGCCCGCATCGCCCGGTCGAGAAACCCGCGCTCGATCCGCAGGTAGCGGTTGAACGCCCGCGAGTCGACGGCCGAGTGGACCCAGAACACGCCCTGGTCGCCGCTTGGGAGGCTGACCAGGCGCGAGCTCTGACGGTGGTGGAAGCGCAACGACTGCCGGTAGGGGACGACGGGATCGTCGATCGCGTGGGCGACCAGGATCCGGGTGCCGGCGAAGACCGCGCGGCCGGCGTATGTGAGCGGGCTCAGCCGCCGCTGTCTGGCGGCGGAGGGGAAGAAGCTCGGGATCGTCGAGACCGTCGCGGTGGTGAGGTCGGTGGGCCCGGACTCGTCGATCACGCAGCGAAGCGGCGTCTTGACGGCGACCCACAGCGCCAGGTGGCCGCCGGCGGACTGGCCGTTGGCGCACAGCGGCTTGCCCGGATAGGCGGCTCGGATGCGCCGGTACCAGCGCACCGCGTCCTTGAGGCTGGCGGCGCCGGAGCGGTAGTCGACCATCCAGACCACGTAGCCCCAGCGGGCCAACCGCCGGCCGAAGGGGCGGGTGAAGTCGAGCAGCGCCGGGACGTGCGACGCCCAGCCGCCACCGTGCAACAGCAGAACGGCGCCGCGCGCCGGCTGCCCCGCGGGCGGGCGGTAGACCTCCTTGTAGTTGCGGCCGAGCCCGGCCGCCTGAGCGGGTGACGTGATCAGCAGCGCGCCCAGCAACAGCAGCAGGCAGAGGGCTGGATTGACCTTACGCTTCACCCGCTGAAGCCAATCTAGCGCTCAGCTTGCCGCCGCACGCCGCACCCCGCGCCGCGGCGCAGATGGCCGGACCCTAGCCCGCCTTTCGTCAGCCGAGCTCAGTCAGCCCGAGGGCGATTGGCCGTCGGGACGGACCCCCCCCCCGCAAGGGTGCGCCCGGGGCTCCCGCCTGATCAGGCGTGAGCCCCGGGCGACGACGGGCGATCGCGAGCCTAGCCGACGTACTCGAGCTTGCCCTTGATCTTCGGGCCGCAGCCCTTCAGCTTCATCGAGTACCTGCCCCGCTCCTTCGAGGTGAACTTGCCCTTGAGCGTGAAGTCCCTCGAGGACTGCCCGGCCGGCGGCGTCGTCGCACCGACCAGCTTGAACTTCTTCTTCTTGTTGATCCCGATCGGGATCGGCGGGTTGCGGAAGTTGTGATAGCCGCTCTTGCTCCCGCAGCGCCAGTAGATCGTGACCTTCTTCAGCTTCTTGTGGTTGCCGGCCACCTTGAACTGAACCGACGAGCCGTTGTCCTCGTCGTTGGGGTCGACCGGCAGCTGCGAGAACCAGCTGCCCGCCTTCGGCTTGCCTGCCTGTGCCGGACCCACCACCGCCAGCGCTGCAAGCGCAACGACGAGGAGCCCCGCCAACGTCCGTCCCATCACTCCCGATCACCTTCCCTGGATTCGTTTACACGGATCAGCGGTTCGGGGCATGGTAGTGAGTGGCCGGTCGGCGTCGCGCCGGTAGCGCCGACGACGGCCCTGGTGCCGGCCCGCGTCGCGCGCGATGCACCGCAGCGGGCAGCCTTGGAGGGGCGCCGCGGCGTCGCCTACCCGCCGGGGCGCGGGCGGGGGTGGCGCCGCCGCGGCGCGGGGCGTCCTGCTCGCGCCCGGTGACGGGCGCTCCGACGCTCAGCCGATCGCGGGCTGCGGCGCGGGCCGTCCCCCTCGGGCCGCGATGGCGGGCGGCTCGGACGCTCAGCCGATCGCGGCGATGACCGCCTCGACGGCGCGCTGCCAGTAGGCCTCGCCGTGGGCGGCGCTGGCCCGCGCCGGATCGCCGATCACGCCGTTGGCAGCGACGCTGTCGACACCGGCCGCGAACAGGCCGCCGATCGCCTCCTGCGGGTCGCCGGTGAAGCCGGCCTCGGCCCGGTCCATGGCGACGAGCCCGGGGGCGATCGCCAGCATCATCGACGTCTCCCACTCGCCCGCGTGCAGGCCGCCGGCACCGAGCGGCACGCCGTGCGCCTCGGCGCCGAGCTCGGCGATCGTCAGCAGCACGCCGACGTCGGTCAGCGCCGCGACCTCGATCCCGGCGTCGCCGGGCAGCGCCCCGACGGCGCTCCCCAGCGGCGCGAAGTTGCCGCCGTGCGAGGGCAGCAGCACGGCGCGGCGGAAGCCGCCCGCGGCGAGCGAGCGGACGAGGTCGGCGACGATCGCGGCGAACGTCTCCTCGCGGAGCGACAATGTCCCGGCGAAGGCGAGGTGGTGCGAGGAGCAGCCGACGCGGACGGTCGGGGCGACGAACGCGTCGAGCTGATCGGCGACGCGGCGGGCGAGCTCGTCGCCGAGCAGCGCGTCGGTCGCCAGCGGCAGGTGCCGGCCGTGCTGTTCGGTCGCTCCGAAGGCGACGACGACGGTGTCGCGCCCGCTCTCGATCGCGGCGGCGACCTCGGGCCAGGTCAGCTTGTCGAGCTCCAGCGCGGGCATCCGCGGGGCGACCCTATCGGCCGGCACGACCGCGCCCGGGGACAAGGGACCGGCGCGGCGGCGGCGAAGCGTCTGTGGCAAGCCGCCACGGGCGGCACCGGGCCGTTGCCGGAAACGTTGCGAACACCCCCAGGAGCGCTGCTCCTCCCCCGTCCCGATCGGCGGCGCTTCGCCGCGCATCCGGAGCCGGCCGCGCCCGGCCGCCCGGAGCCGGCGAGCGGGCTCGGCGTCCGTCCCTTGCAGGCGGTCCCCGACCCTGCGCCCGCCCCCTGCGAGCTCTCGCGGCTCGAGCAGCTCGGGCTGATGACCGCCGGCGTCGCCCACGACTTCAACAACGTGCTCTCGGTGATCATGGTCTGCGCGGACGAGATCGCCGCCGCGGGTGACGCCGAGCAGCGCGAGCGAGCGGGCGAGATAGCCGAAGCGGCCGAGCGCGGCGCCGAGCTGAGCCGCGTGCTGCTGAGCGACGATCGGCTGCCCGAGGCCGCGGCCGAGCCGCTCGCGATCGACACGACGATCGTCGACGCGCTGCCGCTGATCAAGCGGACGCTCGGCGCCAGGATCGAGGTCGCGCTCTCCTCCGCCGGCCATCTCCCCCACGTCCTGCTCGCGCCCGGGGAGCTACAGCGGATGCTCGTCAACCTGGCCGCCAACTCGCGTGACGCGATGCCCGACGGCGGCGCGGTCACGATCCGGACCGCGCAGGTGACGATCGCGCCCGGCGACCCGGTGCTCGGCACCGGCTGGTACCTGCGGATCAGCTTCAGCGACGACGGCGCGGGGATCAGCCCCACCCTGCTCGACCGCGCCGCCCAGCCCTACTTCACGACGAAGCCCGGCTCCGGCTCCGGCCTCGGGCTGGCGACCGTTCGCGGCCTCGCCCGCTCGCGCGGCGGCGAGATGCGGCTCAGCTCCTCCCCCGGTGCCGGGACGACGGTGACGCTCGACCTGCCCGCGGTCACCGCCGCGGGCGAGCCGCTGTCGCTGCCAGCCGTGGACCTTCCGGCACCGGCCTGAGCGGCCCCGCCGAGCCCGGAACGAACGCGGCTGGAACCCCTGGCGCGCGGGCCGCGGTTGGAACTCCCTGGCGCGCGGTCGCGGCTGGAAC